>CAZSBL010000086.1:10005-14654 GCA_964605205.1 uncultured Gemmatimonadaceae bacterium
AAGTGAGCCCCCTTGCGAAGCGCAGCGAGCCCCCTGCGAACGAAGTGAGCCCCCTTGCGAAGCGCAGCGAGCCCCCTGCGAACGAAGTGAGCCCCCTGCGGCCGAAGGCCGCCGGTTGCCGCCGCAGGCGGCCTGATGCGCCGGACCGAAGGGCCGGCGCCCGTTGCGCGGCCCCGCCGCGCCGGTTGCGCGCAACAGCGCGCCGCTGTATCGTGCATATGCACAGAACAGAGAGCCATGCCCAGACCTCGAAAGCCGCGACGGTGCCGGCAGTTCCACGGTGACCGGATGTTCAAGCCCCGGGCGATCCCCATGGGTGAGCTCGAGGTGGTGGAACTGCGGCTGGATGAGCTGGAGGCGATCCGTCTGTGCGACGTGGAGGGCCTCGACCAGGCCGGCGCCGGCCACCGGATGAACGTGTCACGGGGTACGGTGCAGCGACTGCTGAAGTCGGGGCGGGAGAAACTGGCGCGGGCGGTGCTGGAGAGTGCCGCGCTGCGCATCGGAAACGGAGACGAACCATGAAGATCTGCATACCGACGGCGGACGAAGAAGGGCTGCGGGCGAGGCTGTCCGCGCACTTCGGCCAGGCGCCGTACTACACCATCGTGGACACCGACGGCTGGACGCTGCGGACGGTGATCAACACCAACGAGCACCAC
Source organism: uncultured Gemmatimonadaceae bacterium (assembly GCA_964605205.1). Taxonomy (GTDB): domain Bacteria; phylum Gemmatimonadota; class Gemmatimonadetes; order Longimicrobiales; family RSA9; genus JAWVYT01. Next base: position 10,668 of record CAZSBL010000086.1, read on the forward strand.
GCCCACGGTCAGTGCACACCGGTGGCCAGCATCCAGGGGCTGGGCGTGGACGCCGTCGTGTGCCGCGGGCTGGGGCGGAACGCCCTGGCGAAGCTCCGGGGCGCGGGGCTGTCCGTGTTCGTGGCCGACGAGTGGCTGGTGGAGGATGCCGTGAAGGCCTACGTGGCCGGCGACCTCCCCGAGATGACCGACGAGCAGGCGTGCCACGGCCATGGTCACGACCACGATCACGGCCACCAGCACCAGCACCAGCATCAGCGCCTGCACGGCCTGAACTGACCGGCGAGCGCAGCGAGCCGCACGCCCGGCCGTCAGGCCGGGCGCCCTGCGGCCGAAGGCCGCGCCTTGCGGCGGCCCACAGGGCCCCGCCCTGCCCGCGCAGCGGGCCTGTTGCGCGGCGCAGCCGCGCCTGTTGCCCGCCGCAGGCGGGCCGCTGCGAGCCGAGCGAGCCGGATGCGCCGGTCCGAAGGGCCGGCGCCTGATGCGAGGCCCTGCCGAGCCTGATGCGCGCACGGGAGGCCCGGAGGGCCGACCGTCGCGCCTGTTGCGAGGCGAAGCCGAGCCCCTAGCTTCCCCGCCATGACCGACTACCCACTCCTTCGCGACCTCGGCTTCATCCTGATCGCCGCGGCCGCCGTGGTCCTGGCGGCCCGTGCCATCGGGGTGCCGGCGATCCTGGCGTACATGGTGACGGGTCTGGTGCTGGGCCCCGTCACGCACCTGCTACACCCGGGCGAGGTGCTGGAGCTGATCTCGGAGGTTGGGATCGCGCTGCTGCTGTTCCTGGTGGGGCTGGAGCTGAGCCTTCAGAAGATCCGGGACGTGGGCCGGGTGGCGGTGGTGGCGGGAATCGGCCAGATCGCGCTGACACTGGGGCTCGGCTGGGCGCTGGCGCTGGCGCTGGGCTTCACCGGCGCGTCGGCGGCGCTGGTGGCGCTGGCCATGACGTTCAGCAGCACGGTGGTGGTGGTGAAGCTGCTGGAGGAGCGGGACGCGCTGGACGCGGTCTACGGCCGGATCGCGGTGGGCGTGCTGCTGATCCAGGACGTGGCGGTGGTCATCGCGCTGACGCTCCTTGCGGGCCTCGAGGACCCGGCCGCCACGGGGTCGGCAGGCATCGGCCTGGCGAGCGTGGGCCGCGGTGTGGCGGAGGCGGGCGCCGGGATGACGGCGCTCCTGGTGGTCGCCTACGTGGCGACGCGGTGGCTGCTCCCTCCGCTCTTCCGCTGGCTGTCGTCTTCGCTGGAGGCGGTGTTCGTCTGGAGCCTGACGTGGGCGTTCGCGTTCATCCTGGCGTCGGAGCTGCTGGGTCTGTCCATCGAGCTGGGCGCGTTCATCGCGGGGATCAGCCTGGCGCAGCTGCCGTACAGCCACGAGCTGGCGCGCCGGGTGCACCCGCTGGTGAGCTTCTTCCTGGCCGTCTTCTTCGTGACGCTGGGCGCCCACATGGAGCTGGGCGCGGCGCTGGCGGCGTGGCCGGTGGTGCTGGCGCTGTCGGCGTTCGTGCTGGTGGGCAAGCCGGCGATCCTGATGGCGCTGATCCCCCGGCTCGGGTACGGCGAGCGGACCAGCTTCCTGGCGTCGCTGACGCTGGGACAGATCAGCGAGTTCTCGTTCATCGTGGCATCGCTGGCGCTGGGCGTGGGGCTGGTGGACGCGTCGTTCATCTCGGTGGTGGGCGCCGTGGGGCTGGTGACCATCGGGGCGTCGGCGGTGCTGGTGCAGGCCGGCGACGGCGTGTACGCGACGGTCCGGCGCACCGGGCTCCTGGGGCTGTTCCGACCCCCTGCGCCGGCGGAGCCCGCCCCGGACCCGGGGCTCTCGGACCACGTGATCGTGGTGGGCATGAACACGCTGGGCCGGCGGCTGGTCCGATCGCTGGCGGAGCGGGGCGAGACGGTGCTGGCCGTGGACGTGGACGCCGCCAAGCTGGAAGCGCTGCGCCGGGAGCTGCCGGCGGGCGCGTCGCATACGCTCCAGGGGAACACCGACCACCCGGAGGTGCTGGAGCACGCGGGGCTGGAGCGGGCGAAGCTGCTGGTCTCGGCACTGCAGATCCAGGACGCGAACAATCTCATGGCGTACCGTGCCCGGGCGGCGGGCGTGCCGTCGGCGATCCACGCCTTTGACGCCCGGCTGGCCCACGAGCTCGAGGACCACGGCGCCACCTACCTCATGGTCTCGAAGTACGACGGGATCCGGCAGATGACCGCCGCACTCCGCGACGCCGGGGTGATCCGATGATGGGCGCGATCCCATGACGGGCGAGGTCCCATGATCGGCATCACCCTCCTCCTGGCCGCCGCGGCGCTGGCCCACGGGATCGCCCGCGCCCTCCGCACCTCGCCGGTGCCGTGGCTGCTCGTGGCCGGCGTACTGGTGGCCGGCGCGGTGCCGGTGGATCTGCTGGACAGCACGCTGATCCTGGGCGTGACCTTCCTCCTGTTCGTCACCGGTCTCGACCTCGATCCCCGGAGCCTGCTCGACGAGCCTCGCCGGGTGCTCCGGGTAGGGGTGATCCAGTTCCTGGCGCTGGGGCTGGGCGGGCTGGCCGTATCGCTGGCGCTGGGGATCGAGCTGGTCCCCGCCGCGTTCCTGGCGCTGGCGCTCACCGCCAGCTCCACGCTGGTCATCATCCGGCTGCTGCGACGACGCCGGCAGCTCTACGAGCCGTTTGCCCGCCTGGTCATCGGCGTGATCCTGGTCCAGGACCTCCTGATCCTGGCCATGATCCCGGTGATCACGGGCGTGGACGCGGGACCGGAGGCCGTGGCCCGGGGCTTCCTGGCCGTGGCCGCGCTGGGCGCCATGGCCGCCGCCACCGCCCGCTGGGTGGCGCCCCGGCTGGTCCGGCTCGACCGGGAAGACGAGCCGCTCCTGCTGGCGGTGCTGGCCGTCCTCTTCATCTTCCTCGGCGCCGCCGACCTCATGGGCGTGCCGATCCTGGTGGGCGCGTTCCTGGCCGGTGTGGCGCTGGCCCGCTTCCCCGCCGACGCCGTGGTCCGCCCGATCCTGGCGCCCATCGGCGATTTCTTCACCGCCATCTTCTTCACCGCCCTGGGTGCCGTCATCGGCGTGCCGGGGCTCGGGGAGCTGGGGCACGCGCTGGCGCTGGCCGCCGTGGTGGTCCTGGTCACGCCGCCGCTCGTGACCTGGATCGCGGAGCGCACCGGGCTCTCGGCCCGCCCCGCCATCGAGGCCGGGCTGCTCCTCTCCCAGACCAGCGAGCTGTCGCTGGTCATCGGGCTCTATGGCGTGCTGGCCGGCCAGATCGGCCCGTCGACGTTCACCACCATCGCGCTGGTCACCCTCCTGACCATGCTCCTCACCCCGATGGTGGCCCGCAATCGGGTGGCGTGGTGGCTGATGCACCTGCACCCCCTGCGCAGCGTGGGCGAGGTCCCCATCACGCCGCCATCGGTGGGGCACGTACTGGTCATGGGCGCCGGGACCACCGGCCTCCCACTGGTCGAGACCCTCGTGGCCTCCGGCTGCGACGTGGTGGTGATCGACGATGACCCCGACGTGGTGGCACGGCTGCGGGAGGCGGACATCCCGGTCATCCGGGGCGATGCCACCGACACCGCCGTCCTCGAGCAGGCCCGCGCCCGGACCGCCGGCATCATCGCCTCCACCATCCGCCGCCCCGAGGACAACCTCCGCGTCCTCGAGCACGTTTCCGGCGTCCCGGTCCTGGTCCGGGTCTTCGAGGAAGACGACGCCGCCGCGATCCGGGCCGGCGGCGGGACCCCCATCCTCTACTCCGACGCCGCCGCCGACCGGCTGCTGGAGTGGTTCGAGGGGAACCAGCAGCTGCGGGCTTAGACCACGGGAGTGGGTGAAGCGGAGCCAGCGTCGGCTCCCGGAGGCTTGGGCGGGGCGGGCGCCTGGTCAACCGCGGAGGCGCGAAGGCGCGGAGCATACGCGGAGTCTTTTCTTGTTGCGGCGAGGCGGCGCGGCCGGCGGCGGGGCGGCATGCCGGCGAGG
>CAZSBL010000087.1:0-1158 GCA_964605205.1 uncultured Gemmatimonadaceae bacterium
CGCGCGCTTCCTGAACCGAGACATTGCGCCGTCCCTCCCGCTATTCAACGCCACGCCCAAAGCCATCGGGATGAGAGCCTCCTGCATTATGTGTAACGCCGCAACCTAAGGCGCAGGCCACTTACCGGACAAAGGCTGCTGGTCCGGCCTCCACACCCTGCACCGGCTCAGCAACCATCGAAACTGCGTGCATCTCACCAGCACCCAGCCGGCTGCTGCCGGATACTCCGAAGCAAACGCCAGCGAGCGCAGACGGCAGCCGCGTTCTAGCCGGCGTGCGCAGCCGCGACCTGTGGGCACAACCACTACCGGGTGCGGTTTCCTTCCTTCTGCTCCACTCACCGGTCGGCGCGGCTGCTGGACGGGTCCGCAGCTGGCCCGCCATGCCACACTTCACGCGTAACCGAATATGCGGGACTGGAAACCCGTCAGGCGGTGCGCTCGGCCGGCTGAGGGCGGTGCGTGGTGTGCGGAAAGGTCGCCGGTGCCGGATCCGTCCTATCGCAGGGGGTCCAGGCGCGGCCGGGCGCGGTGATGCGAGGGCACCGGGGGTCGCCTGGTAGACCCTGGCGCCGCTGGCGTTACACCACTGGAGACAGACGCAGAAGAGGTCGTTCGCGGATCGTACCACATGCCTTTCTGCTGGAGCTCGAGCGTGTCGACGCCCAGCCAGAGTCGAGTTATATTGGGGAATGCCACTCCCGCCGCGACGATGCGCTGCGCGATGGAGTTGTACTCTTGCGTGGACTCGTCGAGCAAGCCGCTATTGCTCTGACCGCTGTAATCGCGTATCGAATGGCCACGCGCCGAGAACAGTTCATCTCGGACCCCATTCCAAGAGATATCGTAATAACTGCTCATCCGATAGAACATATCTCCCGTACAGCCCCAGGTAAAGGTCTTAGAATTCGAACCTGGATTGAATCCGTTCGGATCGCCGACGATCCGCACCACCTCTCGGTCGTCAGGGATCTCGTCCACCTCTTCGCCACGCATCGTCCAGCGAAGACCGGCGGAAAGATACGCGAGCCCGTTGACCATCTCGTCCTCAACGGACGCGCGCGTGCCGGCAGTGACCGCATCGTTGAAGTGGTACGCTATCGTCTGCTCGGCGTCGGCCGTTCCTGTCGGGTCCGTCGTTCCGGCCCATGGCGGCCT
>CAZSBL010000087.1:1258-14523 GCA_964605205.1 uncultured Gemmatimonadaceae bacterium
AAGGTCTGCGGTGTCCGTCGCCTCGACGGTGATCGTGTAGGTGCCGCCGGCCGTGTAGGTATGCGACAGCGTCGTCTCCAGGCTGCCTGACGCGTCCAGGGTATCGACCTCCCCATCGCCCCAGCCCACGCGGACCTCGGACAGGTCGTCATCCGTCACGGATAGCGGCAGCGAGAGCGGCTCGCCATACAGTACCGGAGCCTGCGCAGACGCATCGATGACCGGCGCATCGTTGCCGGGAACGCTCACGGGATCGCTCTGGGCGCTTCCGTCCCCCGCAGAACATGATGCACGGTATGTCCGGCCGTGTCGTAAGAGCGGTGCGGGAACGGAGGCGGACAACGTTCCCGTGGCACTCGCACGATAGTCCGTTCCGAAGATCTCGCAGGAGAACCGCACGTCCGGAGCGCTGGCCTCGGCGAACAGGTCGAGCTGTCTGTCAGCACCATCGTACGTGAGTTCGACGACCTCCATGGTCTCGGGGGCTGGCTCTTCCGGCGTTTCGCACGCCATGACCCCGGCCAGCCCCAGCCCCAGACAGAGTCCGGCCCACGTCCTCGCGTGCTTCCTGAACCGCGAGGTAACGCGGTCACTCAGTCTGTTCGAATCGATACCCAAAGCCACGGGAATCAGTACCTCCTATAACAGTGTGCCTGGCCGCAAGCTCCAACGCGCATGCCCGTTATCTCCCTCCATGGGATAGCGGATAGCGACTCCTTCAGGTCTTCGGACAAACGCTTTGCCGCTTCTCCGATGATCTGTAGCTGGCGAATCACTGCGTCCTGAAGCAGTGGCGTTTTATCGAATTGCTGACGGTCTACGTCTTCGAGGTAGGATTCGATGCGGAGAACCGCATCGAGAATGTGCTGCAGGTAGGGGCGGTCCCTAGGCTGCGCGCTCATAGAGCACCCGGGCTTCGCCCAGCACCTGGTCTCGAAAGTAAGGGCTCAAGGCCCCCGCCGTCACCAAATCCACCTTGCGCCCCAGTGCCTCCTCGAACTCCTGCTCGAGACCAACCAGGTCGAGAAGGCCTTTGGGTTCAGTGAACTCCACAAGAAGATCGATGTCACTCTGGACAGTGTCCTCACCCCGGGCGGCGGAACCGAAGACCCGTAGCAGCGCAACATCGTTTTGCACGCAAATCCTCTCGATCACTTCCCGATCAACTGTCATGGCTTTGAATCTGCTCCGTTCCCCTCACGCGGGCAAATGGCGGCTAACTCATTTGTAGCGATGCCCCAACGCATTCCATCCCCGTTTACCATCACGCGTCGGGAGATACCCGAACGCTTTCGGGCAATCGCCGGAACCCGCCGGTCAACCGTGGGGCATTTGCAAACATGCACATAACCGTCCGTTCCTACCGGGCGGCTTCTGGGGGTTCGTCGAAGGGCTTCGAGTGACGCAAGCCGGGCCCGGTACGGTGTCGTCTGCCCAAAAAGATGCGGCCCGCCACGATACACCGCAATCACGACGGGCCGCGAGGGCTGTTCCTCCCCTGTGCCTGTGCCTGTGCCTGTGCCGGACCCTCGACCCGAAGGCCGATGGGGGGTCAGGGGTCAAGCACAGGCACATGCACAGGCACAGGGGTCAGGAGCCGCCGCCCCCCTCCGCCGCGTTCTCCGGGACCGACTTGTCCGGGTACGGCGGATGCCCGGGGATCTCCCGCGGGTCCTCGGCGATCTGCTGGCGCAGGTACTCCAGCGCGGCCTGGAGCTGGGCGTCCTCGCCTCTGAACGACGCGTAGGGGCGGTTGTCCACCACCATGTCGGGGACCAGGCCCCAGCCCTCGATGAGCCACTCGGAGCCGTCGGCGGAGTAGACGCCGAACTCGGAGGCGGTGACGATGCCGCGGTCGACCAGGCGGTTGGAGCTGGTGAGCCAGATCTCGCCGCCCCAGGTGCGCATCCCGATGACGGGGCCGAGGCCCAGTCGGCGGAACCCGTCGGCGAAGGCCTCACCGTCGGATGCGGTGTGCTGGTCCACGAGGACCACCAGATGGCCGCGGGGCGCGTAGTGGAGGTTCCAGTACGGGTCGCCGACGCGGGGCTGCCAGAGCATCCAGATCTGGCGCATGAGCTTCTCGAGGATCCACGCGTCGATGTTGCCGCCGCGGTTGTGGCGCACGTCGATGATCAGCCCCTGGCGGTCGAAGACGGGGTAGTACTCGCGGTACCACTCCTCGATGTTGCCCCCGCCCATGGCCCGGAGGTGGACGTAGCCGATGGCGCCGTCGCTCTCCTCTTCGACGGTCATGCGACGGGTGTACTCCCACTCGTGGTAGCGGAGGTCCGAGTCCTGGCCCGCCGAGATCGGCTCCACCACGGTCTCGATCGGCCGGCCGTCCCGTGAGAGGGTGAGGCGGACCTGCTCTCCGACCCGGTCGCGGAGCAGCGCCTGGGGGTCGGCCGCGTCGGCGAGGGGGGCGCCGTTGATGGCGGTGACGACGTCGCCCTCGCGGACGTCGGTGCCCCAGCTGCGGAGCGGCGACGCCCGGTGGGGCTGGTCCGGGTCGGCCCGATAGATATGGACCACCCGCCAGCCGCCGGCGTCGGGCGCGGGCTCGAGGCGGGCGCCGAGGAACCCGATGTCGATGGCCAGGTCATCGTCGCGGTCGAAGCCGCCGTAGACGTAGGTGTGGAGGGTGGCCAGCTCGCCGGCCATCTGGGCCTGGATGTCGCGGAGCTCGTCCCGGGTGCGGACGCGGTCGACCAGCGGCTCGTACTTCTCGCGCATGGCGGGCCAGTCGATGCCGGACATATCGGGATCCCAGAAGTAGTCGCGCTCGAGGCGCCACGAGTCCACGAACAGCTGGCGCCAGTGCTCCCGGGGGATGATGGAAAACCGGACGCCGGAGAGGTCGACGCGGACGTCGTCGTTCAAGGTGACCTCGCCGCCGTTGGCGGGCACCACGTAGAAGCTGCCGCGCTGCCGGACGGCCATACGCGACCCGTCGCCGCTGAGCCGGTAGCCCTGGATGCCTTCGGCGATGGCCTCGGGCTCGGGGGCCGGGCCGATGGCGGCGGCCATGAGGTTCGCGCCGTCGCCGCCCAGCGGCCGGTCGATCCAGTACAGGTGGCCGCCGGCCCGGTCCAGCGCGTTGAAGTTGCCGGGCTCGATGGGGACCTCCACCAGGCGGGTCTCCATGCCCGCGAGCTCGATCTCGACGACGACGTCGCCGCCGGCCTCGTCGCCTGATTCGGCCTCGCCGTCCCCGCTCCGAGGATCCAGCTCCGTGGGCGAGGCGAACGGGTCGTCCACGCCCGGCCGGAGCGCCAGGCCGTAGAGCTTCCACTCGTCGGTGAAGTACGGCTCCGGCTGCCGCGTGCCCCAGGGGCTGCCCACCAGCGACCGGAAGTTCCGGTCCGACAGGAAGTACAGCCACTCGCCGTCGGGGCCCCAGGTGGGCGACGTGGAGTTGTACCGGTCGCTGGTGATGGGCCACGCGCGGCCGGCGTTGGTGTCGAAGAGCCAGAGCCGCATCATGCTGTTGTCCGCGGGCTTGCCGTAGACGAACCAGCGGGAGTCGTCGGACCAGACGGGCGCGACCCAACCCCGCCGGGCGGAGAAGTCGATGCGCTCGGTGCGGCCGTTGCGAACATCGGTGAGCCAGAGGCGCTGGTCATGGTCCCAGTGGACCACCCAGCGGCCGTCGGGCGAGGCGACGCCGCCCATGCGGACGTTGTCGCCGCCCTCCGTGACCTGCTCGGGCTCACCGATCCCGGTCTCGGGCACCCGCCACCACTCCACCTCGCCGGTCTCGTCGGAGAGGACCAGCAGCTCATCGGTGCCGGGCCGGAAGAGGACGTCGCGGTAGCGGACGCCCTGGTGGCGCGTCGCCTGGAACACGCGGCCGGCGGCGTCCTCGCCCGCCGGCGCCACGAAGACGCGCCCGTGGGCGACGACGCCGAGGCGATCGCCGTCCTCGTCCAGCGCCCAGGCGTCGAGGTAGTCCATGGGATCCGAGAGCCACCGCTCCCGGGACTGGTCGAAGTCGCTGACCAGGCGGACGGGGATGAGCCGGTCCGTGTCCGTCGCGATGTCGTAGACCCGCAGGTCGGCGCTGAGCTGATACGCGATCCGGCCGCCGCCGCCCGGGTCGTACGACGGCTCCAGCACGTCCCACCCCGCGTGCTCCGTGTGCTGCCGCTTGTCCGAGCCGTCGGGCGCCATGGACCAGAGGTTCTTGTGGTCGTCGCGGTCGCTGACGAAGTACACCCGGCCGTCGTGCCACATGGGCGTCCGGTTCGTGCCGTCCCAGTCGCCGGTGAGCTCCTCGGCCTCGATCCCCACGCCGATCCACTTCCACACGTCCTGGGCCGTGCCGCCCATGTACCGCTTCGTGTTGCTCGACTGTGGGAAGAAGCGGGTGAAGTAGAGGGCGCCGTCCGGGCCCCACGTCCCGTCGGCGGCATCGGCCAGCGGGATGATCTCCCGATCCAGCGTCTCCGGATCCAACTTGACCAGGTGCGCCTGAGGCAGCGTCGAGTAGCGACGCGTGGCGTACAGGATCTCCCCGTCCGGCGTCCACCCCCGGACCGTGGCGCTCCCTTCGTACGTCAGGCGACGGGGCGAGCCGCCGGCCACCGGCATGAGGTAGACCTCCCGCGGCCCTTCGTACGTGGCGGTGAACGCCAGCCATTCGCCGTCGGGCGAGAGGGCCGGGTCGGCCTCCTGCTCCGGGTGGGTGGTGAGGCGCGTCGCGTCGCCGCCGTTGACCGGCACCCGCCACAGGTCGCCCTCGGCCTGGAAGACGACCATGTCTCCCCGGATGGCCGGCTGACGATAGTAGCCGTTCTGGGCGGCGGAGTCGGGGACCAGGGTCGGGGCCGGGGCCGCTGCCGGGGCCATGGCCCCCTGGGCCGCGGTCGGGTCCGGCCCCACCGCCAGGGTGAGGAGGGCGGCGGTCACCGCGAGTGCGGCGGCGAGGGTGGCAGTCAGAAACGGGCGGAAGGGGCCTCGGGTCGGTCGCATATCGACTCCACGGATCGGAAGTGGTCGGTGTCCGTGTAGTCTGGGGCGCTTCGCCCCTCGGGAAAAGGGAGCGGTACAAAACCCCCGTGCGCGTGCCTCGTACGGGTGCGGAGGTCCTAATGCTCGTGCATCGCCTCGCCGCTCTCCAGCATCCGGACCCGCTCCGCGTACTCCTCTTCCGTCATCTCCTCCAGCACCCGGATGAACGCCACGATCCCGGCGATTTCCTCGTCGGTGTGGGTGGGCCCGAAGGCCGGCATGCCGGCGAGGCGGATCCCGTGCTTGGTGATCCGGAAGAGCTCGGCGTCCGTCCACTCGCGGGCCTCCTCCTCGAGACGCGGCGGCGTGGGGTTGAGCCCCTGGCCGCTCTCGCCGCGATTGAAGCCCGGCGCCCCGTGACACTCCACGCACATAGCGTGAAAATGCTCGAAGCCGTGGTCGATGGCGGCGGCCTCGTGGGGGATCGGGACGGGCAGCTCGGCCCGCTTCGCCACCGACCGGTGCTGGAGCGTGGAGAGCGCCCATTCGGTGATGGGCCAGTGCTCCTCGGTAGCGGCCACGTCGTACGCCCCGGTCCCCACCACCCAGAGCCCTGCGCTCACCAACACCACCACTCCGGCCACCAGGGTGATGAGCATGGTGAACAGCCTCGTCCGCACGCCCCGGGCCGCCGCCGCTTCGAGGTCGGCGTCCACTGAACCCCCCTCGCCATCCGGAGCCGCGCCCCCATTGCTCGGGCCACTGCTCGGGCCACTCCGCGCATCCGCGCCTCCGCGCCTCTCTTCTCTCATATCACCCCACGGAATGGTAATCTCTGCGATAGTACGTCAGTGCCGGCTCCTCCGGCCCGGTCTCCGCGGCCTCCACCCGCCCGATCACGAGGGTATGATCGCCTCGCCGGAGCATCTCGTCCACGGTGCAGACCAGCGAGGCCAGGGCGTCGGGGATGACGGGCGGCCCCTGGGCGGCGAAGGGGCTCGGGCCCACGGGGAAGGTATCGGCGAAGCGGGAGGCGAGCCCCTTCTGACTCATGGTGAGCAGGTTGATGGTGAACGTCGTGCCGGGGTCGAGGTACGGGAGCGCGGACGCATTGGGTCCGAGGCTGATGAGCACGGAGGGCGGCTCCAGCGAGACGGGGATGAACGCGCTCACGGTGAGGGCGTGGACCTTCCCGTCGTCGCGTACGGCGACGATGGAGACGCCGCTGGCCCACCGGCTGAGGGCCTCCTTCAGCGCCTCGTCACGCTCGCGGCGCCGACGCTCGTCGTCGGGCTCCGGGCCGCCGCCGATGTGCTTGCCGATCCGCTTGGGGGTCATGGCTTCACCCTTCCCTTTCCTCAGGTCCTCGTCAGCTGCTCTCGCCGCTCGCGCTCCACCTCGGCCAGCGCCTCCTGGATCGACGGGTGCGCGCGCCGCACCTCCTCGAAGTCCGCCCGCGTCAGCCGGTAGACCGCGCACGGCGTCACCGCCCGGCAGGTGGCCGTGCGCGGCTCGCCGGTGAGCAGCGCCATCTCGCCGAAGAAGTCGCCGGCGAGGAGGGTGGCCAGGTCGCGCTCCTGACCGTCGGACTCCCTACGCGAAACCCGGACCACGCCGCGAGCGATGAGGTAGAGGGCGTCGCCCTTCTCACTCTGTCGCACGATGCTGGTGCCCGCCGGGATGGTCTGGTGCTCGAGGCGCTCGGCGAGCCGGGCGAACTGGTCGGCGGGGACCGGCGCGAAGAGGGGCACGGTGCGGAGCAGCTCCTCGGGTCGGGCGTGGAGCGCCTCGCTGGTGGCCGCCTTCGACTGCCGGATCCGGCGCCAGAGCCGGGCCAGCTCCGGCGAGGCCACGCCCTCGGGGATCCGGCCGCTCTCCACCTGCCGCTCCAGCGCCTCCCGCTCGGCGTGGGCCACGAGCCGGTCCGCCAGCCGCTCCTGCATGGTGCGCACGAACTCGGGGAAGAGCTCGGCCACCACGTCGAGGCGCTCTTTGGCGGCGTCGTGCCAGGCGGTGTACCGGGCCCGGACATCCTCGGTCACGGCGTCGCCCAGCGACCCGGCCCGGGCCAGCCGGTCCAGCTCATCGAGGACGCCGCCGCTGGCCAGGTGCCGGCCCCAGGCGACCTCGTAGTCCCGGGCCGCCCGCCGGGTCCGGACCGCCTCCGCGGCGCCGGAGAGCCCGGGGGCGTGCTCGAGCGCCCGGAGCGCGTCGTCGCGGTAGGTCCTGTCCTCCGGCGGCCGGATGGTGTACTCCGGGAGCCGTCCGTGGTGGCGCATGGCCTCGACCTGGAGCTCGACCGAGTGGGCCAGGTCGCGGTAGGCGGTCTCGGAGACATGGCCCTGGGCGAAGAGCGAGTAGTACCGTCGCTGCTCCACCTGGAAGCCGCGCAGGAAGAGGAGTCGACGCTCGTCGCCGGGCTCCAGCTCCGACGCCTTCAGCCGGTCCAGCTCGGCGTCGACCTCCGCCAGATCGGCCTCCAGCTCGGCCCGGAGCCGGCCGGCGATCCGGGCGCTGAACAGCCCGCTCCGCTGGAGCTCGGGGATCCGCTCCAGCGACGTCCGCTTCGCCGCCCGTCGCCCCTCGACCCGGGCGAAGCGGTCGACCAGTGGCGGCCGGTCGAGCCCCAGCCCCCGGACCAGCGGCTCCATGGTCAGTCCCTGCACCACCAGGGTGAAGAGGACGGCGCCGGTGACCAGGGTGACGAAGGCGTCGCTCCAGGGGGCGTCGCCCAGGGAGAGGACCAGCGCCAGCGCGATGGCGCCCCGGAGCCCGCCCCAGACCATGACGGTCTGGTAGCCGCGGGAGATCGGCTCCGCCCCGAGCCGCGTATTGATGGGGACCAGCCCGTAGACCACCAGCGCCCGGGACAGCAGCATGGCCAGGATGACCACGCCGAGGGGGCCGAGCATCCCGGCGAACCCGGCCAGCTCCACGCGGAGCCCCACCATGAGGAAGATCAGGGCGTTGGCCGCGAAGACCAGGTACTCCCAGAAGTGCTCGAGGTAGCCGGAGACCGCCGGCGAGATCTTGGACCGGCCCCAGCCGCCCAGCGTCAGCCCCGCCGCCACAACCGCCATCACGCCGCTGACGTGGAGGGCCTCCTCGGCGATGTAGAAGGAGAAGTAGGCCAGGACGGTGGTGAGGGTGATCTCGATGAGCGGATCGTCGTGGACCCGGCCCAGGACCCAGCCGGTGAGCACCGCCGCGGCCCAGCCCACCAGCACGCCGCCGAAGAAGACCACCAGGAACCCGAGGGCGCCCTCCACCACCAGCTCCACGCCCACGGTCCCGGCGGCCAGCACGCCCACGATGATGCGGCTGACCACGATGGCGGTGGCGTCGTTGAACAGGCTTTCGCCCTCCACCAGCACGGTCAGGCGCTGCGGCGCGCCCAGCTGCCGGAAGAGCGCGATCACGGCTACGGGGTCGGTGGCGCTGAGGATCGAGCCCAGGAGCAGGCTCGGGAGGAAGTCGAACGGTGTCGCCAGCCAGACCAGCGTACCGATGATGGTGGTGGAGAGGAGGAGCCCCGGGATGGCCAGCGTGAGGACGGGTGCGAGGTTCCGGCGCAGCTGCCTGGCGTCGAGGTTGAACGCGCTCTCGAAGATGAGCGTCGGCAGGAAGACGAAGAGGATGACCTCGGGCGAGAGCTCCCATGCGGTCAACGCGCGGAGCGCCGGCGGGCCGCGGCCGGCCAGCTCGGCGATCCCGATCCCCAGGAGTACCAGCGCCACGGTGAACGGGAGCCGGACCCGCTTCGTGAGGGCGAGGGTGCCGGCGGCGATGAGGAGGAGCGCCGCCACGGCGGCCACCAGCTCCGGTGTGGCGCCGCCGTGGCCCAGGTTGTCCATGTCTTCCTCCGGTCACATCACGCTTCGAGAGGCACGTCCTCCGGGAGCGCGAACGGTGTGGCCCGGTGGAGCCGGGTCATGTACAGGAACCGCCCCTCGGCTTCCGCCACGCGCGCCTCCCGGTAGATCCACTCGAAGAGCTCGTCAGCCCGGGCTTCCTCCACCACCGCCAGCAGGAAGTCCTTCTCCACCCGGTTGAACAGCCCCGTCGGGTCCGATCCCATGAACCCCCGGGCCGAGTGCAGCTCCACCCGGGTCAGGCCCTGCTCGCGGAACAGGCGGTTCATGAGCTCGAGACCCGCGCCCTTCGGCAGCACACACCCCAGGAGCCGGTCCCCGCCGGCATCCGGGGCGTCAGCGCCGATGGCGCGTCCGTCCGCCGTCATCGCACCGCCTTCCGCTTCACCCGATCCAGCATCTCCGGCGGGATGAAGGTGGCCGCCTTCTCCAGCGGCGTGACGTACATGAACCCCATTCCCGGCGTATCCAGCTTGCCCGCCAGGAACATGGCCTCCAGGACCCGGTCCACCTGGTCGTTGGCGACCACGATGTTCACGACCTCCTTCTCCGCCTCTACGGCCACGCCCAGGATTCCCAACCGCTCACGAACGCCCGATCCCCGGGCATAGTAGACCGTGGCGCCCTGGGCGCCCGCCTCCTTGCCGGCCTCGACAATGCGGTCGGCCATCCCCTTCTGCACGATACACGTGAGCAGGGAGACCTCCGTCAGCACCACGATCGCACGATCCGCCATTCCGAACCCCTTCCGTCAGACCTCGCGTTCCGCCCGCGTCCGCCACTGGACGTAGAGCCCCGTGATCAGCACCGCCGCGATGGGCCCCAGAGACGCCAGGGCCAGGACCCCGAACCCGTCCTGCGCACGGACCGCCTCACCGAGTCCGAGCCCCATGGCCAGGACCAGCGGGACCGTCACGGGCCCCGTGGTCACGCCGGCGCTGTCCCAGGCCACATTCACGTACTCCTCGGTGGACAGCAGCGTCAGGATCAGCACGCCCAGGTACCCGCCCACCAGCACCCAGGCCAGCTCGAACCCGAAGATGAGCTTGCACACGCCCAGCGCGATCCCCATACCCACGCCCACCGCCACCGCCCACATGAGCAGCTTCTTCGGGAAGGCACCGTTGGTCAGCTCCTCCACCGTCATGCCCAGCGCGTTCAGCGCCGGCTCCGCCATGGTGGCGCCGAAGCCCAGGACCCAAGCGAACAGGACCACCACCGCAACACCCAGCGCGAACCGGTAGATGGGCGAGTCGGGCACCCCGTCCACCGTCGTGAACGCGGCGGGCAGCGCGCCACCCGACTGGCTGCCGAGCTCCGCCAGCCCGTAGGCCAGCCCCACGTTGAACAGCATCATCCCGATCAGGGTCAGGGCGATCCCGTAGGTCACGATGGCCGGGCGCGCGATCCGTTCCCGGGCGATGGTCCACAGCACCACCAGCAGGAACGCCACCAGCGGCAGGATGGCCCGGACAGCCGCCACGATCTCCGCCACCGGGCTCTCATCGAGCCAGCCGCCCGCCACTTCCGCCGCCGCCGCCGCCGGCAGCGACGGGTCGGCCAGCAGCCCCAGCGACAGCACGCCGACCACCGGGAACAGCGACGCCAGCGTCACGATCCCGAACCCCGACAGGCTGCTGCTGCCCCGCCCCACCGCCGCCGCCACGCCCACGCCCAGCGCCAGCACCAGCGGGACCGTCACGGGCCCCGTGGTCACGGCCCCCGAGTCCCACGCCAGCCCGATGATCTCCCGCCTCCCCGGGCTCAGCACGGCCACCACCGTCAGCGCCAGCGCCGGCAGCACCGTGGCCACGATCAGCGGCTTCAGGCTCCAGTCGTGGACGAACCGGAGCGTGCCCAGCACAGCGGCCAGCCCCACACCGCCCCCGACCACCAGCACCAGGAGCCCGCTATTCGCCGTGAGCAGCCCGTACAGCAGCGGCGTCTGCTCCGGGATCACGATGGTGCCCGCGGCCTTCAGGGCGCCGATGGCCGGCTCCGCGAACGTCACGCCGATGCCCAGCACGAAGACCACCGCCAGCACCACCCCGAGGTGCGAGCGCCGGGGCAGTGTCTCCCCGATCCGCTCGCCCAGCGGCATGAGCCCGAGCCGCAGCCCCTCCATGAAGAACATGAGCCCGATGATGACCGCCAGCAGCGCCACCGTGACGGTCCAGCCACCGGTCACCGGCTGGCGCAGGAACAGCAGCTGGAACAGCACCAGATAGACGCCCAGCGGCGCCACCGCCTTGAGCTGCTCCTTGAAGCGGGGCGTGATGTACGGCCGCAGGATCTGGTAGACGTCCTTTGCCCGCAGCTCGACCTTCTCGTCCGTGCCGGGCGCCACGTCCAGGACATCCCGGTACCGGACCTGGCGGTGGGCCACGCCCACCTCCTGGAGATAGTCCCCGAACCGGACGCGAACCCGGTCGCGATCCGGTGCGTCGGGGCCCGGTGCGTCCGGGTCCGGTGCGGCGCGGGCCGCGGGCACGTCGGATGGCGTGGTCATCTGGGTGTGCGGGCTCGTCGGTGGGTCGGGGAGTAACGAACGCCCCCAATCTGGGCTCTGCCGACCCCGCCCGCAACGTGGCGCGCACCCGGTCCGGACGGCGGTCCGGCGCGGGTTCCCACGCGCCCACAGGTGCGGTATCATTCCGGGCGATGACAGGAGACGAACACTGCACGGGACGAGTATGAGCACCACCATGAAGAAGGCCACGGTCATGTGTCCGTTCTGCGAGACCATGAACCGTGTGGACCTGAGCCGCGCGGGCGAGAAGCCGCGGTGTGGCGAGTGCGAGAAGCCGATTCCCCTGGACCGACCGATCAAGGTGACCGACCAGTCCATGGAGAAGACGTTGAAGGGGACCGAGGTTCCCGTGGTGGTGGACTTCTACGCCGACTGGTGCCAGCCGTGCAAGATGATGGCCCCGCTGCTGGACGCGCTGGCCGAGGACATGGCCGGGGAGCTCCTGGTCGCCAAGCTCGACACAGACTCGAATCCCACCATGGCCGTGCACTACGGGATCCGCAGCATCCCGACGCTCATCGTGTTCAAGGAAGGCCGGGAGTGGAAGCGGCAGACCGGGGTGGTGCCGCCGGATCGGCTGGCGGAGATGCTGGAGATCGATGTAGAGGTCGACGAGGACTGACGGCGGCGCGGCCCACCCCTTCCTACATCCCCAGCTCCTCGCGCATCCCGTCGGTAATCGACTGCCGCACCCCGTCGATCCCCTCCCAGGGGTCGCCCTGCTTCACCCGACCCGGCACCTGGTCGATGCCGAACCGGGGCGGCTTCTTCGCCCGCCGACCGACCTCGCCCCAGGCCAGCGGCACGGCCACCGGCGCGCCGTTGCGGGCCCGGGGTGACCAGTCGGCGATGGTGGTGGCGTTCCGGGCGTTGCGGAGGTAGTCGATGAAGACCTTCCCCTTCCGCTTCTCCCTGTCGTTGTCGGTGGTGTAGCCGTCGGGGTCTTCTTCCTCGAGCCGGTCGGCCACCGCCCGGGCGAACGCACGGGCGTCGTCCCAGTCGGTCCGACGCTCGATGGGGACCACCACGTGCAGCCCCTTCCCGCCGGTCAGCCTGGCGAAGCTCTCGAGCCCCAGCTCCTGGAGGATATCCCGGAGGTCGAGCGCCGCGCCGGTGACCCGGGAGAAGGGCAGCGCTTCATCGGGATCGAGGTCGAAGATCAGCCGGTCGGGACGGTCGAGCCGGTCCCGGCGGGCGCTCCAGACGTGGAGCTCCAGCGTCCCGAGCTGGACCAGCCCCATGAGCGCGGCGACGCCGTTCACGTACAGGTACGTGGCCCTCCCCTCCTTCTCCGGTACCTCCACCCGGGGGACCGCGTCGGGGACCGACTCCTTCGCGTGCTTCTGGTAGAAGCACTGCTCCCCGGTGCCGGACGGGCAGCGGAGCAGCATGATCGGCCGGTTGCGGATCCGGGGCAGCGCCACCTCCGCCACCGCCCGCCAGTACTCCGCCAGATCCCGCTTCGTCACCCCCATGTCGGGCCACAGCACTTTGTCCGGATGCGTGATCCGGACGCCTTCGGCGCGGATTGCATTGTCGGCCATCTTTGCCCCCGTCGGTCTGGCGGATCGGACCACCGTACAGCGCTGGAAGAATCGCGCCGAAGGCAGCGGAGCGGCTGAGCCGACTCCGGTGGCCGAGCCGGACCGAAGTGTCTTGCCGACGCGACCGGCCAACCCGGGCGGTCACCGGGTACACTGGCGGGGCGGGCGCCCGGTGAACCGCGGAGACGCGAAGACGCGGAGCATACGCGGAGTTCTTTCTGTCTTTTCCGGTAAGGCAGCGCGGCCGGCGGAGCAGCGGGGTGCCGGCGAGGCTGCCTTTCCGGGCGAAGAACGCCCCCGCCAACGCAGAACTTGCGTCTTCCGCCGCCCAGCCTGCCGTGCCCGGATCAAACTCAAAAGAAGTTC
>CAZSBL010000088.1:0-14507 GCA_964605205.1 uncultured Gemmatimonadaceae bacterium
CTCCCGCCATCGCCGCCAGGATCCCCATCACGAACGTCATGACGAACAGGGTGATCGGCCAGAACCCCCACCACGCCGTGATCCCCTCCTCCGCTACAGGCTCCGTGAAGACCGACTCCGTGGCGGCCGCGGCCTCCTGCGCACAGACCGGCTCCGCTCCCAGCGCGAGGAGCCCGAGCACGGCCGCGAATACGAGTATCAGGTGACGATCAGGCATATCGGATCACGGGTACGGGTCGAACCACTCGACCGTCAGCTCAACATCCTCCACTCCGGGCACCGTCCGCGCGGTCTCCGCGATCCGGTCGCCGATCTTGCCGCTGCTCCGGGCGGGCGCCGTGCCGTGGATGGTGACACGGCCGGCGCGCGCGTCCGCCTCGAGCTCGAGCCCCCGGAGATCCTCGTTCTGGTGGATCGCAAGCATGACCTGCGATGCCGTCCGGAAATCCCGGAGCGCGCCCTTTACCTCCTCGGTCAGCTCGAACTCCGGCTGATCGAGCATCGCCGCCACCATGGTGCAGGCGGCATCCACCGTGAGGCTCTCGAGGCTGATCACCACGTCGTAGAGCCCCGGGTCACAGATCTCCCTGTCGTGCAGCGCCCGGACCCAGCGGCTGCGGGCCGAGTCGATATCCCGGATGTAGGCCTCCGCGTCGGACCATTGCATCCCCGACTCCTTCATCACCGCCCGGACCCGCATCCCCAGGGGGGCGATGCAGCGCAGGGTCAGGGTCGCCGGGAGGTCCCCGAGGAGGAGCCCGCCGGTGAGCCCGTGGTAGACCAGGTTGCCGTCCACCACCCTCTCGGCGAGGGCCGTCTTCACCGCCATCAGGTACGTCCGCCGCATGGAGGAGAACGGTTCCCACAGCTTCGGCTTCGCGGTGAGCCGCTCCTCGAGGGCCTGCACCGAGACCCCGAGCTCCCCGGCCGCGTCCTGGATCACTTCCTCCCCGATCACGGGGTAGTCGAGCCGCCGGGCCAGGCACTCGGCTATCTCGGTTCCGTACGTCTTGGTGCCTCTGCAGATCGCGATGATGGCCACGGATCACCCCTCCATTTCCCGACCGAGCCGGGCGTCGAGCTGGCGGCGGCACCGCTCCGCGAACGCCTTCAACCTGGCCCGGACCTCATCGGTGACCTCGTAGATCGGGTGCTCTACGAGCCGCGCGATCCCGGTGCACGCGGTGTCCACCGTCAGCCACCGCTGGTTCACCGTGAGGTCGTAGAGGAACGGGTCGTTCACATCGGCGTCGAAGAAGACCTTGACCCAGCGCTCCCGCTCGCTGTCCACGTTGTCGATGAACGCACGGGCGGACTCCGCGGTCAGCCGGTGGTGCTCCGTGGTCAGGTACCCGATCCGCCGCTCCAGCGGCGCGATCAGGCGGATCCGGAGCACCGCCGGGAGATCGGCCAGCAGAAACTGCCCGGCGATGCCGTGATAGACCAGCCGGCCCTCCACGCACCGGTCCGCCAGCGCCGTCTTGACGGCCAGCAGATAGATCTCCCGATCCCGGTTGAACCGGGCCCACAGGTCCGGCGTGGTCTCGAACTTCTCCCGGACCACGTGCTCGGGGAGCCCCAGCTCCAGGGCGGCGTCCTCGAGCACCCGCCGCGCCACGCACGGATAGCCGAGCTTGGCCGCCAGGCACTCGGCCACCTCCCGACCACCGCTCATGGTGCCCCGTGAAATCGTGATGATCGCCATGGTCCTCCTTCAGCCCGCGGGGACGGCGTCGTTCCGGTACGCCAGCGCCGCCCGCATGAGCCCGGGAGCCCAGCTCGTGGAGGAGAGGGCGTGGACGTGGGTGTACGAGGCGAGGACGCGGTGGCGACAGAGACCATCGCGCTCACCGTCGAAGCCGTAGCCCCGCCGTACCCGGAACGCCCACTCCAGGTCATCGGCCGCACTGCGCACGTACGTGTGGTGGAACTCGTGCCCGCGGATGGTCTCCCCGACCGCGTAGAACGGGTTCTCGCCCACCGTCTCCACCACGGTGTAGCCGTGACCCCGCGGCCGCTCCTGGAAATCGAACGCCACCGGGAGCGCCCCGGCCATGGGATAACGGCGGCCCTGGAAGTCCAGCTCCTCGCCCAGGAATACCGCGCCTCCGCACTCGGCGTAGATCGGCAGCCCCGCCTCGGCGGCGGTGCGGACCGACGCCCGGAACGTGTGGTTCTCCGTCAGGGCGGAGGCCAACGTTTCGGGGAATCCACCCCCGATGTAGAGGGCGTCCACCTCGGGAAGTTCCGCGTCGGTCAGGGGCGAGACCTCCACCACCTCGGCGCCCTCCTGATCCAGCGCCTCGATGTTCTCGGGGTAGTAGAACTGGAACGCCGCATCCCGGAAGATCCCGACCCGGGCCCGGGGCTCTGCCGGGGCCGTTACCGGCTCGAAGTCCGGCACGTCCATCGGCGGAGCCTGCCGCGCGATGGCCTCGATGGCCTCCAGGTCGAGGTAGCGGCTGGCGACCTCGGCCGCCTCCTGCACCACCGCCCGGCGCCGGGCGTGCTCGGCGGGGGGCAGCAGCCCCAGGTGCCGCTCCGGGAAGATGTTGTGGTCGAGACGCGGGAGCGCACCGAGCACCGGCAACCCCGTGGCCTCCCGGACCGCTTCCCGGATCACCGTCTCGTGCCGGCGCCCACCGACGCGGTTCAGGATCACACCCCGGACCGGCACGGCCGGGTCCAGCTGCTGACAGCCCAGCACCAGGGCCGCCACGGTACGGGTGGCCTTGGTGCAGTCCACCACGAGGATGACCGGCGTCTCCAGCAGCTTGGCCAGCTCCGCCGAGCTGTACGAGCCCTGCGGGTCCGACCCGTCGTGGAGGCCCCGGTTGCCCTCGATAACGGCGAAGTCCGCGGTCCGCGCGTGGCGGATGAAGGCGTGGCGCAGCGTGTCCGGGTCGTGCAGGAACAGGTCCAGGTTCCGGCACGGCCGGTCCGCGGCGGAGGCGCACCACGCACTGTCGATATAGTCCGGGCCCTTCTTGAACGGCGCGACCATCCACCCCTGGCCGCGCCACGCGGCCTGGAGTCCGACCGTCAGCAGCGTCTTCCCGCTGCCTCCGCTGAGCCCGGCGACCAGCACCCGCGGGATCTCCATGGCATCACGCCATCTCGATGAATCCGCACGGGCACATCTCGGCGCACTTCGAGCATCCGGTACAGTTGCCGAGCTTGAACCGGTACAGCTCGCCCGGCGCCTGCGGCTTCTCGATGGCCCCGTCCTGGCAGTAGAGCCAGCACTTCTCGCAGTCGAAGCAGTAGCCGCAGCTCATACACCGGTCCGCCTCGGCGAACACCTCCTCCTCGCTGAAGCCGAGGTTCACCTCGGTCTCCAGGTCGGTCATCCGCTTCTCGAGGTCCAGGTGGCCCGGCTCGTGACGATCCGCCTTCTCGTAATGATCCAGGAGCATCTTGTCGCTGTGGATCACGTCCCGCTTGTCTTCCTTCTTCTCGAGGCCACGGAACGTCCGGTGGATCGACTCGGCCGCCTGCCGGCCGTGCCCCACGGCGTCGGTCACGAGCGCCAGGTTCGTCACGTCGCCGCCGGACCATACGCCATCGAGCTTGGTGTGCCCCTCGTCGTCGACCTTGATCCAGTCCTTCCCCTCGATCAGCTCCTCGAACCCGGTGAAGTCCGGCTGCTGGCTCACCGCGGAGATGATCGCGCTGGCGGGGATCTCGAACTCGCTCCCCTCGATGGGGATCGGGCGCCGACGACCGGAATCGTCGGGCTCGCCGAGCTCCATGCGGATCGCCCGCATGGCGGTGACCTTCCCGTCGTCACCCTTGATGAAGCCGGCGGGCGCGGCCAGGAACTCCACCTGGATCCCCTCGGCGATCGCCTCCTCGACCTCCTCCTTGATGGCGGGCATCTCTTCCAGCGTGCGCCGGTAGAGAACGGTCACGTTCGCGCCCAGGCGCTTGCAGATCCGGGCCGCGTCGATGGCCGTATCACCACCGCCCACCACGATGGCCACCACATCCGGACCGAGATCCAGCTGCTCGCCGTGGTGGAACCGGTTCAGGAAGTCCACGCCGCTGAACACGTTCGGCGCGTCCTCGCCCTCCAGGCCGAGCTGCACGCCCTGCTGCGCACCCAGCGCCACGTAGACGGCGTCGTACTCCTGCTTCAGCGCGTTCAGGTCGTCCACCTTGGACTCGGTCTTCAGCTCCACGCCCAGGTCCACGATCTGCTGGATCTCCTCATCCAGCACGCCTTCCGGGAGCCGGTAGCCGGGGATCCCGTACCGGAGCATCCCGCCGGCCTTCTCCATGGCCTCGAAGACGGTCACGCCGTAGCCGCGTCGCGCCAGCTGGTAGGCGCACGAGAGGCCGCTCGGCCCGCCGCCCACCACCGCCATGTGCTCCGGCTGGCTCTCCTCGCTCAGCCGCTTCAGCTTCAGCCCGTGCTCCCGGCCGTAGTCGCCGATGGCCCGCTCCACCTTGTTGATGTTGAGCGGGTCCTCGAGCTCCTTCCGGTTGCACTCCGTCTCGCACGGCGCCGGGCAGACCCGGCCACACACCGACGGGAACGGGCTCGTGTCCGTATAGATCTCCCACGCCTCGGCCAGCGCCTCGTCCCGGCTTTTCCCGAGCTTCTCGGCCTGGGCCAGCGTGGTCAGGAACTCACGGATCCGGTTCCCGCTCGGGCACCGGTCGGTGCACGGCGGTCGTTTCTCGACGTGCTTCGGCCGCAGCGGCGACTGCTCCCGGCCGCCACCACCCCCGCCGTATGACTTCTTCTTCTTGGCGACCTTCTTGACCTTCTTCACCTTCTTGACAGCCATAATACCACCTCGCGACCGGTTGGCGATCGTCGATTTTGCCCGTACGGACCCCCTCGGCCCGGCGTGGGCGTCGTTGTCTGTTGCACCCCCCGCACGGGGGACATCCCACGGGCCGACGGAGGGGAGATCCCCTCCGTCAGCCTGTCCTCAGAGGTCAGCCCGCGCCTTCCGCCGCGCCTTCCTCGTGCGGGATCTCGATGAAGCTGCCGCCGAAATACGTGTAGACGCAGCGTCCGGAGTCGATCAGCTCGCGGATCGCTTCCTTGCACATCTTCCGGTCGACCTCATCACCGAACTGCTCTTTCATCGCCTTCGTCAGGTCCAGAGCCTTGAACTTCTTCTTGCCCTGGTACTTCTCCACCATCTCGTACATGGCGTCGGCGACCTGCTCTGTTGTGACAGCCATGAGTAGCTCTCCTTAATGCCTGAGCTGTGCGGAGCGCTTGTACGACAGGCCGGCGAACCGGTAGTCGTCAATGTGCTCCTTCTGGAATTCGATGCCCGTGCGCTCGAAGAACGCCGGCCATCCGATTCGCTCGATGAACTCGCCCATCCGCTCGTACGGCTTGGCGCCGTCCACCCAGACCTCCACGATCTTGCGGACGCTCTCGACCACCTCCGGCCAGCGGGGCGGGTCGTTCTCGATGAACGGGATCGCCAGCTTGCTGAACCTCGGCTCCGAACGGGCGTTGGAGACCTTTCCGCCCACCCAGATGCTGATGCCGTCATTCAGCGCATCGGCCATGGGCAGCGCCGGGCAGACCGAGAAGCAGTTCGCGCAGTACATGCACAGCTCCTCGTCGATCTCCACCGACGGCTTCCCGTCCACCGTGGTGGGCCGGATCGCCGCCGTCGGGCAGCTGGCCACCACGTTCGGGATCTCGCACAGCTTGTTCAGCGTCTCGTGTGTCGGCTTCGGCGGCCGACGGTGCACGCCCAGGATCGCGATGTCCGAGCAGTGCACGGCGCCGCACATGTTGAGGCAGCACGCCAGCGCGATCCGGAGCTTCCCGGGCACCGGCTCCGTACCATCGAAGTAGTCGTTGAGGTCATCCATCACCGCCTTCACCACGCCCGAGGCGTCGGTGGCGGCCGAGTGACAGTGCACCCACCCCTGCGTGTGCACGATGTTCGAAATCGCGTGACCGATCCCGCCCACCGGGTGCCCGAGCTCCTGCAGATCCTCGATCAACGCGTCAATCTTCGACTCGTCGGTCAGCAGGAACTCCACGTTGTTCCGGCTGGTGAAGCGGAGGTGACCGTCGCAGTACTTCTCCGCGAGGTCCGCAAACTTGCGGATCCGCTTCGTGCCCATCAGCCGCGGGGAGCCCGCCCGCACGGTGAAGATCTGATCCCCGGACTCCGCCACGTGCACCATCACGCCCGGGCGCAGGATCTTGTGGTACTTCCACTGCCCGTAGTTCTGCTTGATCACGGGCGGCAGGAACTGCTCGTAATGTGGAGGGCCAATGTCTGTCTTTCTGTCCTTCATCATCGTTGCCATCTCTATCTCCTCCAGGTCGAAAGTCCGTGTGCGTCAGTGAGATACGGGTCGCGTCCTTCCGACCCTACGCCTCCACCTCTTCGTACTCTTCCTCTTCCTCCTCGACCTCGTAGTACTCCTCGAAGAAGATGTACGGGTTGTCTCTCGGATGGGCGACCATCTGCGGGATCGGGTCGAGCCCGATCTCCTCGATGAAGTTCCCGAGGCCCACCCGCTGGATCAGCTCACCCACACGCTCACGGTTCTTCCCGTGCTCGCCCCAGAAGTCCCAGATCGCCTCGGCGAGGTCCTGAATCTCCTCGTAAGGCGGCTCCATCTTCAGGAACGGGATCATGACCGACGAGAGCTGCGCGCCCTCCACGATCGGGGCCTTCGAGCCCAACAGGATCGTGGCGCCCTGGTCCTCACCGGGACGCAGCGCCTCCGGCATGGCGTTGATGCAGTGCATGCACTTGACGCAGTTGCTGTTGTCGATCTCCAGCTTCTCGCCGTCCCACGCCATGCACTTCGTCGGGCAGTTGTCCACCACCGCGCCCTGGATGTCCAGCCCTTCCTCGGCGTACTGCTTGATCCGCTCGTCATCCTGGCGGATGTCATCGCGCCACGTCCCGATGATGGACATGTCGGCGCGGGCCACGGAGGCCACGCAGTCGTTCGGGCAGCCGGCGAACTTGAACTTGAACTTGTAGGGGAACGCCGGGCGGTGTAGCTCGTCCTGGAAGACCTGCGTGATGGTGTTGCAGGCGTCCATGGTGTCGTAGCACGCGTACTCGCACCGGGCCTGCCCCACACAGGCGCTGGGGGTCCGCACGTTCGAGCCCGAGCCGCCGAGGTCGAAGCCGATCTCGGTGAGCGCGGCGAACGTGGGCTCCAGCTCTTCGGTGGTGGTGCCCAGGAAGATGATGTCGCCCGTGGACCCGTGCATGTTGGTCAGCCCGGAGCCGTGCTCATCCCAGATGTCGCACAGCTTGTGCAGCACTTCGGACGTGTAGAACCATCCGCTGGGCTGGTTGACCCGCAGCGTATGGAAGTGCGCGATGGCCGGGTACTCCTCCGGCAGGTCGTTGTAGCGACCGATCACGCCACCGCCGTATCCCAGCACCCCCACGATCCCGCCGTGCTTCCAGTGCCCGATCTTCTCCTCGTAGGAGCGCTCGAGCAGCTCCAGGAGCTGGGTGCACTCCTCCTTGCCCTCTTCAGCCATCTCCCTGATCTGGGTCACGAAGCTGGGCCATGGCCCCTTTTCCAGATCATCCAACATGGGAGTGCCTTTTCCGTTTCCGCCTGCCATCCTGGTCTCCTTTCAACAGGTGCTCTACCTACTGTTGCCTTCCACGAATTCACATAGCGTTGATCTGTTTTTCCCTCACATGAACCACGATCCGTGTCAGGATCGTGAGAATCGCGAAGCCCAGAGCGTACACGCCCACGGTGACGCTGACCTCGGTCAGCGTCGGGACGTACTCCGGGACCTCTCCGAGCGGGGACGGTACGAACCCGCCGACCACCATCCCCATCCCCTTCTCGATCCAGATGGCGGCGATCACGCCTGCAGCCGTTATGGCGAGGAGCCCCTCCCGCCGGCGGGTGGCCGGGATCAGGAGCAGGGTCACGCACGCCACGGTCAGCACCGCGTTGGTCCACATCCACGGCACCAGGTTCGTGTGTCCTTCGAGCCCCACGTAGAGGAACTGGAACGTCTCCACGTGGTGCGGCATGTCACTGTAGATCCCCGTGAACATCTCGACGCCCACGAAGAAGAGGTTGATGGTCATGGCGTAGGCCACGATGATCGCGAGCTTCTTGATGGCCTCCCACCCCACGTCGAACGCGGTGGTGTGGCGGAGCAGGAGGGCGAGCAGGATCAGCAGGCTGGGTCCGGAGGCGAACGCCGACGCCAGGAACCGGGGTGCCAGGATCGCCGTCATCCAGAAGGTCCGCGCCTCGAGCCCCGAGTAGAGGAAGGCGGTGACCGTATGGATGCTCACGGCCCACGGGATGGACAGAATGATCAGCGGCTTGACCCACCCCGGCGGGGGCGCGCCCTTCCGCTCCGCGTCGAACGTGACGGCCCCGATCACGAGGTTCAGGATCAGGTACCCGAAGAGGACCACGCTGTCCCAGAACATGACCGAGTTCGGGCTCGGGTGCAGGAACATGTTCAGCACCCGGTCCGGCCGCCCCATGTCCACCACGATGAACAGCATGCACATGGTCACGGCGGAGACGGCGAGGAACTCGCCCAGGATCACCGTCTTGCCGAAGGCCTTGTAGTCATGGAGGTAGTAGGGCAGCACCACCATCACGGCCGACGCCGCCACCCCGACCAGGAAGGTGAACTGGGCGATATAGAGCCCCCAGGTCACATCCCGGCTCATCCCGGTGACCGTCAGGCCATCGGTGAACTGCCGGCTGTACGCGTAGAGTCCGATGACGATGAGCACTGCCCAGACCGCCATCAGGGCCCAGTACTTCTTTCCTCCCTTGAACGCCGCTTCCAGCATTCTTTCACCCTCACTCGTCCCGCGTGCGGGACGCGCTCAGACGATGTAGTAGACCTTCGGTCCCGTCCCCAGCTCGGGACGGCGGACCACGGTCGCCCGTTCCCGGAGGATCCGGCTGATCTCCGAGTCGGGATCGGACACGTCACCAAACACCAGCGCCCCTTCCCCGCCCTCCACACCTCTCGCCGCTTCCACGCACGCCGGTTCCAGCCCCTCGCGCAGCCGCTCCGCGCAGAAGTTGCACTTCTCCACCACGCCCCGGGTCCGGGTCGGATAGTCGCTGGCCAGCGCCCCGGTCTCGTCGGTCTCGATGAACGGACGGGGGTCGCGCCAGTTGAAGCTCCGGGAGCCGTACGGGCAGGCGGCCATGCAGTACCGGCAGCCGATGCACCGGTGCATGTCCATCATCACGATCCCATCGGACTCCCGCTTCCACGTGGCCTGCGTGGGACACACCCGGACGCACGGCGGCCGCTCACAGTGGTTGCACAGCACCAGCACGGGCGCCTCGGCCCGCTCCTCCGGCATCCGGTCGTGGACCTGGCCGGGGAACGCGTGCCGGTACTCGGTGTCCCAGATCCACTCGATCGCGTCATCCGGGTCCGGGATCTCCGGCACGTTATGGGTCCGGTGGCAGGCCTCCGTCACCGCGCTCCGCACCGGCTCCCGGCGGCACTTCTCCACGTCCACCACCATGGCCATCTGGTGCTCGGTGGCCGGCTCCCGGGCGCCGTGCTGCGCCTCGGCCGCATCACAGCCTGTCAGGACCGGCAGCGCCCACCCCGCGCCGATGGCCGCGGCACCGGCCTCCTTCAGGAACTGGCGGCGGTTGCGACCGCCGCGCTTCGCGTCAGGGCTCGACATGGCACTCCCAGCAGGTCGGGTCCACGTCCGCGTACTCGTGGCAGCGGATGCAGAACGTTTCCCGGTTCTCGTGACACTCCATGCACGTCCCGGTCAGGCTGATGGTGTAGCGCTCACCGGTGCTGGCCACGTACTCGACCTGGCCGTCCCGGACCAGCGCATCCCGCCAGTCGTCCAGGAGTGCCGGGTGGTACGCCCGCATGTACTCCGCGCTCTCGACGCACGCCGTCTCCTCGGCGGGGTACTCCAGCTCCGGCGCCCGGACCTCGGCGCTGCTCAGCGCGCCGTACCAGGCGGGGAACAGGGCCAGCGCCACGAAGACGCCGAGCCCGACATAGATCCACTTGTTGTTCATGAGGCACCTCCCACCGGCACCGCGTCTTCATCGGGCACGCCGACCGCGGCCGGCGCATCCTCCGTGGCCTCCTCGACGGCTTCGGGCGGCTCGCGCCCGGGGATCTCCTCCAGCCGCAGGTTGTGGGTCCGGGGCCCTTCGCCCTCCATGACCAGCGCGTTGGCCACCAGCTCGCTGATCCCGGTGACCTCCACGCCGGGGGCCCAGTAGTCACAGACGGTGACCAGCGTGGCCCGGTCGATGGCGCACATGGCCGCCAGCTGGTTCACGCCGTGGGTATCCTGGACGTGCTTGACCGCGAGCCCGCGGGGCATCCCGCCCCGTAGCCGCATCTCCATGTTCTCGTCGGTGCCGAGCCCGGCGCCGCCGCCGCAGCAGAACGTCTGCTCCCGGATGGTGTTCTCCGGCATCTCGTAGAAGTGGTTACAGACGGCGTTGAGCACGTAGCGGGGCTCCTCGAAGATCCCCATGGCCCGGGCCGGGTTGCACGAGTCGTGGAAGGTGGCCCGGATATGGTCGTTCCTCGACTTGTCCAGCTTCAGCTTGTCGTGCCGGATCGCGTCGGCCAGGAACTCCATGAGGTGGACCATCTTGGTCGACTTCGCGTGCTCGAACCGGGTCCCGGTGAGAGGCGAGACCGGGGTCTCGAGGAAGTCGGCGGGCCCGTTCACGGTGTCCATGTACTGATGGACCACCCGCCACATGTGGCCGCACTCGCCGCCCAGGATCCACTTCACACCGAGCCGTTCGGCCTCCGCGTACATCTTCGCGTTGAGACGCTTGATCATCTCGTGGGAGGTGAACAGCCCGAAGTTGCCGCCCTCGCTGGCGTACGTGCTCCAGGTGTAGTCGATCCCCAGCTCGTGGAAGAGGATCATGTACGACATGCACGTGTAGATCCCCGGCGCCGCCACGTAGTCACCGGACGGCGTTACGAAGAGGATCTCCGCGCCCTTCTTGTTGATGGGCAGGTCCACGCGGACCCCGGTGGCCTCCTCGATGTCGTCCACCATGAACTCGAGGGTGTCCACCAGGCCGTGGGGCTGGATGCCCAGGTGGTTCCCGGTCCGGAAACAGTTGGCCACCGGCTCGATGACCCAGTTCACGTAGAGCCCGAGCAGCCCCAGCAGCTCGCGGCCCATCATGGTGATCTCGGCCGTGTCGATCCCGTACGGGCAGAACACGCTGCACCGGCGGCACTCGGTGCACTGGTAGAAGTAGTAGAACCACTCCTTGATCACGTCTTCGGTGAGAGGCCGCGCGCCGGCCATCTCGCCGAACATCTTCCCCATGGCGGTGAAGTCTTTCCGGTAGATGGAGCGGAGCAGCTCCGCCCGCAGGACCGGCATGTTCTTCGGGTCCCCGCTGCCGAGGAAGAAGTGGCACTTGTCGGCGCACGCGCCGCAGCGCACGCAGGTGTCCATGAAGAGCTTAAAGCTCCGGTACTTCTTCAGCCGCTCGGCCATCCCGTCGAGGACGGTCTTCTGCCAGTCATGGGGCAGCTCCCAATCGATGTTATCCACGACCCACTCGTGGGGGTTCGGCAGCCCCAGGTACTCCAGGTGCTTGGGCTTGCCGGGGTAGATGTAGCTGCCCTTCCGGAGATCGACCGGCGTATCCATCCACGGCGTCTCCGGCGGCTGCCAGTCTACGTTGAGCAGCTCTTTCTTCTCGTAGTATTCGGGCTCGTCGAAGCTGGACATGGCCTATTCCTTCTCCGCCGGGTTCTTCTCCACCGGCACGCCGGCGGCGATCATCTTGTCCCTGAAGTCGTCTTCGTACTCCTCGTAGGTGTGCACCTTCACCGGGTGATCCCACGGGTTCACGTGCCGCACCGCCCGGTTGTTGTTCGCCATGTTCCGGGTCGGACTCAGGAAGACCCCCGCCATGTGCACCAGTTTGCTGAACGGGAAGTACGCCAGGAGCACCGACACCAGGAAGAGGTGCCCGAAGAAGA
Organism: uncultured Gemmatimonadaceae bacterium; assembly: GCA_964605205.1. GTDB lineage: Bacteria > Gemmatimonadota > Gemmatimonadetes > Longimicrobiales > RSA9 > JAWVYT01. The sequence continues at coordinate 11,978 of CAZSBL010000088.1, forward strand.
GCGCGTCGACCCCGTCCGGGACCACCGGGGCGAACGTCACCAGCCCGGCCGCCAGCTCCTTGACGGAGACCACGTCGGTCCGGGCGAAGTGGCGAATCCAGACCCCGCTGAGCCCGATCCCCAGGAGCAGGAAGAGGGGGAAGTAGTCGTTCATCAGCGAGATGTAGCGGACCTGGGCGTTGGCCAGCCGTCGGTAGAACAGGTAGCCGGCGCCCAGGAGGAAGAGGACCGTGGTGATGTAGACCGTGGGCAGCGCCACCTGGAGGAAGCCGTCCACGCTCGCCACCGCCGTCACGAAGCCCGGCACGGGCTCGGTGAAGAAGCGGAGGTGACGGACCAGGATGATCAGCAGCGACCAGTGCATGGCCATGGCCGCCAGCCAGAGCATCAGCGACGTGCCGTACACCAGGCGGTCTCCCCGGGCCATGGCGGCCCTGGTGTTCTTCAGCAGCGAGCGGAAGAACAGGACCTCCAGCGCCATCCGCCCGATCACGCCGAGCCGGGTGAACGGGCTGTCGAGCCGGCTGTACTTGATCCACGACAGCGACTTCTGCTGGCCGCTGGTGGTCGGGATCCGGAACGGCACGGGGATCCGTGCCCACTGGAGCACGCGGACCACCACGCCGACCACGAAGACCGCCACGGCCGCGTAGGGGATCAGCACGCCAAAGACCCAGTCGAGCCCCACGCTCGCTCCCACCAGCGCGATCCCGAACAGGGTGGCCACCACCACCAGGGGAAGCAGCACCTTCATCGAGACACCCCTCCTCGCACGCGTGTATCTTCAACGATGGGGAGGGAGACCGCGCCATCCCCGACCTCTTCGGTCTCCCCCGCGAGCTCGCCGTTCAGGCGGTCCACGATCCACGAGACGTGGCGACGGGCTTCCTTCACCTTCAGGCTCGCCAGCTCCTCCCGGAACGCCACGTACAGATCGAACGCCTCGAGGGCGAGGCGGTCGACGCGGTCCTCGAAGGCGCGGAGCGCCACGCGGATCTCGGGCGACCACCACGCCGACAGCTCTTCCTTCACCAGCGTCTTCAGGTCGAGCACCCAGCCCACGGCTACCGAGGGCGGCATCTGCTGCACCGCCCGGATCCGGAGCAGGTCCTCGAGGGCGGCGGCGTGCAGCGAGTCCGGCGCGTCCGCCACCAGGGCCCGGTACACCACGCGTACCGATTCCCGCGACGTATGCCCCACCGGGTTGGCAAACTGGTTCGTACGACGCTTGAACACCGCGCTCCCGTCTGCCGGGTAGGCGTTCAGGACGCGGTCGAGCCAGGCGTCGACCAGTGCGTCTTCCCGCACTTCCAGTATTTCCTGGAGCATCGCTTCACTCCGCCCGCTGCGCGTCCATCCGGACGCGCGTTCGTTTCACCGGACTCCAGCATCCATGCGCCGGGCCGGTATCGATCCGCCAACGTTCCGGCCGACTCGCCCGCCCCGAGGGGCGGGCGGTCGAGCCGGTCCTCTGATCCTCAGACGCAGCCGGTAGGCTTCGGCAGGCCCGCCACCTTGCAGGCGCCCTTCGCCGGGCCGCTGGGGAACAGCTCGTAGATCTCCTTGAGCTTGAAGCCGGTCTCCTTGCAGAGCTTGCGGATCATGGGAGCCATGTCGTACTCCAGGTAATAGTCCCGGAGGTAGTTCACGACCTTCCAGTGATCCTCGGTGAGCTCCTCGACGGCCTCGGTCTTGGCCAGGTCCGCGGCGACGTTCTCGTCCCACTCCCCGGGATCTTGTATGAAGCCGTCCTCGTCGATCTCCATCATCTTGCCGCCAAGTTCCACCTGTTCCATCGGGCTCCTCCTTGCTGAGCCGCTATGCGGCCCGTTGATTGCTTCGGGCGGCCAGCCTCATCCTCCGACCGCCGTCAGGTGAACTCCACCATCACATCGGGCGCCTCCCGGAGCGTGGCCGGAACGGGGAACTGCTGCACCGCCGTCCTCAGCTTCTCACGCTCCCGCTCCGGGACATCCGCGGGGAGCTCGACATCCACCACGAAGCCCTTGATACGCTTCGGGTTGTCGGCCATCTCCGCGGTCAGGCTCACGCCGACATCGCCGTCGGTGAAGCCGCGCTCGTTGCAGTACCGCTGAACCATGATCGCCAGGCAGCCGCCGAGAGCGGCGGACATGAGCTCGACGGGGTTGCACCCGGCGTCTTCGCCCCCCTCGTCCACCGACATGTCGGTGGTGATCTCGTGGTCGCGAAGGCCGATCCGGAACTTCAGCCCGCTCTCTCTCTCGACGGTCACCAGGTCCATGGCTCGTCTCCTTGTGCTACTTCTTCGCCGCCGAACCGGTGGCGGCGCCGTGCAGCTTGACCTCGACCTTGTCTTCGAGGTTCGCGTAGAACTCGCGCAGGAGCTCCACAACCTCGGGCTTGCTGAACTCGGCCGGCACCGGCTTGCCTTCGGAGAGCAGCTTCCGGAGCATGGTCCCGCTCAGGAGCAGCCGATCGCCCGACACGTAGTTGCCTTCCTCGTCGATGACGGCCTTCTCCTCGTGCGGGCACGTCTTCATCGACGCCA
>CAZSBL010000089.1:0-14486 GCA_964605205.1 uncultured Gemmatimonadaceae bacterium
AGGATGAGCACCCGGTAGTCGGTGTCGGTGAACGCCAGCCGCGAGCCGTCGGGGCTCCACGTGGGCTGGAAGAAGAAGGTGGGGTCCGGGATCGGGATCCGTCGCATATCCCGCCCCAGTTGGTCAGCCACCACCAGGCCGTACTCGCCGCCCTCGCCGCCCTCCCCGCCCGCGTCGCTGAACCAGGCGATCCGCTCGCCGTCCGGACTCCACACCGGGTGCCGGTCCGCCACGCCCGGGCTCCGGGTGATGTTGCGCCAGCTCCCCTCACCCGCCGGCGAGGTGAAGATCTCGCCCCGCTGTTCGAAGACCGCCCGCTTGCCGGTGGGCGACAGCCGCACATCCCGCAGCTGCGTTGGCGACAGCTCCTCCCACCGCGGCCGGGCCCAGTTCTGGTCCGCCTCGGCATGGACCACCAGCGGCCGGGTCTCCCCCGTGGCCGGGTCCAGCTCGTGGAGGTATCCCGCCTGCTCGTAGACCACCACGCCGCCGCCGGCGCCCAGGCTCTTCACGTCGAAGTCCGCGTGGAAGGTGTGCTGGCGCTCGTCGCCGGTGGCCGGGTCCCACGACCAGACGTTGGACGCGTAGTCCCGCTCCGACATGTAGTAGACCCGCCCATCCAGCCAGACCGGCGCCATGTGCCGCTCGCCGTCCAGCTGCGGCGCGGTCCGCCGCTCCCACGATGATGTGGACACCACCGCCGCCGGCTGCGCCTGGCCGCCCCGGTAGTTCCGCCACTCCGGGTCCCAGTAGCCGATCTCCTGGTAGGCGACCCAGCGGCCGTCAGCGCTCATCTCGCCCTCGTACGCCTGGGGCAGCGCCAGCGGCGTCGGGAACCCGCCCTCCGGCGAGACCGTCCAGAACCGCCAGAGCCGCGTGGGCGCGCCGTCCCGGCCCGAGCGGAAGAGCACCCGGCCGTCCGGCGTCCACCCCTGGGCCACGTCGGCCCCCGGGTGCCACGTCAACCGCACCGGCTGCCCGCCGTCCGCCGGAACGACGTAGACGTCCTGGTTGCCGGCGTACTCACCGGTGAAGGCGAGCCACCGGCCGTCGGGCGAGAAGTGGGGGTCGGTCTCCGCCCCCCGCGCGCTGGTCAGCCGCCGTGCCCGATCCCCGTCCCGTGCCACCGTCCAGATGTCGTTGGCGTGGACGAACGCGATCCGTTCGGCGCTCACGTCCGGCTGCCGCAGGAAGCGGGTGCCGGGATCGGACGGGTCGGCCTGATCGGCCTGATCGGGCTGTGCGGCCTCGGCCGCAGGGGCCGCCGGGGCGGCCGGGCCGGCCTGAGCGTACGCAGCGCCCGGCACGGCGAGGATCGCGGCGAGGGCAGCGGCGGCGAAGAAGGATCGCAGGGGCGTCCCGGGGAATACGGCCATGGCACCAATCCCGTGTCTCGGTGGAAATCGTGGCGGGGCTCCTTGCAGACTACGCGGCCGGGGGGCCGGCGTCCAGCGCGCACGCATCGCGTCCCCTATGATACCCGAGCCCCCGCCCTCTTCATCGAACGGTACGAAGGGATGAGAGATGCCGAGATTGACGCTTTCTGGCCTGTGCCCCCCGCTGCTGATGGCCCTGGTCCTCGCCGCACCGGCCTGCGCCCCCGACTCGAACAGCGGCGGTGACGGGACGGACGAGCAGATGGTCTTCCAGGAGGAGTTCAACGCTTCTTCTTTGGACCGCTCCAGCTGGAACGTGATCGGCCCCGACTTCTGGGTGAACAACGAGCAGCAGGCGTATATCGACACCACGGCCGTCCTCCGGATCGTGCACGGCGACTCGGCCGCCGGCGCGGACGGTGGCGCCCTCCTCATCCAGGCCCACCCCCGGCCCGGCTTCATCGCCGAAGAGGACCGCACCTCCGACTTCGTCTCCGGCCGGATCGAGAGTCGGGGCAAGGTCGAGTTCATGTACGGCACGGCGGCGGCCCGGATGAAGCTCCCCGCCGGCAGCGGGTTCTGGCCCGCCTTCTGGATCCTCGGGACCGGCGACTGGCCGGACACCGGCGAGATCGACGTCATGGAATACGTCGGTGAGACGGAGTGGGTCAGCCACGCGCTCCACGGACCCGACTACTTCGGAGAAACGCCGCTCGTCGACCGGCACACGTTCCCGGAGGGCGAGGATGCCACCGGCTGGCACGTGTACGCGGTGGACTGGGCCCCGGACAGCCTGGTCTTCCGCGTCGATGGAGAGGCCACGTATCGGGTCACCCGGGCCGACGTGGAGGCGTACGGCCGCTGGGCGTTCGACAACCCCAAGTTCCTGATCATCAACCTGGCCCTGGGCGGAGTCTATCCTCAGAACGTGAACGGCGTCGAGACGCCGTACCCGGGCCTGCCTGCCGAGACCGTGGAGCGGATCGAGGCCGGCGAGGGTGTCGTGCTCGTGGACTGGGTACGCGTAACGCGGTAGTCGCCGAGTCGCACGCCCGGATCCGCCCGGCGGTCAGGGCCTCAGGAGGTCGACCTCCACCTCCGGCGCCAGCACGTGGTGGGTCTCCTCGACCACCAGGGTCTCAGGCACCGTAAAGAGCGCCTCGGCGCGGGTGTCCCGCGACGAGGCCGCCGCACGCACCCTGTACTCTCCGCACTCCACGATCCACGCCGAGCGGTCACCGTCGAACGAGGCCAGGTCGCGCCCGTCGAGCATGAACGTCACGCGCTCCGACGCGCCCGGCTCGAGCACGCCCGTCTTGGCGAACGCCCGCAGCTCCGACGCCGGCTTCACCAGCGCGCCGCCGGGGGCCGCCACGTACAGCTGGACGACCTCGCGGCCGGCCACCTCGCCTGCGTTCGTCACCGTCACCGTGGCCGTGATCTCACCCTCAAACCGGTCGGCGCTCAGCCTCAGATCACCGTATTCGAACGCCGTATAGGACAGTCCGTAGCCGAACGGGTACGCGGGCGCCACGTCGAACGTGTCGTAGTAGCGGTAGCCGACGAAGATCCCCTCGTGGTAGACCGCGCGTGACGGGGTGGGGTTCAGCATCGCCATGAACCCTTCCGGCTGCTCCCGGTCGGCGTACTCCGGCAGGACCTCGCCCGGGCTGCCAGGCCAGGAGGATGGCGTCGGCGGCGTCGCGCCAGCTGGCCACCTCGGTCACGCCCGCCACGTTCATCACCACCACGAACGGCTTCCCCTCCTCCCGGAACGCCTCCGACAGCGAGCGGATCAGCGCGGCCTCAACGGCAGTCAGGTCGAAGTCGTCCGCCACCTCCCGGTCGCCGCCCTCGCCCGAGTTGCGGCCGAGGGTGTAGAGGCCCACGTCCACGCGGGCCGCGGCGTTCCGGATCAGGGCGGGATCCACGTCCATCTCCTGGATCGGGGGCGGCGGCATCAGGATATTGCCCTGCGGACGGTCGGCCTCCTCCGTCTCCAGATAGGCTTCGTACACCCGGCCCACCACCGGATCGACCGTGAAGCCGGCGTGTTCCAGCCCCTCCACCAGAGCCACCCGGTAGGCCTCGTTCACGTCGCCGCTGCCGGTCCCGCCGATGATGGGGCGGTAGGACGCATTGCCGAAGAGCGCGACGGCGCCGGCGGCCAGGGGCAGCGCGCCGTCGTTCTTCAGGAGCACCATCCCCTGGGTGGCGGCGTTCCTGGCGATGCGAGCGTGGGCGTCCAGATCAGGTCGATCCGAGTAGTCGAAACCCTTGAAGGTGGGCGCCTCGAGGATGATCCCGAGGACGCGGCGCACGTTCGTGTCCAGTTGCGCCTGGCTCAGCTCGCCCGACTCCACCGCCGCGATGATGGCCTCCGACTGGTCGACGCCGCCCGGCATGATCACATCGTTGCCGGCCTTCATCATGGCGACAGGGTCGGCGCCGGCGAACCAGTCGGTCATGACGAAGCCGTCGAACCCCCACTCCTCGCGGAGGATGGTGGTCAGCAGTGCCCGGTTCTGCGACGCGTACGTCCCGTTCACCTTGTTGTACGCCGACATCACCGTCCACGGCTGCGCCTCCTTCACGGCGATCTCGAAACCGCGCAGGTAGAGCTCCCGGAGCCCGCGCTGGCCGAGGATCGAGTTCGACGCCAGCCGGTTGAACTCCTGGTTGTTCACCGCGAAGTGCTTGAGCGACGTGCCCACACCCTCCGACTCCACGCCGTTCACGAAGCCGGCGGCCATCCGCCCGGTGAGCAGCGGGTCCTCCGAGTAATACTCGAAGTTGCGACCCCCCAGCGGGTTCCAGTGCAGGTTCTTCCCCGGCGCCAGGAGCACGTCACCGCCATATTCCCGGAGCTCGCGCCCGAACGCCGCACCCACCGTCTCCGCCAGCGCCGGGTCCCACGACGATGACAGCAGCGTGGCCACGGGGAACGCCGTGGCGTGGTAGGTTCGGTCTTCGCCCTCGCGGGTCGGAGCTATGCGCACGCCGGCTGGCCCGTCCGCCAGCGTGATCGACGGGATCCCCAGCCGCTCGATGGCGTGGGTCCGGCCCGCCGCTCCCGGCACCCGCTCCGGCACGGCACGGTCCTCGGCGGACGGGTACGGCAGCCCGGGCACGGCGAAGGGCAGGTTCATCCCCATCCCGACCAGGAGGCTCGCCTTCTCCTCGGTGGTCATGGCATCGATCACCTCATCCGGCGACGCCTCCCCCAGCTGGGGCGCCTGGGCAGAAGCCATGGAAGGAGTCATGGCGAGCACGATCGAGACCACAGTCAGAACGCGCGCGACGGTGCGCGGCGCGCGGGACAACGCGGCATGCATTCGTGGCAGGGCCGGGTGGGGTTCGAGGTGCACGGGTCGATGGCCGCCAGGCCCCGGGGCTCCACGGCCGGCAAAGTACGGAACAGGGTGGCGGCGTGCCACGACCGACACGAACCGGCGGTGGGGTGCGCGGCCCGCCGTGGGCGCCCGCTTCCGGCCGGCCCCCCGCAGCGCGGTGATGGATACTATCTTCCGGCATGAAGATCTGGATCGATGCCGACGCCGCCCCGAACGATGTGAAGGAGATCGTGTTCCGGGCCTCAGCCCGGCTGGAGCTCGAGACGGCGCTGGTGGCCAACCAGCCCCTCGGCACGCCGAAGAACAACCCGCTGGTGACGTCGGTGGTGGTGCCGGGCGGCCCCGATGTGGCCGACCGGCACATCATCGACCACGCGGCCGAGGGAGACCTCGCCATCACCGCCGACATCCCCCTGGCCGCCGCGCTGGTCGAGAAGGGCGTCCTGGTCCTGGACCCCAGGGGCGAGCGCTACACCGAGGCCAACGTCCGGGAGCGGCTCTCCATCCGCGACTTCATGGACTCGCTCCGGAGCAGCGGCGTGGAAACCGGCGGGCCGAAGCCGTACGACCAGCGGGCCCGGCAGGAATTCGCCAATGCCCTGGACCGGCTGCTCACGAAACAGCTGACCTAGGATCCCCGAACCCCCGTGACCGCACCCCTCGCCGGACTCCGCGTCGTCGACCTCACCCAGAACCTCGCCGGGCCCTACGCCACCCAGATCCTGGCCGACCTGGGCGCCGACGTGATCAAGGTCGAGCCGCCCGGCGGTGACCCCGCCCGGCGGTGGGGCCCGCCGTTCGTGGACGGCGAGAGCCCCCTCTTTCTCTGCGCCAACCGGGGTAAGCGGAGCGTGGTCCTCGACCTGGACACCGATGAGGGACGGGACGCGCTCCGGCGCCTCGTGGCCCGGTGCGACGTGTTCGTCCAGGCCTTCCGGGCCGGGGTCATCGAGCGGCTGGGGTTCGACTACGACACCGTCCGGAGTCTGCGACCCAACGTGATCTACGTCTCCGTCACCGCCTTCGGCACCGAGGGGCCGCTACGGGACCAGCCGGGCTACGACCCCCTCATGCAGGCGTTCGCCGGGCTCATGTCCGTCACCGGCCACCCCGGCGGCCCGCCCACCCGGGCGGGCACGTCCATGGTGGACATGGGGACGGGGCTCTGGGCCGCCGTGGCCGTCCTGGCCGAGCTGACGGGCCGGGGGTGGAGCGGCGGCGGGAGCCCCGAGCGACGCGCCAGCGCCGAAGGCCCCGGACCGTGCGGCAGCGGGGAAGGCCCCGACGCCCCCGGAGGCCCGGCAACGCGGGCGGACGCCGCGGAGTCGGTTCACATCACCACGTCGCTCCTGGACACGTCGCTGGCGTGGATGGCGTACCACCTCCAGGGCTACCTGGCCACCGGGGACCCCCCCGGGCCCCTGGGCTCCGGGCTCGGGATGATCGCGCCGTACCAGGCGTTTCCGGCGGCGGACGGGAGCATCATGATCGCCGCCGCCAACGACGGCCTCTTCCGGCGGCTCTGCGAGGCCCTCGTGCTGCCGGAGCTCCTGCGCGATCCGCGCTTCGCCTCCAACGCCGACCGGGTCGCCCACCGGGACGCGCTGGTCGACATCCTGTCCCAGCGCACCCGCCGGGAGCCCGCCGCCGAGCTCCTGGCCCGGCTCCGGGACGCGGGGGTGCCGTGCGCCCCGATCCACGACGCCGCCGGCGTCGCCGACGACGCGCAGGTCGCCGCCTCCGGCATGCTGCGCCCGCTGCCGGATGCTGTGCCGGGCTATGTGGATATCGCGATGCCGGTCCGCAGGGACGGGGAGCGCCTCCCGGCCGGTGCGCCGCCCCGCGTGGGCGAGCACACGGCGGAGGTGCTGGCCGAGCTGGAGGACCAGGAGGACTAGGAGGACTGCCGCGAGGCAGCCACCGGGCCCAGTGCCTTCGCGGCCGCCGCCTCGGCGTGGATGAGCGCGGTGTCGAAGAGCGGCACCGTCCCGTCGCCGGACTTCAGCAGGAGCCCGATCTCCGTGCACCCCAGGATCACGCCCTCGGCCCCCGCACGGACCAGGTCTTCCACGATCCGCCGGTACGCGTCCCGGGACACGTCCTCGATCCGGCCCAGCACCAGCTCCTCGTAGATGACGCGATGGACCACCGCCCGGTCGGCCTCCGGCGGGACAAGCACCTCCAGGCCGTAGCGCTCCTCGAGCCGGCCGCGGTAGAAGTCCTCCTCCATGGTGAACCGGGTCCCCAGGAGCCCCACCCTCCGGATCCCGGCGTCGGTGATCCGTTCGGCCGTGGCGTCGGCGATGTGGAGGACGGGGATCGAGATAGCGGCCTCGATCTCGGGGACCACGCGGTGCATGGTGTTGGTGCAGACCACCAGGAAGTCCGCGCCGGCGTCCTCCAGCGTTCGGGCCTCGCCGGCCAACATCTCGCCCAGCTCGTCCCACCGCCCCTCGTGCTGGAGCGCCTCGATCTCCCCGAAGTCCACGCTCAGAAGAACCACCCGGGCGGAGTGGACCCCACCCAGCCTTCGCCCCACTTCCCGGTTCAGGATCCTGTAGTAGGGGACGGTGGACTCCCAGCTCATGCCCCCGAGCAGTCCGACGGTCTTCATGATCACCTTCCCATGCGCGACGAGAAACGGTCCCGTTCGGGGAAAACTACCGGCGGTGCCCTCCGGCTGCGAGAGTCCGGACTCGGGCCTGTCCGGGACTCGGGGTTGCCTTCCGGACCGGCTGCATGCCCGGGACGCGCTGGACAGGAACCCTTCCGCTGGGTGGGGGTACGCCCTTTGGAGACTCGAAGGGGAGGTGCACATGGCCGACAAAGGCGCTCAGGAAGGCCGAGCCGCCGTGCGCTATCGCCACGATCTCGACGCGCTCCCGTACCTCGATCAGCGTGACCGTCTGCGGGAGGTGGTCCGCGACCACGCGTTCCGGGCCTCCGACTACTACCTCGGCCTCATCGACTGGGACGACCCGGACGACCCGATCCGGCGCATCATCGTGCCAGACCCGGGCGAGCTCGATCCCTGGGGCCGCTTCGATCCCTCGGCGGAGGCGCGCATCACCGTCGCCCGGGGGGTCCAGCACAAGTACCGGCACACGGTCCTGCTCCTCTGCAACGAGGCGTGCGGCGGCTACTGCCGTTACTGTTTCCGCAAGCGGCTCTTCCGGAAGGGGAACGAGGAGGTCGCCCACGACGTTTCCGAGGGGATCACCTACATCGCGGAGCACCCCGAGGTCACCAACGTGCTCCTCACCGGCGGCGATCCGCTGCACCTGTCCACGTCCCGACTCGCCACGATCCTCGACGCACTGGCCGAGATCTCCCACGTCGGGATCATCCGGATCGGGACCAGGATGCCGGCGTTCGACCCGTTCCGGATCCGGGACGACGACGCGCTCCTCGAGGTGATCCGGCGCGTCTCCACACCGCACCGGCGAGTCCACGTGATCGCCCACTTCGACCACCCGCGGGAGCTGGCGGAGCCGGCCGTGGAGGCCGTGGCGGCCCTCTTGGACGCCGGCGCGGTATGCGCCAACCAGTGCCCGCTGATCCGGGGCGTAAACGACGACGCTGCGGTCCTTGCCGAGCTCTTTCGCCACCTGTCCTTCATCGGCTGCCCACCATACTACGTCTTCCAGTGCCGGCCCACCGTGGGCAACAGGCCGTACGCGGTGCCGATTGTCGAGGGCTTCCGCACCTTCGACCGGGCCCGCACCGACGTCTCCGGACTGGCGAGCCGCGCCCGCTACGTCATGTCCCACGAGACCGGCAAGGTCCAGGTCCTGGCCGTCGACGACGGGCACATCTACGCCCGCTATCACCGGGCCCTGGTTGCCGGGCTGGAAGGCCGATTCCTCGTCTATCGGCGTGACGACGACGCCTTCTGGCTCGACGACCTCGAGCCGGCAACGCCAGCCAGGACCCACCGCGGCGAATCGGGCCCACTATCGTTCCGGGCCGCTCGGCGCCGGTCGCGGCTGGAAGCTGCCCCCGCCAGCCTCCCGGTCCGGAACGGTACGCCGGCTGGTCAGTGACCTGCTCGAAGTTCCCCTTCGACTTCCCACCCGCCCCGTGTTGTCAGCCGCCGCGTTCTTCCCTACCCTTCCCCCAACTCGGACCGCCGGGACGGCGCACAGTGAGCCCGGCGAGGTGAGCAACAACGCAATCTTCCGCAGCCGGCCCGGGGGTCGGATGCTCGAAGGTCAACGATAGAAAGCGAATCCCATGGACACGTCGCCTCCCATCATCTACACCTGGACCGACGAGGCTCCGGCCCTCGCCACCCACGCCTTCCTCCCCGTCATCCGGGCTTTCGCCGGGGCCGCGGGCGTTCCGGTGGAGACCCGCGACATCTCCCTGGCCGGCCGGATCCTGGCCGTCTTCCCCGATTACCTGACCGAGGAACAGAAGGTGTCGGACGACCTGGGCGAGCTCGGCCGCCTGGTGGAGCGGCCCGAGGCCAACATCATCAAGCTGCCGAACATCAGCGCGTCCATCCCCCAGCTCGAGGCGTGCGTCAAGGAGCTGCAGTCCAAGGGGTACGCGCTCCCGGACTACCCGGCCGAGCCGGGCACCGACGAGGAGCGGGCCATCAAGGACCGGTACGACTCGGTCAAGGGCAGTGCCGTGAACCCGGTGCTCCGGCAGGGCAACTCCGACCGCCGGGCCCCGAAGGTGGTGAAGGAGTACGCCCGGAAGAACCCGCCCCGGATGAAGGAGTGGCCCGAGGACTCGGAGACCCACGTCGCCTGCATGGACGCCGATGACTTCCGGCACAACGAGGAGTCGGTCTGTCTGGAAGCGGCCACGGAGGCCCGCATCGAGCACGTGGCGGAAGACGGTACCGTCACGGTGCTCAAGGAGTCGCTGCCGCTCCAGGCCGGCGAGGTGCTGGACGCCACCTACATGAGCAGGGACGCCCTGGTCCGATTCCTCCACGAGCAGATCGACGACGCAAAAGAGAAGGGCGTGCTCTTCTCCCTCCACATGAAGGCCACCATGATGAAGGTCTCCGACCCCATCATCTTCGGCCACGCCGTCCGGGCCTACTTCGACGATCTCTTCGACAGCTACGGCGAGCTCTTCGAGGAGCTGGGCGTGGACCCCAACAAGGGGCTCGGCGACGTGATCAACAAGATCGCCGACCTGCCCGACCATCAGCGGGCCGACATCGAGGCCGACATCGAGGCCGCCCTCGAGGAGGGCCCCGACATCGCCATGGTGAACTCGGACAAGGGGATCACCAACCTCCACGTCCCCAGCGACGTGATCATCGACGCCTCCATGCCGCCCATGATCCGCGACTCGGGCCGCATGTGGAACCCCGCCGGTGACCTGCAGGACTGCAAGGCCGTCATCCCGGACTCGAGCTACGCCCCGATCTACGACGTGGTGGTCCGTGACTGCCAGGCCCACGGCCAGTACGACCCAACCACCATGGGCACCGTTCCGAACGTGGGGCTCATGGCCCAGAAGGCCGAGGAGTACGGGTCGCATGACAAGACGTTCGAGATCCCGGCCGCCGGCACCGTCCGTGTCGTGGATGGGAACGGGGCCGTGCTCCTGGAGCAGCCGGTCGAGGAGGGAGACATCTGGCGAGCGTGCCAGGCCAAGGACGAGGCCATCCGGGACTGGGTGGGGCTGGCCGTGCGGCGGGCCCGGGCCACGGGCGCGCCGGCCGTCTTCTGGCTGGACCAGGACCGGGCCCACGACGCCGTCCTCATCGACAAGGTCCGGAGCTACCTCCAGGACCACGACACCGACGGGCTCCGGATCGAGATCATGGCCCCCGAAGACGCCATGGCCTTCTCCCTGGAGCGGATCCGCCGCGGCGACGACACCATCTCCGTCACCGGCAACGTGCTCCGGGACTACCTCACCGACCTCTTCCCCATCCTGGAGATCGGCACCAGCGCCCGCATGCTCTCCATCGTCCCGCTCCTGAACGGGGGCGGGCTCTTCGAGACCGGCGCCGGCGGCTCGGCACCCAAGCACGTCCAGCAGTTCCAGGAGGAGGGCCACCTGCGCTGGGACTCCCTGGGCGAGTACCTGGCCCTGGGCGCCTCCCTCGAGCACCTCGGGGACAGCTTCGACAACGCCCGGGCCCGGGAGCTCGGCGAAGCGCTGACCACGGCCACGGCCCGCTACCTCGAGAACGCCCGCTCGCCCTCCCGCGTGGTCCACGAGCTCGACAACCGGGGCAGCAGCTACTACCTGGCCCGATACTGGGCCCGGGCGCTGGCCGACCAGACCGCCAACGCGCCGCTGGCCGAGCGCTTCGAACCCGTGGCCACGGCGTTGGAGGAGAACGAGCAGACCATCCTGACCGAGCTGGTCGAGGCCCAGGGCGAGCCCCAGGACAGCGGCGGCTACTACCTGCCCGACCCGGACCGCGCCGCGGCGGCCATGCGGCCGAGCCAGACCCTCAACGGGATCATCGAGAAGGTCTAGGAGGGCTGATGTCGAACGATGAGAAGCAGGGGCTATCGCGACGGCAGTTCCTGGTAGCGGGCGGTGTGGCCGGGCTGGCGGCGCAGGCGGGAGGGCTCGTGGGGGCGGGCATCGCGGCGGGGCGGGACCCGAACACGTACACGGGGTGGGAGTCGTACAACCCCGGCACCCAGTTTTTCGACCGTACACCATTCGAATTCCAGGGTCCCGCCCACGTGCCGGTGGCGGCGGTCAGCCGGCCCGGGCACCGTACGGATTACGTGTTCGGCCGTGTTGCCACGTTCGAGCGTGCGTACGCGGCAAATCCGGACTGGACGCTGGACGACCCCATCGAGGAGCTGGGACTGCCACCGGAGCTGGAGGCCTTCTACCGCCGGTTCCCCGAACGGCTGGACTGGGACTTCAGGACGTTCAGTGAGACGATCCCTGACAACCGTCGGGACCGGCGGGAATACGGCAACTACTACCGGCTGGCCGAGGCCTACGCAGCGGGCTTCGAGGCCCACGGCTCGCTGATCCCGTACCCCCAGGGCCCGCCGGAGGTGTCCGACTACACGCGACCCGGCCGCCGGGGCGGCCGCATCCCGGACCCCACGCCCTTCCGGAGCCCGGCGCTGGCTTCCGACTTCGTCAAGGAGATGGCCCACCGCTACGGCGCTACGCTGGTGGGGATCACCCGGATGAACCCGGACTTCCTCTACGCCGAAGGATGGCGTGGCTGCGCCGCGGATTACGACTTCGAGGGCATGCCCGCGCACTGGGAGTACGCCATCGTCCTGGGGGTGCCCATGGAGTGGGACGTCATCCTGGCCAGCCCGCAGGGGTCCACCAGCAGCGATGCGTACGACCGCGTCTCAACAACCGCCTACCGTCTCGAGGCGTGTCTCAAAAGCCTGGGCTATCCGGTGCGGAGCCACTCGCCGGAGGCGGGTTACGATCTGATCGCGCCGCCGCTGGCCGTGGAGGCGGGGCTCGGTGAGCTGGGCCGGACCGGCTACTGCATCACCCCCGAGCTGGGCGGCAACTGCCGGATGGCCGTCCTGACCACCAACCTGCCCATGCAGGTGGACCGCCCCATCCGGTTCGGTGTGGCCGAGTTCTGTGAGAAGTGCAAGCTGTGCGCGGAGGGCTGCCCGTCCGGCGCCATCTCCATGGCCGACCGGCCCGACGGCATGGTCATCCGCGGCTACGAGCACTGGTACATCAACAACGGCGCCTGCTACAACTACTGGCGTGAGACCATGGGCCCCATGGGCTGCCGACTGTGCGTCGCCACCTGCCCCTACAGCCGGAAGAACAACTGGATCCACGACCTGGCCCGGAAGCTGGACGCGAGCGATCCCACCGGCGCGGCGAGCAGCGGACTCCTGGCCATGCAGGAGCGCTTCTTCGACGCCCCCGACGCCGTGGACTATCGGCGGCCGCCCCACGGCGAGTTCGCGAGCTACCGGCCCATCCCCGACTTCCTGCAGACGGAGCGGTACCTGGACATCCCGGTCGTCAAGCCACGGAAGGGAGGCTGATATGTTCATCAACGGTCCGCTCTTCTGGTTCCTCATGGGCGTGGTTTTCGTTGGCATCGCCGCCGGGTTCAGGGCGTTCGCCGGGGAACGCCGTTGGGTCCTGAATTGGTGGAAAGCCCTTCTGGCCCTGGCCTGGTACGCCCTGCTCGCCCTCACCCTCCTGGCCTTCGGCACCCTGCTGGGTGAGAACGAGGCCACCGCCGCCTGGCGGTTCCTGGCGGCCGGCCTCTTCCTCTGCCTGGTTCTCGGCGTGGGGCTGTGGCGGCTGATGGAGCTCGATCCCGGGACGGCCCGAAGGGCCTGAAGCGGCCATGGAGCTGGTGCGTATCGAACCAACCGCCGCGCCGCCCCTGGACCGCCCGCCGCTGGCCGGACCGACCCCGCTCCACCGCCGCCTCGAACGCACCCTGGCGCTGGTCGCCCTCGCCGTCATTGCCACCGCGTGGATCGCCGGCGGTCACCGCGCCCGGTCCGGCCTCATGCCTTCGGTCCGCGCGGCGGTGCCGGACGCGGTGGAGTTCACCCGATCCGGTGAAGTGTTCCAGGCGTGGGGCGATCCGGGTCGCACCGACCTCCTGGCGTACGTAGCCCTCGGCACGGCCGCGGGCTACGGCGGGCCGCTCACCGTGGCCGTTGCACTCACGCCGGCCGGCGAAGTGCGGGCCGTGATCGTAGCGGATCACAAGGAAACCACGGCCTGGTTCGAGCGGGTGCGCCGGCGCGGCCTCCCGGGCAGCCTGGCCGGCGGACGCTTCGACGACCCGTTCGCCATCGGCCAGGACATCGACGCCGTCACGGGTGCCACCATCACCACCCGCGCCCTCGGAGACGCGGTATTGGATGGCAGCGAGGCAGCCGCCGGAGCCCTCGGGCTGCCGGTCACCCCGGCACCGCCCCCCCGGATCCAGTTCGGGCCCAGGGAGATCGTCCTCATCCTGCTGTTCACGGTGATCCTCGCTTCCTTCCGGGGCGTCTTCCCCCATCGGAAGCTCGTTCGACGCGGCACCATGCTGACCGGGCTGATCGTGCTGGGATTCCTCTACAACAGCCCGCTGACACTCACCTACATCAGCCGCGCCCTCCTCGGCTACTGGCCCTCGTGGCGGACCGATCTCCACTTTTACCTGTTGGTCTTCGGCGTCCCGCTGGTCATCCTGGCCACTCGCAAGAACCCGTACTGTCACTGGTTCTGCCCGTTCGGCGCCGCCCAGGAATGCCTCGGCATCATGGGCGGCGCCCGAAACCGGGTGTCGGCACGGTTGGCTGCCCGACTCAAGTGGCTGCCCCGGACGCTGGCCCTCGGCGCCATCGCCATCGGCGTCTACTTCCGCAGCCCCGGCCTGGCAGGATACGAGATCTTCGGCACCCTGTTCCACCTGGTCGGCGGCACCTTCCAGTTCGTGGCCCTCAGCCTCGTGATCGTGGCCGCCCTCTTCATCACCCGTCCCTGGTGCAGATTCCTCTGCCCGGTCGGCCCGATCCTCGACCTCGTCGGACAGGGCCGCGCCTGGGCAGTGGAACGCTGGCGGCAGTCCCCTGGCGTGATGGATTGACCAGCGCCCGCTACAGACCCGGAAGCCGTCCCTCACGGCGTTGGGCCAGCCGCCGCCCGAACCTCGCACGCTAGATCGGGCAAATCCCCACACCAGATTGGGGTGATCCCGTACTGCCAGCCGGGGGTGGACCGTGCTACGTTCGGACACATTGGTGCTACCTTCAGCCCCGGAGCGCGTGTGATTCGGTTCGGCGTATCGATGGACGAGGAGCTGCTGGAG
>CAZSBL010000090.1:0-14338 GCA_964605205.1 uncultured Gemmatimonadaceae bacterium
TCGTACACCTTCAGCCGCTCCTCGCCGCCCGTCAGCGCCGTCTGGAACTCGGCGACGGCCTCATCGATCAGACCCATCTCCTTGAACGCCAGACCCAGGTCGTAGTGATCGCCCGCGTCGTCCGCGTCCACGTTCTCCGTGACCTTCGCCTTGAACTGGTTCAGCATGGCGGCGAAGTTCGGGTCCGACGCCCGGGCCTGGCTCGCCGCCTCCATCTCCTCCGGCTCCATCTCCCGAAGGATCGCATCGAGGTCGATGGTCTCTTCCTCCTCCGCCTCCCCGACGCCCAGCGCTTCCCGGGCCGCCTCGTTCGACGGGTCCAGGTCCAGTGCCCGCTCGTACATGACCCGGGACTTGGTCTCCGCCCCCAGTCGCTCCAGCGCCTCCGCCAGGTCGAGGTAGGCGTCCACCATCGCCTCGCGATCACCGATCCGCGCCCCGTACTCCACCCGGCGCTGCAGCGCGGAGATGTCGTTCTCATCGTGGCGCACGATCTCGTTCACCACCGCCAGCGCCTGGCGGAAGACCTCCCGCTCCGCATCGCTGCCCGACAGCAGGTGCAGCTCCCGGAGCGCCTCCGAGGTCAGCCCCCGGCTCACCAGCTCCCGGGCCCGGTCCAGCACGGCGCCGGTGTCGAGGCCCTCGACCTCCACCTCCGGCGCCGTCTCCTCGCTCGACTCGAAGCCCAGGTCGAACGACCCGAGGTCCAGGTCCATGGCGTCGTCCGCCGGACCCGCCACAGCCTCGGCCTCCTCGACCGCCTCGACCTCCTCGACCGCCTCGGCCGCCCCACCCGCCTCCGCGCCATCGAAGCTCAGGTCGAGCCCGGCGGTCTCCGCCTCCTCCCCGGCCTCACCCTCCCCCGGCACGTCCTCGTAGCCGGTGTCCATCATGGGGAGCGGCTCGGCCTCCTCGGCCTCCTCGGCCCCTTCCTCGACCTCCTCGGCCCCTTCCTCGACCTCCTCCTCGTAGCCGGTGTCGATGAGGGGGAGCGGCTCAGCCTCCTCCTCGTCCTCGAAGTCGGCGGCCCCGGCCTCGGGCTGCGGCTCGGCCGTTTCATCCGTTTCCTCGCCCGGGCCCGTGTCGAACGTTTCCAGCTCGCCCAGCGCTTCGCCCTCCACGTCCTCGGGCGTCGCCGGTGGAGCCTGCTCGGAGTAGGAGACCTCGAGCCCCGAAACTTCCTCGGCTTCCGTCCCCACCCCGTCGTCGAGATCGGTGGCGGTCGACTCGAGCCCCTCCAGCCCGGCGGCGTCAGCGTCCTCGACCGTCTCGGTCCGGGTCTCGAGCCCTTCCAGATCCGCTGCAGTCTCGCCAGCCGGTTCGGCCGCCTCGGCCACCGTGGGCTCTACCGCCAGCTCATCCGCCTCGCTCTCGACCTCCGCCTCCGCCTCCGCCTCCGGCGCCTCGGCCAGCCCGGGCAGTTCGTCCGCCGGGGCTTCCTGCGGCGGTGGCGGGGCGTGGGACACGAGTTCCACCGACGGATCGATGGCGCGGGCCTTCTCCGCCACTTCCTCGGCCTTTTCCGTCTCGCCGGCCTGTACGCGCATCCCGTACGCCTGGCGCAACTGCTCGAGGGCCTCATCGTGCCGTTCGTGGGTGGCCAGCTGCTGCGCCAGCATCTCCCGGACCTCCGGATCATCGGAGAGGTCCGCGAACTCCTCGAGGCCGGTGAGCGCCGCCTCCACCTCACCGGCGGCCACCTGCCGTTCGGCATATTCCAGAATCCACCGACGGGCGTCGGTCTGGAATCCCTGCTCGGTGCAGAGCCGGCTCAGCTTGAGGTAGATGGCCGGGCGGTCCGGACGGTGCCGGAGCGCCTTGTTACAGAGGGCGATGGCGTTGTTGTAGAAGCCCGATTCGGCGTACTTGTCCGCCGCCATCTCGTAGAACGAGACGGCCTCGTCGGTCTGCCCGAGGCGGAGGTTCAGGTCGCCGATCCGGTTGAAGAGACCGAGATCCAGGTCGAGATCTTCCTCTTCTTCCTGCTGATCGAGGACCCTCTGGTAGACCTCGACGGCGGCCTGCCAGTCCTCCTTCTGCTCGTGCTTGCGAGCCTTGTCTTTCAGTTTGGCGATCGACGTCATGCCCTACCCAATCGAACCGAGCTCCGCGCCTGCGCGGTGAGATATTGTGCTACCCGTGTGGACCGTGACCGGTCCACGCTGCGAGGGGTCCGGTCGGCTCCGGAGCGAACCCCACCCGCGCGGCCGACCTCGCACCCGACCCGGGGCCCGCCTGTCGACGCACGCGCGTTCGCAAGGGCCGGGACGCCCCTCGGAACAAACGGGTGCACGGGCGGGGCATCCCGACCCCTCGTGGCTGAGAAGATACTCCCGCCCCGGGTGTGGAACAAGCGCTCACACCACGCGCTTCCCGCCCTTCCAGACCGACCGGGCGAGGCGGATCCCGTAGCGGTACGGGATCTCGCGGTAGTCCGCCGTGTTCCACACCACGAGGTCGGCCCGGGACCCCACCGTCAACGTGCCCCGATCGTCGAGCCGGAGCGCCCTCGCCCCGCCTCGCGTGGCCGCCACCAGCGCTTCCAGCGGGCTCATCCCCATCTGGGAGCACGCGATGGTCAGGATCAGCGGCAGACTCGGCGACGCCGAAGACCCGGGGTTGAAGTCCGTCGCCAGCGCCACCTCCACCCCGGCATCCAGCAGGCGCCGGGCCGGCGCGTACGTCTTCTTCCCGAGGAAGAAGAGCGTGCCGGGTAGGAGCGTGGCCACGGTCTCCGATGCCGCCAGCGCCTCGATCCCGGCATCGCTGACGGCGCCCAGGTGGTCCGCCGAGGCCGCCCCCAGCTCCGCGGCGAGCTCCGCGCCCCCCGACGGCTCCAGCTCATCCGCGTGCAGCTTGGGCACCAGGCCGTGCTCCAGCCCCGCCTCCAGGATGCGCCGCGACTCGGCGCCATCGAACACCCCCGGCTCCATGAAGACGTCGCAGAACCGGGCCAACCCCGCCTCCGCCACCGCCGGGATCATCTCCTCGATCACCCGCTCGAGGTACGCCTCCCGCCGGTCCCGGTACTCCGGCGGCACCTCGTGGGCCCCGAGGAACGTGGGCACCAGCTCCAGCGGGCTCTCCGCGTCCAGCCGGCGCACCGCCCGCAGCATCTTCAGCTCGTGCTCCGTGGCCAGCCCGTACCCGCTCTTCACCTCCACCGTGGTGGTCCCCAGAGCCAGAACATCCGCGAGCCGGCTCCTGGAGAGCTCCACCAGCTCATCTTCCGTCCGCTCCCGCAGGTCCCGCACCGATGCGTTGATCCCGCCGCCCTGCCGCGCGATCTCCATGTACGGCACGCCCTTCGACCGCAGCGCGTACTCGTCCGCCCGCCAACGGCCGAACACCGCGTGCGTGTGCGAGTCCACCAGCCCCGGGGTCAGCACCCCCCCCGAGCAGTCCACGTTCTCCGCACCCGGGTAACGGGCCTCCAGCTCCGACGCGGCTCCCACCGCCGCGATCGTGCCGTCTTCCACGACCACGGCGCCACCGGTCAGCACGGCGGAGTCTTCGGCGGACTCGCAGGTGATGACCTGGGATGCGTTGCGGAAAAGAAGCGTCATGGCGAGTCCATCCTTGCCTGAATGCATCGGATTTCGTCAAGACTGGCGGAACCGCTCCCGGACGACGTACCAGTCGCCAGTCTTACAGTCATTTGATGCTTCCTGGTCAATTCAACACGCTGCCACTCCTGCCTATAGAAGCGGGCTCCCGGGCAGTATTCAACAACGTGGAGTCGAAACTGGCGACTGGTACGTCGTCCGCAGGGCCAGCGATCA
This sequence comes from uncultured Gemmatimonadaceae bacterium, assembly GCA_964605205.1. Taxonomy (GTDB): domain Bacteria; phylum Gemmatimonadota; class Gemmatimonadetes; order Longimicrobiales; family RSA9; genus JAWVYT01. The sequence goes on from CAZSBL010000090.1 coordinate 3,783, forward strand.
CCGTCCGCGCCATCCGCGCCACGCCCTACCGTTCCCACAGCCGCGCGAACGCTCCCGCCCTCACCATGGCCTCCACGGCCTCGATGTCGGGCCCCATGACCCGGTCCCGGTCCAGCGGCTCGACCCGCTCGCGGATCCGCTGGTAGGCGGTCTCCACGCCGGCGCCGGGGCGGAGCGGCCGGAGGAACTCGAGTCCCTGGGCGGCGGCGAGGAGTTCCAGCGCCAGGACGGTCTCCAGGAGCCGGACGGCGTCGCGGGCCTGGCGGGCAGCGGTCATCCCCATGGAGACGTGGTCCTCCTTGTTGGCGTCGGTGGGGATGGAGTCGGTGGACGCGGGCGCGGCCAGGAGCCGGATCTCGTTCACCAGGCTGGCGGCGGCGATCTGGGGCACCATGAACCCCGAGTTGGTGCCAGCCTCGGGCGTGAGGAACGCCGGGAGCAGGGAGTAGGCGGGGTCGACCAGGCGGGCGAGTCGTCGCTCGCTGATGGAGGCCAGGTCGGCGCACGCCATGGCCACCAGGTCGAGGACCTGGGCCACCGGCTGGCCGTGGAAGTTGCCGCCGCTCAGGATCCGACCGTCGTCGGGGAAGATGAGGGGGTTGTCGGTGGCGCTGTTCGCCTCGACCTCCAGCACCTGGCGGGCGTAGGCGAAAGCCTGTCGGGCGGCGCCGTGGACCTGGGGCATGCAGCGCAGCGAGTAGGCGTCCTGGACCCGGGGATCGTCTTCCCGGTGGCTCTCGCGGATCTCCGAGCCAGCCAGGAGCGCCCGGAGCCGGTCGGCGCTCTCCGCCTGCCCGGGCTGGGGCCGGACCCGCTGGATGGCGGCGTCGAACGGGTCGGGGGTGCCCCGCATGGCCTCGAGGCTCATGGCGCCGGCCACCTCCGCCGTCTCCACGGCCCGCTCTGCGGCCAGGAGCGCCAGCGCGCCCACGCCGGTCATGGCCTGGGTCCCGTTGTTGAGCGCGAGCCCTTCCTTGGCCTTCAGCCGGACCGGTTCGAGCCCGGCCGCCCGGAGCGCCTCGGCGGCGGGCATGCGACGGATCCGTCGCCCGGCCATGGGGCCCCTCCCGGCCTCAAGCCCGGATCCGACCTCGGGCGCGGACCCCTCCTCCGATCCGGCTCTTCCCTGGTCGACCCGGACCTCACCCTCGCCCATGAGCGCCAGCGCGATGTGCGAGAGGGGCGCCAGGTCCCCCGACGCGCCCACGCTGCCCCGGGCGGGGACCACCGGGTGGATGCGGTGGTTCAGGAGGTCGAGGATCCCCTCGATCACCACCGGTCGGACCCCGGAGTGGCCGAGGGCCAGCACGTTGGCCCGGAGCGTCATGATGGCCCGGACCTCGGCGTCGGGGAGCGGCTCGCCCACACCGGCGGCGTGGCTGCGGATCAGGTTCTCCTGGAGCTCGGCGATCCGATCGTCGGGGATCACCACCTCGGCCAGCGCGCCGAAACCCGTGGTCAGGCCGTAGACGACGCGGCCTTCCGCCACCGCGTCATCGACCACCTTCCTGGCGGCCTCGATCCCGGGGCGGGCCTCGTCGGCGAGGACCACGCGGGGCGCATCCTCTCCGGCCATTCCGGCCACGCGTTCCAGGTCGGCCAGTGTGAGCCGGTCTCCGTACAGCACGAGTGTGTCCATGGGGCCAACCTAGAGCCGGCCACCACCCGCTCACAAGCCGCTAGAAGGTTTCCCGGGGGCGCGTCACGCCGGTCCCGCCCTCCGTGCCCCTCTGCCGCTGGTCATAGTCCACCTTCAGGTCCGGCTGGTCCCGGAGCTGGACCCGGAACTGGAAGGCGAAGTTGCCGTTCCGTCCCTTGAGGAAGTCGAAGTTCGCGGTCCAGCGGTGCAGGTCGCGGGAGAGGGTCAGGATGTGATCGGAGAACTCACTGGTGGTGAACGAGTACGAGGTGGTCCAGCGCACGCTCCAGTGCTCCGTGGGGTCGAACGTCAGGTTGCCCCGGAGCGTCTGGTCATCCCTGCCCGGCCGGCCCGGGGCGGGGCGGGACCGCTGGAGCGAGTAGGAGAGCGAGGCCCGCCACGTGCCGGCCCCGGTGCCCATGCCGCCCGTGGGGCCCATGTCGCCGCCCGGATCCGGGTCCCCGGGCACCAGACCGCCCATCTGATCGGCGCCGCCCATGGCCTCGGCGCCCGACGGACGCTGCTGCCCCTGCTCCGACGTGGTGTCCCGCTCGGCCTTCGCCTCGCCGCCGCCCGAGAGGCCGAGGAGCTGAAAGAGCCAGAAGTTGCTGTCGATGTTGAACGACGCGTTCAGGCTGGTCAGGAACGGCGCGAAGGTCCGCGGGGCCAGGCCGCCGTCCCCGGGCCGCTCCCCTTCCTCGAAGAGGTCGTGGGACATGCTCAGCTGGAGCCCCTGCAGCAGGTCCGAGCGGATCGAGTTGCTGATCTGCTCGGTCTGGAACCCGCGGTCGTCCTCCCGGGCCGCCACGAAGTCGTAGACGAACGGGGTGCTCGTGTTCAGCGCCAGGAGCGTGATCTTCTCCGACTGCGGCAGGCGCCGGGGCTCGCCGGGCTGTCCGAGCTCCACGCTGTCGGCGACCTCCTCGTCGCTCTCCACCTTCGCCTCGAACGTCTGGCTGAACGAGAGCGTCAGCCGGTTCTGGGCCCGCAGGTTCCGGACGCCGAACACGCTGTCCTGGAGCGCCGTGGTGGTGGGCTCCGGCGAGTATGACCATCGGAGCGTGGGCGCGATCTTGTGCCGGATCCGGCTGTAGTTCCCGACCCCGGGGAAGAACCCGAAGATGGCGGTGGTCAGGTTCGCTCCCGTCGAGACCCGCATCGGCCGGGCGATGAACGACCCGGGGCTCCCGGCGTTCAGCGAGTCGAGCCAGCGGCGAGTCTCCTCGTCGCGGACCTGCGTCCCGTTGACCGAGATGTTGGGGCTCAGGGTGGTGCCCGTCCACAGGTTCTGCTGGAACCCGACCGACGCGCCCCAGTCCAGCGACTCGCTGGTCTCCCCGAAGAGCGGCTGTCCGGGCGGGGAGAGGAGCGGGAACGGGCTCAGCCCCGAGGCCTGCTCGACCACCGGCTCCCCGGCCACTCGGAGCGACGGCTTCGGACCCAGCGTCTCCTCCCGGTAGCCCACGTTCCCGCCGATGCTGAACTTGCCGAAGGAGAGCCCCTGCCGCACCGAAGCCTGGAGCGTCTCCGTGTCCCGGGCGCCTTCGATCAGCGTCTCCTGCACGTCCTTCGTCTTCCGGTTCGCGCTCGCGCTACCCCGCCACGTCACGTCGAAGTTGCCCGCGTCGCTGCTGTAGAGCGTGACCGGCGAGATCGAGAGCTGGAGTGACGGCAGCGTCCAGTCCACCTGCTCGGTGCTCAGCTGCTGCTGCCGGTCGGCGCCCAGTGTGACCGTCCCCCAGTCGAACTGCCGGTTCGCGCTGGCGCTCGACCGGATGCTCCGGTTCAGCTCGTTCGGGTCGAACGAGTTCCGCCGTACGAAGTCCGTCGACGAAGCGTACCGGGCGTCAAGCCGCAGCCGCGTCCGCTCGTCGGGCTGCCAGCTGTTCGACGTGTTCAGCGTCAGCTCCCGGCTCGGCGGCAGCCCCTCCTGCTGCCGCCAGTAGTGCTTGGTGTTCAGGCTGCCCTGCAGGAACTGGCGCCGCCAGTAGTACGTCAGCGCGCCCTCCACCGCCGTCCAGTTCCCCGCCCACCACTCGAACGTGCCCCGGGTGCTGACGTAGTCGTTCATCGCCCAGTAGAACCCCACGTTCGAAAGGCGCCGGCTGTACCCCTCGTTGTTGCGCACGATGTCGTTCACGCCGAACTGCGGCATCAGCAGCCCGCTGCTCCGGCCCCGGTTCGTCGGCGAGATCATCCACGGCAGCCAGAAGACCGGGACATCCTCGAACTGCAGCGTCACGTCCCGGGCCACCATCATCCCTCCGTCCACCATCTTCAGCGACTCGGCCCGGAAGGTGTAGTGCGGGTGCTCCAGGTCGCACGACGTGAACTCCGTCTTCCTGCCGTAGAGCGTCTCCACCGAGTCGTCGGCCAGCAGGTAGACCCGGTTGTTCGCCCCCAGCACGTACCACGTGGCCTGGCGGGTGAACCGGGTCCGGGCGCCCTCCGCCATCCCCACGTCCCGCTCGTTGTCGAAGCAGACCCGGTCGCTGGTCACCGGCTCCTGCTCCCCCGACAGCACCGGCCGGCCGTAGCCGCACACCACATCCGTCTCGCCGTCGTAGACCAGCAGCGAGTCCGTCTCCAGCACGCTCCCCTCCCGCGCGATCCGGGATTCGCCCGTGATCCGCAGCTGGTTGCTGTCCGCCCAGAAGACAGCCGCCTGGCCCCGGTACTCCGTGGGCACGTACCCCCGCAGCGCCGCCAGCTGCTCCTTCACCGCCGCCTCCACCATCTGCGGCCCCTCCTCCCGGGGCCGGCGTTCCGCCTGCTCCAGGCGCAGCCACGGCCCCGCGGCGGGGTCCCGGGCCATGGTGTCCGGCGGAATCGGCGCCAGCCGCGGGGGCTCGGCGACGGCGCGGGCCGTGTCCGCCGCGCCCACCGTCGTATCGGCGGCACCTGGAGCAGGCGCCCGCTCCGGCGGAGCCAGGACGCTGTCACCGGGCGCGACCTCACCCACGCTGTCCGCCACCAGCCGGTCCAGCGGGAGGATCCCCGCCCCGAGCGTGTCCATGGCGAGACTGTCCATGGCGAGACTGTCCGCGGCCGTGGTGTCGGGCTGGACGGGGTCGAGGCGCATGGTCCGCAGCCGCTGGATCGCCCTCTGCCGGGGAGTGAGCACGGAGTCCTGCGGGATGGTGTCCGCGGTCAGGGTGTCCCCGGCGGGCGATTCGGGCGGAACCGTGTCCTGCCGGGCGCGGGCGGTGTCCTGCTGGGCCGCGGCGGTGGTCGGTACGGCGAGGAGGGCGGCGAGGAGGGTCGCCAGCGGAACGAGCCACCACGACGGGCCACCCTCACGGCGACGCGTCGCTTCGATCTCGGCTAGCTGCCTTCCGTCCACTGGTCTTCGTGCTCCTCTTCGTACTCGGCCAACCGCTTCTTCCGCCTCCGTTCCACAACCCGTGCCAGCCAGATCCCCAGCTCGTAGAGGAGCAGGAGCGGCACCATGAGGAACACCGTAAGGATAACCACGTCCCCCGGGGTGATGAAGCTGGCCACGATGGTGATGAGGACAATGGCCCAGCGACGGCCCTTCCTGAGCGTCTCCGTGTCCACCACCCCCACCACCGACAGCACCAACATGACCACGGGCAGCTCGAAGATCAGGCCGAAGCCCAGGAGCGTCCGGGTCACCAATGCCATATAGGGGCCGATGGTGATGTTCTGTTCCAGGCTGGCCTCCTGGAACTGGGCGAAGAACTGGAACATCACCGGCAGCGCCAGGAAATACGAGAGCGCCATCCCCGCCATGAAGAGGACCAGCCCGAAGTAGAGCGCCGGCACGATGGCCCGCTTCTCCTCGGGCAGCAGCGCCGGCGAGAGGAAGATCCAGACCTGGTAGATCACCACCGGCAGCGCCAGGAGGACGCCGGTGGTCAGTGTCAGCTTCAGCGTCACGATGAACGGGTCCGCCGGGCTCAGGTAGGCCAGCCTCCCCGACTCGCCCAGTAGCGGCCGGATGGGGTCGATCAGCAGCCCGAGCACCTCGAACCGGGTCACCAGGAACCACCCGATCACGGCCCCGACGGCCACCGCGATCAGGCTGTAGAGGATCCGCCAGCGCAGCTCCTCGAGGTGATCGAGGAACGGCATCTCGTCCGCGCCCGACGCGCGCTTCCCGAACGCCTTCACCCGGTCCTTCATCCAGTCGCTCAGAGCGGCAGCTCCTCCTGGCTCTTCCGCTGCTCGAGGCGGGCCCGGGCCTCGCTCAGGTCCTCGAGCTCCTCCACGAACTCGTCGATGTCCTGGAAGTTGCGGTACACGCTGGCGAAGCGCACGTACGCCACGTAGTCCACCTCCCGCAGCTGGCCCATCACCAGCTCGCCCAGCTCCCGGCTCGGGATCTGGTCACGGCTGCTGATCTCATCTTCGATGGCGTCCACCATCGCCTCGATCTCCGCCTCCGTGATCGGCCGCTTCACGCACGGCAGCCGCAGCGACCGCTGCAGCTTGCCCCGGTCGAAGCTCTCCACCGTCCCGTCGCTCTTGATCACCTGGACCGGCCGCTCCTCGATCACCTCGTACGTCGTGAACCGCTTCCCGCACGACGCGCACTCCCGACGACGACGGATGGCCCGCCCCTCCCGGCTCGTCCGGGAGTCCACCACACGGTCCTCGGTCTCGTGACAGAAGGGGCAGCGCATAGTCAGGACGCGGCGACGCGGCGGCAGGCTGCGTCGTGGGGATCCAACCTTCGAGGCAACATCCAGTGCTTCATTTCACTTTGTTTCTGCCGATGACGTCGACGTCTGCAGCGAACCCCGCCGTGCCGGTCCCCCGGGCCCGTGAATGGCCCGTTCGAAGACCCACCCTCTGCCCCACCGGCGGTTCAACGTCCGCCGCTCGCCGCTCGCCGCGTCGTGGCGCTCGTTGCGCCGTTGCGAGAAAACGAGCTACCCCCAACGCCGTAATCGCCGTGGCGCCGTGAGAGAACCGAGCTCCAGAAGCGCCCGGGGCAGCGCAGGCGGTCCCTGCGCCTCCGCGCCTCCGCGCTCCTCCGCGACTCCGCGCCCTACTACCCTATCCGTTCCAGCGCCTGCTCCGCGAGCCGGCGGGCGTCGGAGTTCGGGTAGCCGTTGACCACGCGTCGGAAGTACTCGCGGGCCCGGTCCTGGTCTCCCCGCTGCTCGGCGATGACGCCGGCCCGGTAGAGCGCCCGGGGGGCGGCATCCGAGTCCTGGTAGCGGCGGACCACCTGGTCGAACGCCTCGAGGGCGCTGTCGAAGGCGTCCTCCATGACGTACGTCTCCCCGATCTGGAAGAGCGCCTGCGGCGCCATGCGGTGGTCCGGGAAGCTGTCCACCACGGCCTGGAACGCCTGACGGGCGGTGCCGGCGTTGCCCCGGTCCTTCTGCTCCAGCCCGATCTCGTAGAACTCCTGGCCCATGCTGAACGTATCCGTCGCCTCGCCCGCGCCCCCGGCGGCCCCGGCGGGCGCGGCGGGCCCCATGGCGCCGATCTGCTGGATGGCGTCGGCCAGCTGCTGGTCGAACTGGTTCAGCCGGACCTGGACCTGCCCGGTGAGCTGGGCGACCTGGCTCAGCTCCCGGTTCAGCTGCGAGAGCTGGTTGGCCAGCTCGCCGCGGACGTTCATCAGCCGGGTCGTGGTCACCTGGAGCGAGTCCAGGATCTGGCGGTTCTGCATCTGGAGGATAGTGAGGATCGAGTCCTGCTGCGCCTCGATCCGGGCCATGTCCTCCCGCACGTCACGGACGTCCCCTTTCGTGGCGCACCCGGTCAGCGTGGCCGAAGCCAGTACCAACGTCAGGGCCCCACGCACAAGCCGGCGGGCACGGCGGTCGCCGTGCCCACCGGGCTGGTGCGTCAAGGAGAGGTCTGGGGTCACGACCCGCCGGGCATGGCGCTCTCGCCCGGGTTGCGCATCTGGTTACCCCCGGCGATCACGGTGAACTCGTCACGCCGGTTCTTGGCCCACGCGTCTTCGTTGCTCTCGTCCACCATCGGTCGATCCTCGCCGAAGCTGACCGTGGTGATCCGCGACGCGGAGATGCCGAAGTTGACCAGGAAGTCCTTGGCCGCCTCCGCACGACGCTGGCCCAGCGCCATGTTGTACTCCACGGAGCCGCGCTCGTCGGCGTGGCCGGCGATCCGGATCCGCACGTCCGGGTTGGCACGCAGCACCGCCAGCTTCTTCATCAGCGCCACCTCGGCCTGCGGCTTGATCTCCGAGCGGTCGAAGTCGAAGAAGACCATCTCCTGGATGATCGCCATCGCCGCCTCGGTCTCGGCCTCCATGGCCCGCTCCCGGGCGCGCTCCGCCTCGATGCTGTCCTGCCGGGCCTGCTCACGGACCCGCGCCAGGCTGTCCGCCCGCGCCTCTGCCCTCGCCTCGGCGATGCTGTCCTGGCGCATCTGCTCCAGCTCCTCCGGCGTCGGGCCTTCCGGCTCCGGCGGGCCACCACAGGCCGCCACGCCGCCCAGTGCCAGCGCGGCCACCACGACAGGGATCGTCAAACGGTGCTTCATTGCGTGCCTCTCCTCGTTTGTGTTGGTCCTTCAACCAGTGTTCGTTCTCGTGTCTACTTCCAACGTTCAAGCACTGTGCCGCCGTCCTTCACTGTGACGGGGCCAGCGCCGACGCGTCCATCAGGACCGGTGACCAGCCCGGCATCCGGTACCGTCCGCCGGTCACCAGCGGCCGGATGCGGCCGGTCACCAAGTCAATAACATACAACCCCATCCCATCGTCACGCACCCCGCTGAAGACGATGTGCCGTCCATCGGGGGCCCACGAGGGGTCCTCGCTCCGGCCTTCGGCCGTGATCTGCTGCACGGTCCCACCCGGGCGATCGGCGTTCGCCACCATCACCTGGAACACCCCGCCCCTGGACCGGCCGTGGAAGACGAGCTGCGATGTCTTCGGCGACCATTCCGGGGAAGTGTAGTATCCCGGGCCTCCAAGTTCAAACGGCGTAACGAGAACCGGGTCGCCTCCATCGGCGGGCATGGTGAAGATATGGGGGTTCCCGAGGCGGTCCGACTGGAACGCGATCCGTCGGCCATCGGGCGCGTACGACGGGTGCATGTCGATGGTCGACGCGCCACTCACCCGGCTCAGCCGCCGCAGGCAACAGTCCCGCGCGAGGTCGTAGTCGTGGATCTCCATCCCGCCGTCAATCCAGAGCGCCACGGCCAGGCGGTCTCCGTCGGGGGAGAACGTCGGCGTCTGGGCCGGCAGCCCGCGCTGCGTGACCGTCGCCTCCTCACCGGTGGCCATGTCCCGGACCACGATGCGGTGGCTCTCGATGTAGTCGGTGGCGCCAAAGGCGATCCGGTCGCCGCTCGGCGACCAGGTGGGCGAGTAGATCGACTCCTCCTCGCCGATCCGGTGGAGGTTCTCGCCGTCCGAGTCCACCACCAGCAGCTCGTGGCGGCCGTCGCCGCGGAGCCGCGTCAGCACCAGACGCGAGGCGGCGATCCCCGCCTCGCCGGTGGCCCACCGGACCACCTCGTCCGACGCCGCGTGCACCGCCATCCGGAAGTCCGGGTGCTCCATGGGCGGCAGCTGGAAGTACTGGATCTCCCGGACGGAGCCGTAGACGACGTCGTGGAGCGCCAGCCGCAGTCCGAAGCCCTCCACCGTCTTCTGCATCGACCCCGTCACCAGGTAGACCACGCCCAGGTCGTTCCACGCGGCGTAATCCGCCGTGCCGCTCTCCAGCGCCACCGGGATGTTGAAGAGCATCTCGAACCGGTCGCTGTAGTCCAGATCCCGGCGGATGATCCGGTGCGCCTCGTCCAGCGCCGGCCCCACCTGCGCCCCGGTGAACGGCTGCACCGCCACCCGGTCCCGGTACTCCGTCTGGTAGACCAGCCGCAGCCGCACCCCCGACGGCATGGTGGTGTCGGGCTCCTGGGCGGCCAGGCGCGGAGGCGCGGAGAGGCCCAGCGCCATCAGGACGAAGAGCGCGGCAAGCCCCCCGAGTCCGGCCCGGCCGCGGGGCTGTACCCCACCAGGAGCGCGGCCCCCGCCCGTCGTCGCGAGGCGGTGCCCGCGGTTCGACGACGTGCGACGAATCTCGACGCGGCTCGACAGGGTCACACGCATCATCTCGGTGGCTCGATCTCCAGCTGAACGGGCAGGAACCCGCCCGCGTACGCGTCCGGGAGCGGTCCGAAGGCGCCCCGGTTGCCCGCGGTCTCCACGGCTCCCTGTACGGCGAAATCGAAGCGAAGGTTCCCCGACGGCCGGACCATGCGGATGCTCCGGGCCCGGCCGTCCGGGGTGATCTCGAAGTAGACCACGCCCACCGGCCGCGAATCGTCGCTCCACCGGAAGTACCGGTTCACCTGGATGATCACGTTCGACAGGTACTCCGGGAACGGGAATTCCCGCCCCTCGGTGGCGATGTTCAGGTTCTCGCCGCCCACCTCCGCGCTGTCCGGCGGCTGCTCCGTGGGCTCCGTCTCCGCCTGCCGCTCCGGCGTCTCCGGCGGCTTCTCGATGTCCTCGCGCTCCGGCTCCGGCTCCGGCTCGGGTTCCGGCTCCACCGCCTCGGCCTCCGGCTCCGGCTCCGGCCGCTCCTGCACCGGCTGCGGCTGCGGCTCCGGGCGAGGCTCCGGCTCCGGCGGCGCCGGCTCCGGCTCCACCACCTCCGCCGGCGGCGGCGAGACCAGGTTGAGCTTGATGGTCTCGAACTCCATGGGCTCCGGCGGCTTGGCGAAGACCACCAGCGGCACCAGCAGCAGCGCGTGAACCGCCAGACTCAGCCCCATGGCCGCCGGGCTCGGGCCCCGTCTCACGGCAGCCTCCTCCCCCCGCGCCCCACCGCCAAGCGACGATGCGCCACGCCCCGGCACACCGGTGCCCGCACCGTCATCGCGCCCTCTGCCGCGGCGGCGTCTCCAGCACCAGGTTCACCTGCGCCACGTCCACCTCACGGAGCAGGCTGAA
>CAZSBL010000091.1:0-13969 GCA_964605205.1 uncultured Gemmatimonadaceae bacterium
CGCAATCCGCTCGGCCTGGCGGCCTCGCAATCCGCTCGGCCTGGCGGCCTCGCAACCCGCTTGGAGGGAAGGCGGTGCCGGAAAGGTGGGACTCGTCACTCACCGGTCAACCGCGGAGGTGCGGAGACGCGGAGCATACGCGGAGTATGTTCTTATCGTTGCGGTAAGGCGGCGCGGCGGCGGGGTAGCATGCCGGCGAGGCCGCCTTTCCGGGCGAACGTCCCCGACAGCTGGTGTGGATGAACCCGAACCCGGCCTCCGTGATGCCAACGCAGAGCTCGCGTCTTCCGCCGCCCAGCTTGCCATGCCCGGATCAAACTCAAAAGAAGTTCTCCGCGCGTGCTCCGCGCCTCCGTGTCTCCGCGGTTATCGCGGTTGACGATGCCTCCGGAGCCCACGACCCACTCGAAACGTCGAAGAGCCAGATCTCATATCTCAGATCCGTCTCTCCCACTGGACCGGGACCTGCACGTCAGATAGGTTGACCACGCACCTGCAAAATTGGCATTAACCGCGTGAGGAGCGGATGGCGGATACACGGCATTTCCTGGAGATCCCGGACTTCGAGACGGACGACCTTTACGACATCCTGGAGCTGGGTCACCGGCTCAAGTCGGGGGAGGAGAGTGGGAAGCCCCTGGCCGGGAAGACGCTGGGGATGATCTTCCAGAAGAGCTCGACCCGGACGCGGGTCTCCTTCGAGGTCGGCATGTACCAGCTGGGCGGGCACGCCCTCTTCCTGTCGGCGAACGACCTGCAGATCGGGCGGGGTGAGCCGATCAAGGACACGGCGCGGGTCCTGTCTCGCTACGTGGACGGGATCATGATCCGGACGTTCGATCAGAACGACGTGGTGGAGATGGCGCACTGGGGCACGATCCCGGTGATCAACGGGCTGACGGACCTTCTGCACCCGTGCCAGGTCATGGCCGACGTGATGACGATCCAGGAGGCGTTCGGGAAGGACCTGGCCGGCCGCTCGGTGGCATGGATCGGTGACGGGAACAACATGGCCAACTCGTGGCTCAACGCGGCGTACCGATTCGGGCTCGAGGTCCGGATCGCCACGCCGGAAGGGTACGAGCCGGACCATGAGATCTACGAGCGGGCCCGTGGCGCGGCCACGGTCATGCTGACGCACGACCCGCAGGAGGCTGCCGAGGGCGCCGACGTTGTCACCACCGATGTCTGGGCGTCCATGGGGCAGGAGGAGGAGCAGGAGAAGCGCATGCGGGCGTTCCACAGCTTCCAGGTGGACCGCGAGATCATGAGGCTCGCCGGCGACGACGCGATCTTCCTCCACTGCCTCCCGGCGCACCGTGGCGAGGAGGTCAGCGAGGCGGTATTCGAAGGTGAGCAGTCGCGGGTGTGGGACGAGGCCGAGAACCGGCTCCACGCCCAGAAGGCGATCATGATGAGGCTGATGGGAGCATAGAATGAACACAGCGCTGAAGCAGACACCGCTCCACGAGGGGCACCTGGAGCTGGACGCGCGGATGGTCCCCTTCGCGGGGTACTCCATGCCGGTCCAGTACGCCACCGGGATCGTGAAGGAGCACCAGGCCGTGCGCGACGACGCCGGCCTCTTCGATGTCTCCCACATGGGCGAGTTCGAGGTCCGGGGGCCGGAGGCGCTGGAGCTGATCCAGACGCTGATGACGAATGACGCCTCGACGCTGACCGTGGGCCAGGCCCAGTACACAGTGATGTGCAAGCCCGACGGTGGCGCCCTGGACGACTGCCTGGTCTACCGCTTCGAAGACCACTACATGGTGGTGGTGAACGCGGCGAACCTGGAGAAGGACCGGGCGTGGTTCGAGCGGCACGCCGAAGACTTCGACGTGAAGTTCGCCGACCGGTCCGGTGAGATCGCGCTCCTGGCGCTCCAGGGACCGAAGGCGCAGCAGATCCTGGCGGCGCTGACCGGAACCGACCTCGAGGCCATCGGGTTCTACCGCTTCGCCGAGGGTGAGGTGGCCGGCGTGGAAGGGGTGATCAGCCGCACCGGCTACACCGGCGAGGACGGGTTCGAGCTGTACCTGCCGGCCGACGGGGCCGTCACGGTCTGGGAGGCGCTCCTGCGGGCGGGCGCGGAGCACGGGCTGATGCCCGCGGGGCTCGGGGCCCGGGACTCGCTCCGGCTCGAGGTGGGCTACATCCTATACGGCAACGACCTCGACGAGGAGCACACGCCGCTCGAGGCCGGTCTCGGCTGGGTGGTCAAGCTCGGGAAGGGGGAGTTCAACGGGAGCCAGGTCCTGGCCCGGCAGAAGGAGGAGGGTGTGGAGAAGAAGCTGGTGGGCTTCGTGCTCCAGGAGCGGGGCTTCCCGCGCCAGGGCTACGAGATCCGCTGGCAGGGTGAAGCCGTGGGCGAGGTCACCAGCGGCGTGCTGAGTCACTCCACTGGCGACGGGGTCGGGATGGGCTATGTGCCCGTGGAGGCGTCGAAGCCTGGGACGGAGCTCGAGGTGGTGATCCGCGGCAAGGGGATCCCGGCCGTGGTCCAGCGGCCGCCTTTCTACACCGAGGGGTCGTTGAAGCGCTGATGGATCCGATCCGGCTAGCCATCATCACGGTATCCGATTCCGCCCACCGCGGGGAGCGGGACGACGGCAGCGGCGATGCCATCAGCACATGGGCGGAGCGGGCCGGCCACGTGGTGGTGGAGCGTGCGGTGATCCCGGATGAGCGCGCCCGGATCCGGGAGACGCTGGAGGCGTTGGCCGACGGTGGCACGGTCGACCTGATCGTGACCACCGGCGGGACTGGCCTGACCGCCCGCGACATCACGCCGGAAGCCACCCGTGATGCGCTTCATCGCCACGCGCCCGGGATCGCCGAGGCGATCCGTCTGCACGGTGCCGAGTCCACGGAGATGGCGTGGCTGTCGCGGGGTGTAGCGGGGATCCGCACGGCCACGCTGATCGTGAACCTCCCGGGCAGCACACCCGGGGTGAAGGACGGGCTGGCGGTCCTGGAACGGTTCGTCGATCACGCCGTCCAGCTGCTCCGAGGCGAGGACACGGGGACCCACCCGACCCATGGCTGAGCGCGTCGTCATAACGACCAACGAGCTGGAACCGGCGGTCAGGCTCCGGGACGCCTTCGAGGATCGCAAGATCCCGGTGGAGCTGCTGACGCCCACCGAGACGTTGAAGGAGGTGGATGACCCGGCGCTCCTGATCCTCACCGGCGGGCTGGACCGGAAGCGGGCCCGGTCGCTGGCCGAGGAGGCGGCCGACCTCGGCCGGCTGCCGATCATCGGGTTGGCCGAGACGGAGGAAGATGCGCCGCCGTCGCTGCGGGCCCGGCTCGGGCTGATGGATACCTTCATCATGCCCATCGACCCGGAGGAGGTGGCGCTGGCCGGGAAGCGCCTGATGGAGCGGCGCCGGCTCCGGGAGATGACGGGGATCGTGGGTCAGACCGACGCCATGCTGGAGGTCCTGGAGCGGATCACCCAGATGGCGCCCGTGAACTCGAACGTTCTGATCACGGGCGAGAGTGGGACGGGGAAGGAGCTGGTGGCCCGGGGGATCCACGTGCTCTCACAGCGGCGGCACAAGCCGTTCATCGCGGCCAACGTTGCGGCGCTCTCCGATACCCTCCTGGAGTCAGAGCTGTTCGGCCACGAAAAGGGCGCCTTCACCGGGGCCGTGGCCCAGCGGAAGGGGTTCTTCGAGCTGGCGCACAAGGGTACCCTCTTCCTCGATGAGATCGGCGAGATGCCGATGCCCACGCAGACCAAGCTGCTCCGCGTGCTCGAGCAGCGTGAGTTCATGCGGGTGGGCGGCGAGCAAGCCATCAGGGTGGACGTGCGGGTGGTAGTCGCCACGAACCGTGACCTGCGGCAGCAGGTGGAGCTGGGCGAGTTCCGGCGCGACCTCTTTTACCGGCTGAACGTCCTCCATATCGACCTGCCCCCGCTCCGAAAGCGGCGCGACGACATCCCGCTCCTGGTGGACGAGTTCATCCGCACCACCAGCGAGGAGCATGACCTGGCGCCCGTCGACGTCACACCCGAGGCCATGGCGCTCCTCATCGAGCACGACTGGCCGGGCAACATCCGGGAGCTGCGCAACCTCATCGAGTCCGTCGTGGTCATGATGCCCGGCCGGTCCATCACACCGGCCGATATCCCGCCATCCATCAAGGGGGGCGGTGTCATCACCACGCCCAACGTGCCCGCCACGATCCGGCCGCCGGCAGGCGACGAGGACGGGGACTCGAGCCCGGCGCTCGAGTTCATCTTCCGGATGCTGCTCCAGCTCCGGATGGATGTCGAGGACCTGAAACAGGGGTTCGAGAAGTACCAGCGCCAGCACCCGGCGGGCCAGGAGCCGGTGGCGCTGCCGTACCCCTCGGGGGACCGGAGCCGGGAACTGGGCGGCGGACGGGATGTCTCCTCGGACGTACACCCGCCAGCCCAGTCGGAGCGGGAGGACGAGCTCGACGAGGAGCGGACCGTGGTCTACGAGCCGGGGAAGACGCTCGAGGACCTGGAGAAGGAGGCCATCACGGCCGCGCTGAAGGAGGTGGGCGGGAACCGCCGCGAGGCCGCGGAGATGCTGGAGATCGGCGAGCGGACGCTCTACCGGAAGATCAAGGAGTACGAGATTCCGTTGTAGAGTGGATCCCCGCCCGGGACTCGACCCGTGCCCGCTCCTCCTCCAGTCGGGGCAGCACCACCCGGTGCCAGTCGCCGCTGTCCTGCATCCCGTACCGCACGGTGATGGGCAGGTCGTAGTCGAAGGGTGGCTCGAAGACGTAGATCGCGCTCTGGGTCTCCTGCGGCTGCAGCAGCTGCCGGCCCCACCCCGTGGTCAGTGGGACGATTCCCGCGGGCTGGAGCGCCCGGCCGCGGTGCGTGATCCGCAGCTCTTCCGGTCGGTACGCCATGTTGGGGTCGCGGCTGAAGAAAGAGACCAGGAAGAGCTCGGCGCCGGGGGCCTCCGTCATGGCCAGCGCCCGCTCCCAACGGCTCCGCACCAGCGCTTGCAGCCGATGGTAGGTGTCCGGCGCCGCGAGCCGAGTGATCTGCTCCGCCAACGGGGTGATCTTCACGTGCACCGACCGGGCCTCGATCTCCACCGAGAACTCGTCCTGGCGAAGACTGCCGTAGCCGGTGGGGGGGAGGTCCTCGGCGGTGTCGGCCGGGGTGGCCAGCGTCGTGCTGCGCTCGGTAGGGGCGGGGCCGTCCAGCGCCACCGGCGTGCACGCGGCCGCCAACGCCAGGAGCGCCAGCCCACCGGGGAGCGAGACCGGGCGGCCCGGCCCGGCCCTCACCCCGTGGCCTCCGTGAGGAGCCCTTCCAGCGCCTTCAGCAGCGGATCCCGACCCTCGCCGGTTACCGCCGAGAACGGCACGACCTGCTCCATCTCCATCCGCAGCTCCTCGGCGATGGTGTCGAACTGCTTCTTCCGCTGGCTCCGTTTCAGCTTGTCGACCTTGGTCAGCACCACCAGCGTCGGGGTGGCCAGGTCCGCCAGGAACGCCAGCATCTGGTGGTCATTGTCCGTAGGGCCGTGGCGGGCGTCGATGAGCTGGACCACGCCCTGCAGCGCCGGGGAGCGCCGCAGGTAGCTCTCGACCAGCGGCTTCCACGCACCACGGAGCGCGTCGGGGACCTTCGCGTAGCCGTAGCCGGGCAGGTCCACCAGGAAGAAATCGAGGTCGTCACCGCTCTCGCCGCCCACGGCGTCGACCCGGTAGAAGTTCACCTCCCGTGTCTTCCCGGGCGACTTCGACACCCGTGCGATGGGGGTCCGGGTTCGTCCCAGCACCCGATTGATCAGGCTCGACTTCCCCACGTTCGACCGACCGGAGAAGGCCACCTCCGGCAGCCCGCCGGGGACCGAGCCTCCGGGCTTCGCCATCGCGCCGACGAACTCCACCGACTTGATCTTCACGTCGGCGGCCTACGCCTCCTTCTTCTTCGCCTCGGGCCGCAGGACCAGGAGTGGCGGGATCTTCTCCGTGACACACTCCGGCGTGACCACCACTTCGCGGACATCGTCTCGCGAGGGGATCTCGAACATGATCTCGCGCATGATGTCTTCGAGCACGGCCCGCAGCCCCCGTGCACCCGTGCCCCGGCCCAGCGCCCGCCGGGATATGGTCTGGAGCGCCTCGGGGTCGAAGGTGAGCCCGATCCCCTCCAGCTCGAACATCTTCTGGTACTGCTTGACCAGCGCGTTCTTCGGCTCCTGGAGGATCCGCACAAGCGCCTCCTCCTCCAGCGACTGGAGCGTGACCGTCACCGGGAGCCGGCCCACCAGCTCCGGGATCAGCCCGTAGCGGAGCAGGTCTTCCGGCTCCACGTCCCGGAACGGGTCCTCGACATCGTGCTTCGACGCCTCGCCCTGGGCCGCAAACCCGATCTGCCGCTTCCCGGTCCGGGCCTCGATGATCTTGTCCAGCCCGTCGAACGCCCCGCCGCAGATGAAGAGGATGTTCCTCGTGTCGATCTGGATGTACTCCTGCTGCGGGTGCTTCCGGCCGCCCTGCGGCGGGACCGAGGCGACGGTGCCCTCCAGGATCTTCAACAGCGCCTGCTGTACGCCCTCGCCGCTCACGTCCCGCGTGATCGACGGGTTCTCCGACTTACGGGCGATCTTGTCCAGCTCGTCGACGTAGACGATTCCGCGCTCGCACTCCGCGATGTTGAAGTCCGCGGCCTGGAGCAGCCGGACCAGGATGTTCTCCACGTCCTCACCCACGTACCCCGCCTCGGTCAGCGTGGTGGCGTCTGCGATGGTGAAGGGGACCTGGAGGATCCGGGCCAGCGTCTGGGCCAGGAGCGTCTTCCCGACGCCCGTCGGCCCGATGAGCATGATATTGCTCTTCTCGATCTCCACGTCGTCGAGGATGCCGTGGTGGTTGACCCGCTTATAGTGGTTGTAGACGGCCACGGAGAGGGACTTCTTCGCGTCCTCCTGACCGATCACGTACTCGTCCAGCGTGTCCTTGATCTCGACCGGCGTCGGGATCCGGGGCATCGCCTCCGTGGCCTCGCGCTCCTCCTCCTCGGCCAGGATCTCGTTGCAGAGCGAGACGCACTCGTTGCAGATGTAGACCGAGGGCCCCGAGATGAACTTCTTCACGGAGTCCTTGGACTTGCCGCAGAACGAACAGCGCAAGTGTTTGTCGCTCGCCATGGCGTCTCCTTCCGCGCTCCTGGGCGCTCTCTACGGGCAGCGCTCCCGACAGGTGCTGCTGCCTTTCCCCCTACTCGCCGCCGCCGGCCCCGTTTCCTGGTACCGTCGCAAGGTCTTCCTGGCTCGCCACCACGTTGTCGATCAGCCCGTACTCCTTCGCCTCGTCCGGGCTCATGAACCGGTCCCGGTCCACGTCCTCCTCGATGGTCTCCACCGGCTGGCCGGTGTGCTTCGCCAGGATCTCGTTCAGGCGCTCCCGGGCGTAGAGGATCTCCTGGGCCTGGATCTCGATGTCGGCCGCCGTACCGCGGCTCCCGCCCGACGGCTGGTGGATCATGATCCGGCTGTTCGGCAGTGCGCTCCGCTTCCCCTCCGCACCGGCGGCCAGGAGCAGCGCACCCATGGAGGCGGCCATCCCCATGCAGGTGGTGTTCACCGGCGCCGTGAGGTACTGGATCGTGTCGTAGATCGCGAGCCCGGCGTAGACGGAGCCGCCGGGGGAGTTGATGTAGAGGAAGATGTCGCGCTCCGGGTCGTCCGCCTGGAGGAAGAGCAGCTGGGCGATGACCAGGTTGGCGATGTCATCGTTGATCGGCGTGCCCAGGAAGATGATCCGGTCCATGAGCAGCCGGCTGAAGATGTCGTAGCTGCGCTCACCGCGGCTGGTCCGCTCGATGACGTACGGCGGGTAAACTGGCATGTATCTACTCTTCTTCCTTTTCGATCGTCGAGAGGGACTTCAGGTAGTCGAAGACCCGTCGCTCCATGAGGTCCGAGGCCAGTGCCTGCAGACGACCCGACTGGGCCAGCTGCCGGCGGACCTCCGCCTCTTCCATGTCGTTCTCGGCCGCGATCTCGGCGACCCGCGCGTCCACGTCTTCCTGTGTGGCGTGCAGATCCTCCAGCTCGGCGACGCGGTCGATCACCAGCATCCGCCGCACCGCGTGCTCGGCGGCCGGTCGGGCCTGCTGCTTTGCGTTCGCTACTTCACCAGGATCGGCATCCTCGGGCGCCTGCATGAGGTTCTCGAGATACTGGTCCACCAGCGACGGTGGCGGGTCGAAGGGATTCGCTTCCAGAACGTTCTTGATCAGCTGGCGCCGGACCTCCTGGTCCGTTTCTCGATCAGCCTCGGCCTTCAGATCATCCCGGACCCGGTCCCGGAGCTCGTCCATCGATGCGAAGTCGCCGAGCTCCTGTGCGAAGGCGTCGTCGTCCTCCGGCAGCTCCGGGCGCTCGGCGGAGATCAGCTTCAGCCTGATCCGGTGCTCCTCCGTCTCGCCCTCTTCCTCGCCAGGGAGATCGAGCGCCAGCTCGTCTTCCTCTCCCATGGAGAGCGTCCGGATCTTCTGGTCGATGGCCTCGAGGATCTCGCCGGAGCCCAGCACCACGTCGTACTCCCGGGGCTCGGGGTCCTCGTCCTCGGTGTGCAGTGGCGTGATCTCGACCTTCGCCCGGTCGCCCTCGGCGGGCGTGCCATCTTCGACGGCCGTCCAGCTTGCGTTCTGCTCTCTCAGCCGGTTCACCACCCGCTCCACGTCATCCTCTTCGATTTCCGACACCGGCTCCGCGATGGTGAAACCGCCGAGACGATCGAGCTGGATCTCCGGCCGCACTTCGAACTCCACCTCGAAGGTCATGTCACTCTCGGCCCCGTAGTCCACGTTCTCGACCGAGGCCTGGGAGATCGGGTCGAAGCTGTGTTCCTGGAGCGCTTCCTGGTAGGCGACGTTGATGACCCGCTCCATGGTCTCCTGGTCGATGGAGGGGCCGTACTGCTTCTCCACCACCGATGCCGGGACCTTGCCCTTCCGGAATCCGGGTAGCCGGGCCTGCTTCGCGAACTGGGAAGCGATCTGCTTCCGCTCCTTCTGAACCCGCTCCGCCGGGACCGTTATGGTCAGCCGGCGGGACCAGTCCCGGGGCTGCTCGATATCGACTTTCACTCCGACCCTGTCATTGTCTCGTTCGTAGTTTTCTCGCGAGCGCGAAGGCGCACGGCGCCCTCCCGCGTGTGAGGGCCAACGCTCAAGGGTAGCGTCGGGGGAGGGGAGTGGTCAACCGGGGGGCGGGAAGTGCGAAAGGGGGGACTCGAACCCCCACGGGACATAGCCCACGAGATCCTAAGTCTCGCGCGTCTGCCAATTCCGCCACTTTCGCTCCGGCCGGCGCAAGCCGGCGCGGCAAGGTAACCGCCCCGCCATCGGCGCGTCGAGCCCCTGGCTAGGGGACGCGCAGGTTCCTGATCAGCGTCCCCCCATCCGGCCAGGCGAGGAAGAGCGATGCGACCGAACCGGAGGTGAGTCCTTCCAGGATCGCCTGCGCTTCACGGGCGGAGCTGACCGGGACCCGGTTGATCTCCCGGATCACCACGCCCCGCGGTACGCTCCGCCGACCCGCTGGACCGCCCGGGATCACGCCAGTGATCAGCGCGCCGCCGGCCCGGTCGAAGCCCCGTTCCCGGGCCAGCGACGAGGTCAGGTTCACCAGCTCGAGTCCGAGTCCCGCCGGGGCCGGGGCCCGCCGGGCTTCAGTCCGTACGACCTGCGTTTCGCCCAGGTCCGCCTCCGTCAGCTGGACCCGGAACCGCTCCTGCTCGCCGTAGCGGACCACGTCCACGGTCACCACATCGCCCGGGTTGTAGCCGGCCACGAACCGCTGGAACTGGCCGATCCGCTCCACGGGCGTGCCGTCGACGGCCACGATCACATCGTGGCGCTGGAGCCCGGCCCGCTCGGCGGGCGAGTCATGGGCGAAGTCCTCCACCAGTACGCCGGCGATCCGGTCGAGACCGTAGACCTGGGCGTCCTCGGGCGTCACGTTCAGGATGCTGATCCCCAGCAGCGGTCGTCGGACCCGGCCGTACTCCAGCAGGTCCTGCATTACCCGTTTCGCCACGTTGATCGGGACCGCGAAGCCGTAGCCCTGATTGGCCCCCGTCACGCTGGCGATGGCCGTGTTCAGCCCCACCACGGTGCCGTCGAGATCCACCAGCGGGCCGCCGCTGTTGCCCGGGTTGATCGCCGCATCGGTCTGGATGAAGTCTTCGATGGCGTAGACGGCGGCCATGGGGTTGTTTCCCTGGGCGAGCTCTTCCCGGATCACGGCCAACGGACGCCCCTTGGCGCTCACGATCCCGCCCGTCACGGTGAAATCCAGCGTGCTGAGGTCGCGGAAGCCGGGGTTGCCCACCGCCAGGACCCACTCGCCCACGCGCAGCGCGTCGGAGTCGCCGAGGGCCGCCGCGGGGAGCCCACCCTGGTCGACGAGGATCAGTGCCAGGTCGGTGGTGGGATCGGTGCCCACCACGGTGGCCTCGAAGCGTCGCTTGTCCCACAGAGTCACCGTGATCCGCTGCGCCCCGTCGATCACATGGTTGTTCGTGAGGATCAGTCCGTCGGATGAAACCAGCACCCCGCTGCCGCCCACCGGGGTCGGAAACTCGGGTGCCGGGTGCCCTTCCGGGAGCTGCTCGAGCATCTCCCGCATCCTGCGGCCGTTCACCGACAGCTCGGTCTGGATCCGGACTACCGCCGGGATCACCCGCTCCGCCACGTCGGCGAAAGCGCGGCTGAAGGACCGGGCCTCCTGCATCGTGCCCTGCGGCGCCGATACCGGGGAGGCGTCCAGGCTCCCGAACGCCGGGGTGTGGGCGAGGCGGTACGCCGCGGCCGGGGGATCGGCCTGCGGCACCCTGGTCCAGAGGCCGGCGGCGGCCGCCGCCAGGCAAAGGATCGCGAGTGTCGCCGTGCGAACGGGGATGGTCATGCGTCTCTCTCGGATGCGGTCCACCGAAAAGTACCCTCAGGCCACGGGCGGGTTCAACCTCGGACGCGGCGAGCGGCCTTCTGGCATCTTCCGGGCCACGCGCCGCGACGGGGTACGGATGGGGAAACGCCCCGGGGCGGCGAGTGCCGCGCCCGGGGCGCGCCTGCCGGGTCGCACCGGTCGGCTACTTTTCCTCGTCGACGATCTCGTAGTCGGCCTCGACCACGTCCTCGTCTTCCGTCTCGGCCTCGCCGGCACCTTCCGCGGCGCCCTCGAAGCCTTCTGCTCCGGCCGCTCCCGCAGCGTCGGTCGCCTGGGCCGCGGCCTCATCGGCCTGGTACATCTGCTGTCCGGCGGCGCTGAACGCCTGCATCAGCTCCTCCCGGGCGGCGTTGAGCTCGCCGAGGTCGTCTTCCTTCAACGCCTTCTTGCCGCGCTCGACGGCCTCGTCGATCCGCTGCTTGGTGTCTTCGGGCACCTTCTCGCCCCACTCTTCGACGTCCTTCTCCACCTGGTAGATCAGGCTGTCGAGCTGGTTGCGGGCTTCGACCTTCTCCTTCCGCTCCTTGTCTTCCTCGGCGTGGGACTCGGCCTGCGCCACCATCTCGTCGATCTCGTCCTCGCTGAGACCGCTGGACGCCTCGATCCGGATCTTCTGCTCCTTGCCCGTGGCCTTGTCCTTCGCGGCCACGTGCAGGATCCCGTTCGCGTCGATATCGAACGTGACCTCGATCTGCGGCACGCCTCGCGGCGCCGGCGGGATCCCGGTCAGCTGGAACCGGCCGATGGTCTTGTTGTCCGCGGCCATCGGGCGCTCGCCCTGTAGCACGTGGATCTCCACCGTGGTCTGGTTGTCTTCGGCGGTGCTGAACGTCTCCTGCTTCTTCGTCGGGATCGTGGTGTTCCGCTCGATCAGCGTGGTCATCACGCCGCCCAGCGTCTCGATCCCAAGCGAGAGCGGGGTCACGTCTAGGAGCAGGACGTCCTTCACGTCGCCCGCCAGCACGCCGCCCTGAATCGCGGCGCCCACCGCCACCACCTCGTCCGGGTTCACACCCTTGTTCGGCTCCTTGCCGAAGAACTCCTTGACCGTCTCCTGGACCTTCGGGATCCGGGTCGAGCCGCCGACCAGGATCACCTCGTTGATGTCACCCTGCTTCAGACCCGCATCCGCGAGCGCCTTCTTCATGGGCTCGATGGTGCGCTCGATCAGGTCGCTCACCAGCTGCTCGAACTTGGCCCGGCTCAGCGTCAGGTTCAGGTGCTTCGGGCCCTCCTGTGTGGCCGTAATGAACGGCAGGTTGATGTCCGTCGACATGGTGGTCGACAGCTCCATCTTCGCCTTCTCCGCCGCCTCCTTCAGCCGCTGGAGCGCCATGGCGTCCTTCGACAGGTCGATCCCCTGGTCCTTCTTGAACTCCTGCACCAGCCAGTCGATGACCCGCTGGTCGAGGTCGTCACCGCCCAGGTGCGTATCGCCGTTCGTGGCCTTCACCTCGAACACGCCGTCACCCAGCTCCAGGATCGAGATGTCGTACGTGCCACCGCCCAGGTCGTAGACGGCGATCATCTCGTCGTTCTTCTTGTCGAGCCCGTACGCCAGCGACGCGGCCGTGGGCTCGTTGATGATCCGGAGCACCTCGAGGCCCGCGATCTTGCCAGCGTCCTTGGTGGCCTGCCGCTGCGAGTCGTCGAAGTAGGCAGGTACCGTGATCACGGCCTGCGTGACCTCGTGACCCAGGTAGTCCTCCGCCGTCTGCTTCATCTTCTGAAGCGTCATGGCGCTGATCTCCGGCGGGCTGTACGTCTCATCCGCGTTCGGGACGTGGACTTCGACCCGGTCCTGGTCGTCGCACCGGATCTCGTACGGGACCAGCTTCCGCTCTTCGGTGACCTCCGAGCAGCGCCGCCCCATGAACCGCTTGATGCTCGCGATGGTGTTCTGCGGGTTCGTGATGGCCTGTCGCCGGGCCACCTGCCCAACCAGCCGCTCGTCGTCCTTCGTGAACGCCACCACCGACGGCGTGGTCCGACCGCCCTCCGCGTTCGGGATGACGATCGGGTCGCCACCCTCCATTACGGCGACCACGCTGTTCGTGGTCCCCAGATCGATTCCGATCACCTTATTCGCCATACTCGCTCCGTTCTCCTTCGAGTCGCGTCCGTTGTCCGTGCTCGTCTATCACCGCTCCGGGCCGGGCCCGGGTCTCTGGCTCGCTACCGCCCTCCGAGGGTGCAACCCTGGTGCCACGTGAACCGGCCCGTTTTCGCGCCGGTTTGGCGTGGAAGAGGGGCGAGCCTGTCAGGGTGGCAGGGGACTCGCCCGCATCGGCACCGCCGGCCGCGTCCCGAGCCCGGATGTCGGACCCGACACCGACCCCGTCCGCAGGCCCCCTTGCTCGACGTCTCCCCGTGGGTCTTCGACCTCTGGAGTGGGTGAGACGGAGCCGGCGCCGGCTCCCGGGTGCATGGGCGGGGCAGGCGCCCGGCCAACCGCGGAGGCGCCGAGACGCGGAGCAAACGCGGAGTTTTTTTGAGTCGGTTCTTCTCCGAATCTGTTGATGAAAGCGATGGGGCGGGGATAGGAACAGCCTTTCACACCGGAATCCGCGGGAGGCGCGGAAAGACAGCACGCGGAAACGTGCTCGTGCCGCAGGTCGGGTTCACCGCAACGGACGCGACGGCAAGCAGGATTCACCTCGGCGACGCGGCGAACGCGATGAGGTCGGCGAGCCGAGACCCCATCGGATTCCGGCCTCGCGCCGCAGGTCGGGACCCGCCGCGAGGTCTCTTCCCAGCTTTCTTCTGCTGTTTTCGTCGCGTCGTCGCGTCGTCGCGGTGAACTGGCAGTTCGTCGCGCCCGTCGCGGTGGGATTCGTGCGGTTTCCCGGACGGACGGCCGCGTGCCGTCCTGATTCCTGCCCCGCCCGGCATGGCCGCCTGGCGCTGGAATCCCAGCTCTGCACGTCAACAATTGCGGCGAAGAGCCTTACAGTCTTTTCCGGTGAGGCAGCGCGGCCGGCGGGGGCGGCATGCCGGCGAGG
>CAZSBL010000092.1:0-2948 GCA_964605205.1 uncultured Gemmatimonadaceae bacterium
AGGGGGAGGGTAGGGGAGGGGAGGGGAGCGTGGAGCCGTCGCATTACGGGGCCGGCTCCCAACAGTTCCTGAGAACAGAACCCGATAGGCGACGACTCTCTACCCCCTTCCCCCGCGGCAAAGCGCTACGTCACCGGCGCCTCAACCTTCAGATAGCGGTTCATCCATTCCACGATCCGCCCCATGTAGTCCATCTGGTGGGCTCGCTCCAGGAGCCCGTGGGGCTCCCGTGGGTAGAGCACCAACTCCACCTCGATGCCGTGGAGCCGCATGAGGTTGTAGAGCTGGATCGACTGCTCGGGGTGGACCCGGTCGTCGGCCAGCCCGTGGCCGATGAGCGTGGGCGTGCTCGCCCTCTCCAGGTGCGAGACCGGTGACCGGTCCATGTAGAGCCCCATGTTCCCCTCGATGGGCAGGTCGAAGTGGACGGCGGTCATCTCCACCGGGATGTCGGTGGTGCCGGTGAAGCTGACCCAGTTGGTGAGGCCGGCGAAGGGGATGGTCACGGCGAACCGGTCGCTGTACCGGGTTGCCGCCCACGCCGACATGTAGCCGCCGTAGCTGGTGCCGCTGATCCCCACCCGCTCCGGGTCGATGATCCCCCGGTCCGCCAGGAAGTCGATCCCGGCCAGGATGTCCTCCATCTCCCGGCCGCCCAGGTCGCGGTGATCGCCCTTGCTGAACGCCACACCCCGGCCGCCGCTGCCGCGGTAGTTTGGCATGAGGACCGCGTACCCGTGCGCCGCCAGCAGCTGTGCCGGGTAGAGCGGGTTCGTGTTCCAGCCGTCCTGGTCCACTCCCTCGGGACCGCCGTGGGGGAGGACCGCCAGCGGGTAGGTCTCGCCCGCGGTGTACCCCACCGGCTCGATGAGCACCCCCTCGATCCGCCACCCTTCGGGCCCCGTCCACTCGATGGTCCGCTGGCTGCCCAGCGCCACGTCGGCCAGCCACGGGTTGTGGTCGGTCAGGCGACGCAGCTCGCCGCCCGGCGACCCGAGGTACACCTCGCTCGGGTGCGACGCCGTGCTGGCGGCCGCCGCGAACGTCCGGTGCCGCCGGTCGAAGCTCGCGCCGTGGAAGATCGCCTCGTCGCCGCCGGCCCGGGCCTGAAGCCGGGAGCCATCGTCGCGGACGGTGTAGAGCCGCGTCTTCGTCCCCTCGTTGGCCACGAACCAGACGGTCCGGCCGTCGAGCCAGCCGATGTCGGCGGCGCTGGCCTCCATCCCGGCGGTCAGCGCTCGTGGTGCGCCCGCCTCCCGGCCGTCACCCCGACCATCGAGCTCCGCCACGAACACCGTCTGGGCGAGGGGATCGTTGAACTCGGTGGCGCCGAGCCAGGCGATGGCGTCGCCATCGGGGGAGAAGGCCATGCGGCCGAGCTTGCCCTCGGTCTCGATCAGCGGCCGCATCCCGGAGCCGTCCGCCGCGGCGGCGTAGATCTCCCGGTACATGTAGCTGGCGTCGGTGCTCGGGTCCTCGGTGATCTGGACGGCGAGCCAGCTCCCGTCGGGCGCCCAGGCGAAGGCGTGGACGTCCCGGTCCTCCGGCGTCAGCACCCGGCGAGGACCGTCGAGTTCCCGGACCCAGAGGCGCATGAAGGTGCCAGCCTCGCTCATGACGATCACGTCGTCCCCGGCCTCCCGGGCGGCCCGGACCTCCTCGGTCTCCGGCACCCGCTGCGTGTACGCGATGGCCGTCCCGTCCGGCGACCACGCGTAGCTGGACACGCCCTCCGGGCTGGTGGTCAGAGGCCGCAGGTCGCTGCCGTCCGGGTTCACCGCGTAGACCTGCCGCTGGTCGTGCATCTCTAGCCGGGCCACGAACGTGAGCGTCCCCCCGTCCGGCGACCACTGCGGGCTGCTGGCCGAATTCGGCTTCTCCACGATGGCCGTGGGCTCGCCGCCGGCGGCGGGGATCACGAACAGCTCCGAGTACGCGCTGCCCCGGCTCTCGGCCTCGTCCCTCGGGCGGCGTACCGTGTACGCAACCCGTTCGCCGTCCGGACTCAGGGCCACCGCGCCCACCGACCGCAGGCTGACGATCTGCTCGGGCGTCAGCCCCTGGGCCGCGGCGTCCGCCGGGACCAGGGCCAGCGCCGGGACCAGAACCAGGGCCCCGAGGATCCGTGAAACCGCCGTCGTCTGCTGCATGTCGAACCACTCCTGTCTCGTTCTCCGCTGCCTGAAACCCGTCACGGGCAATTGTAATGGACCGGTGCCCCCGATGGACAGCCCACCCCAGCCGGCACCCCAGCCGGCGTCCCCACTCGCCCTATCCCGGCACAGGCCATATCTTATCAGGTGCGGTGCGCTAACCGGTCGGCCCCTCCGGTATACCCCCTGCTGCGTCACCGCGCTGTCCACAGCCTCCGGTGGTACCCCGGCGCCTGAACAACCTGGTGATCAGATGGCAGTCGAACAGACCGATCCTGCCCCCTCGTGGGCGCGCCTGACGTTCCTGACCGGAACCCTGACCGCGCTCGTGGGCTTTCTCGCCCTGGCTGGCTGGGTCCTGAGCTCCGAGCGCCTCATGGCCTTCCAGAGCGGCCGGATCCCCATGGCGCTGAGTACGGCCGTTCTGTTCGTGGTGTTCGGCATCATGGCGGCCGTCCGGGGCGCCGGGCACCGGCCGGACCGGAGGCTCACGCTCAGCGTGGCCGGCGCGGCCACGGCGGCGGCCGTAACTCTGCTGGCCCTCTCCGCGACGGGCATTCACCCGGCCATCGAGCACCCGGGCCTGGAGATCAACCATGCCGTGTCCGGGGCGCCGGTGGGGCACATGTCACCCCTCGCGGCGCTCCTTTTCGTCCTCGCCGGGACATCCTTCATCCTGTTGGAGCTCCCGGGGGATCGAACCCGGGCCCGGGCCGCGTTCGTCCTGGCGGCCATGGTCGAATTCATGGCCGCGATCCTGACGACGGCGTACCTGTTGAGCCGGCCCGTCCTCTA
>CAZSBL010000092.1:3048-13578 GCA_964605205.1 uncultured Gemmatimonadaceae bacterium
CCGCGTGGAGGCGCAGCTCCTGGCGGTGGCGGGCATGGAGGTCGAGCGGATCCAGGCGTGGCGTCAGGAGCGGCTCAGCGACGCCGCCACCTTCCATGAGAACCCGGTCTTCGCGGGGCTCGTGGACGCGGCGCTCTACCGCAGCGATACCGGCGCCGAGGCGCAGCTGCGGGCCTGGCTGGAGCCGGTCCAGCGGGTCTACCAGTACCGGCGGGTCGCGGTCCTCGACTCCGCCGGCCGGACGCGCATCGCCGTGCCGGACGTGGAGCTGTCCGCCGTTCACGGCGAGCGGGTCGCCGAATACGGCCGATCCGCCATGGATTCCGGCACCGTAGTCATCCAGGGATTCCACCGGGACGCACCGGACGACCCGGTCCACCTGACGGTCATCGCGCCGATCCTCGATGCCGGGGGCGACGTCCTGGGCGCGGTGGCCTTGTGGGCCGACGCCGCCATCCACCTCCACCCCGCACTGCTGAGGTGGCCGACGCCCACCCGCACCGCGGAGACCTATCTCGTCCGTCGCGATGGTGACCATGTCCTCTTCCTGACCGATCTCCGGTTCAGCGAAGGCGCGGCCCTCGACCTCCGGATCCCGCTGGATCGCGCCGACCTGCCGGCCGCGCAGGCAATCCGGGGCGCGGAGGGGATCGTGGACGGAGTCGACTACCGCGGCGAGCCGGCCCTGGCCGCGGTCCGGTCGGTCCCGGGCACCGACTGGAAGCTGGTGGCGCAGATCGATGTGGAAGAGGCCTTCGGCCCGCTTCAGGAGCGGCTCGGGTGGACCCTCGGGCTCCTGGCCATCCTCTTCCTCCTCCTCATCGGCGCCCTCGGGTTTGCCTGGCAGCGGCGCGAGAAGAACCACTTCCGGGACCTGGCCCTCGCCGAGCGGCGCCACGGCACCCTTCTTCGGAGCATCGGCGACGCGGTCTTCGCCACCGACCGGGAGGGTCGGGTCGAGGTGATGAACCCCGTCGCCGAGCGGCTCACCGGCTGGCCGGAAGACGAGGCCCGTGGCCGCCCGCTCCAGGAGGTCTTCCGGATCATCAACGAGGAGACCCGGGAGCCGCCCGTCGACCCGGTCGCTCGCGTCTTGACCAAGGGGAAGGCCGTCGATCTGGCCAACCACACGCTCCTCATCGCCCGGGACGGGTCCGAGATCCCCATCGCCGACAGCGCCGCGCCGGTCCGGGACCCGGACCGCCGGCTGACCGGCGTGATCCTGGTGTTCCGCGACCAGACCGAGGAGCGGGCGGCGAGGCGCAGGATCGAGGAGGCGCTCGATCGCGCGCAGCTGTACCTCGACGTGTCCGGCGTCATGATCGTGGTCCTGGACCGCGAGGGCCGTGTCGAGCTCATCAACCGGCGGGGCGTCGAGATCCTGGGGTACCCGGAGACCGAGATCGTGGGCTCGAGCTGGGTCGACCGCTTCGTCCCAGAGACCGAGCGGGAGGAGATCCGGGAAGTCCGCCGGCGCGCCATCGCCGGTGACCTGGAAGGGGCGGGATCGATAGAGAACGCGGTGGTCACCCGTGACGGGGAAGAGCGGGTCATCGCGTGGGAGAACGAGGTGATCCGGGACGAGGACGGAGCCATCACCCACACCATCTCCTCCGGTCGTGACGTTACGGAGCAGCGGCGGGCCGAGGCCGCGCTCCGGCAGAGTGAAGCCCGGCACCGGAACCTCTTCAACAGCATCCGCGACGCCATCCTGGTGACGGGCACCGACCGGAAGATCATCGACTGCAATCCGGCGTTCACGGAGCTCTTCGGCTACGAGCTCGACGAGATCCGCGGGAAGCAGACGTCGGAGGTGCACGCCAGCGAGGCCGAGTTCCGGGAGATGGGCGAGCGGCTCCGGGGGCACATGGACGACCCCGGCTTCATCCACGTGAGCCGGTACCGCAGGAAATCCGGCCAGGTCTTCCCCGGGGAGACCAGCGCCTTCTACCTGCGCGACGACGCCGGTGAGGTCGTCGGGTTCATCGGGCTGATCCGCGACATTACAGAACGCAGGCGGGCCGAGGAGGAGCTCCAAAAGCGTCAGACCATGCTCGAGCGCACGGAGCGCCTCGCCCATGTCGGCAGCTGGGAGCTGGATGTGGACACCGGGGACGTCACCTGGTCCGATGAGCTGTTCCGGATCTTCGGCCGCGACCCGGAGGCCGGCGCGCCGCCCCTCGACGAGCACGCGGAGATGTTCCCGCCGGAGTACTGGGACCGGCTCCGGACCGCCATCGAGCGGGCGGTCCGCGACGGCGAACCGTACGACCTGGAGCTCCATGCCGTCCGGACCGATGGGGAACCTCTGCGGGTCCGGGCTGGCGGCTATTCCGCCCACGACGTGGGCCCCGGGGCGACTCGCCTCTACGGGTTCGTCGAGGACATCACCGAGCGGAAGCGGCAGGAGGAGCGGGAGGCGCAGCTCACGGCCCAGCTCGCCCAGGCCCAGAAGGTCGAGTCGGTTGGGCGCCTGGCCGGCGGCGTGGCCCACGACTTCAACAACATGCTGTCGGTGATCCTGGGGCACGTGGACCTGGCCCGGGAGAAGGTGAGCCCGGACGACCCCCTGTTCGAGGACCTCGACGAGGTCCGCAAGGCCGCCGAGAGCTCGGCGAAGCTGACCAGCCAGCTCCTGGCCTACGCCCGGGAGCAGGTGGCGGCCCCGAAGGTGGTGGACCTCAACCGGACCATCGGGAACATGCTCAGCATGCTCCGGCGTCTCATCGGTGAGGAGATCGAGCTGGTCTGGCGGCCGGGCGAGTCCGCCGGCTCGGTCAAGGTCGACCCGGTCCAGATCGATCAGGTCCTGGCCAACCTGCTGGTGAACGCCCGGGACGCCATCGACGGGCAGGGACGGGTCACCATCGAGACCCGGAGAGTTACCGTGGACCCGGACTACGCCGAGTTCCACGCCGCCGCCGAGCCCGGCGAGTACGTGCTCGTCACCGTGACCGACACCGGTTGTGGGATGGCGCCGGATGTCCGCCGGCAGATCTTCGACCCCTTCTTCACCACCAAGGAGGTCGGCCAGGGGACCGGGCTCGGGCTCTCCACTGTCTACGGGATCGTGCGGCAGAACGGCGGCTTCATCAACGTGTACAGCGAGCCCGGCCACGGCACCACGGTCAAGATGCACTTCCCGCGTCACCACGGTGCGGCCGAGAAGCCCGCCCCTCGCGAATCCAAAGAGCCCCGGGCGGCGGGCGGCGGCGAGACCGTCCTCGTGGTGGAGGACCAGCCCGCCGTGCTCAGCCTGGCCAGGAAGATCCTGGAAGGCCGCGGCTACCAGGTCCTGACGGCCGCCTCCCCGGGCGAGGCGCTGGAGCGGGCCGAGGAGGAACCGACGGCTATCCACCTCCTGGTGACCGACGTCATCATGCCGGAGATGAACGGCCGTGAGCTCGCCGACCGCATGTCGGCGGTGTACCCTGACCTCGTGGTACTCTTCATGTCCGGCTACGCGGAAGACGTCATCGCGGAACGCGGGGTGGTCGAGGAGGGGGTCCACTTCCTGGAGAAGCCGTTCACCGCAGCCGATCTCGCCGCCGCCGTACGCGCCGCACTGGACTCGCGTGAGAGACCATGACCTGACACCCTTCCCATTACAGGACGCCGGCCGTGGCGGCACGCTGACCCATGGCTGAAGATGTTCTGCTGGGCGTGGCCCGAAACGCGGCCCTCCTCCTGGCTCTGGTCCTGACGTTCGAGCTCGTCAGCCGGAGGGTGCCCCGGACCGCTCATCCACTCTGGGAGGTGCTGCGGGGCGTGATCCTCGGGGCCATCGGAGTCGCCATCATTGCGGCGTCGTTCCGCCTCGAGGAGGGGATCGTCTTCGACACCCGGTCGGTCCTGCTGGGGGTGTCAGGCCTCTTCTTCGGTACGATCCCCACGGTGATCGCCATGGCCATGACGGCAGTCTACCGGCTCCACCAGGGCGGCACGGTGGCCGTTGTAGGCGTCCTGGGGATCCTGGCCTCCGGCGGGATCGGGATCGCCTGGCGGCGTGTCCGGAAGGGGCCGTTGGCCAGGGTCGATTGGCGGGAGCTGTATGGTCTGGGCATCGTGGTCCACGTGGCCATGCTCCTGATCATGCTGCTCCTGCCGTGGGAGACCGCTCTGGATGTCCTCGCCCGGATCTCGCTGCCCGTGCTCGTCATCTATCCGGTGGCCACCGTGCTCCTGGGCTTGCTGCTGGTCGACCGCCTCGAGCGGGAAGAGACGCTGCGCGCGCTGACGGTCAGCGAAGAGCGGTACCGCACGCTGTTCGAAAACCAGCACGCGGTCATGTTCATCGTAGACCCGGAGGACCTGAGCGTGGTGGACGCGAACCCGGCGGCCGCCCGGTTCTACGGCTGGAGTCGAGACGAGCTCCGGAGCATGACCGTCGCCGACCTGAACACGCTGTCGGTCCCGGAGATCCGGGCTGAAATCGATCGGGCGCGCCATCACGAGCGGCCCTACTTCCTCTTCCGGCACCGCCTGGCCGACGGCTCGATCCGGGATGTGCAGGTCTTCAGCGGGCCCGTAGAGATCGGAGGGCGCCAGCTCCTCTACTCCATCGTCCACGACATCTCGGAACAGCGGAAGGCGGAGGAGGAACGGGAACGGCTCCAGTCCCAGCTGATACAAGCCCAGAAGATGGAGTCCGTGGGCCGCCTGGCCGGCGGCGTGGCCCACGACTTCAACAACATGCTGGCCGTCATCCTGGGCCGCACGGAGCTGGCCCTGGATGTCCTGGGGCCGGACACCGAGGTCCGGACCGAGCTCGAGGAGGTCCGGACCGCCGCCACCCGGTCGGCCGACCTCACGCGCCAGCTGCTGGCCTTCGCCCGCGAACAGGTGGTGGCTCCGAAGGTCATCGACCTCAACGAGACCGTGGCCCGCACGCTCAAGATGCTCGAGCGCCTCATCGGCGAAGACATGGACCTGGCGTGGCACCCCGGCCGCGGCCTCTGGCCCGTGAAGGTGGACCCGGTCCAGATCGATCAGATCCTGGCCAACCTCATGGTCAACGCCCGGGACGCCATCTCCGGGGTCGGCCTGATCACCATCCGGACCGCAAACGTCCCCGTCACGGCCGATGACGCAGTGGTCGTTTCCGACGCCGAGCCGGGCGACTACGTGCTGCTCGAAGTGAGCGATGACGGTCACGGCATTCCCGAGGAGGTGCGCGAACGGATCTTCGACCCGTTCTTCACCACCAAGGGCCCCGGACAGGGGACCGGCCTGGGCCTCGCCACCGTCTACGGGATCGTCCGGCAGAATGGCGGGTTCATCGGGCTGTCCAGCGAACCCGGCCGGGGCACGTCGTTCCGGATCCACCTGCCGCGGGCCTCGGGCGACGTCTTCACACGGGCCGAAGCCCCCGGCACCGGTCCCGGGCAGGCCGGTGGCAGCGCAACGATCCTGGTGGTGGAGGACCAGCCCGCCGTCCTCGAGCTGGCCGCCACCATCCTTCGACGGAACGGCTATACCGTCCTCGAGGCCGAAACACCGGCGGACGCCCTGGACCTCGCGGCCCGGCACGCGTCGCCCATCCACCTGCTCCTGACCGACGTGGTCATGCCCGATATGAACGGCGTGCAGCTCGCCGAACAGCTGGAAACGATACACCCGGGCATCGCCGTCCTCTTCATGTCCGGGTACACCGCCGACGTCATCGCGCACCGGGGCGTGCTGAAGGAAGGCATCGAGTTTCTCGAGAAGCCGTTCTCCGTGACCCAGCTCGCCGGTAAGGTCAGAGAGGTCCTCGACACGGCCCGCTGAAGATAGGTCGTCCCTTGCCATTATCCCCGCCCTTTCTACCTTTGGGCATGCTCTTCCGGCGGACCCTCCTTACAGCCATCGCACTCCTCGCCCTCGGCGCCGCCGGGGTCGCGGGACCGTGCGCCTCCGCCGCCGCCGCCCAGGACGGCGGACTGCCGTGGTCCACGCCCGCCACCTCCACCACCGGCGTATACGACGGCGCCACCGCCACCGGCCTCGCGCTCCGGCGCCTCGGGACCACGGCCCGTATCCTCCATATCGCCGCCCACCCGGATGACGAGAACACGGCCCTCTTCGCGCCGCTGGCACTGGGCCGGGGGATCGACGCCGCGTACCTGTCGCTGACCCGGGGCGAGGGTGGCCAGAACGGGATCGGGCCGGAGCTGGGCGTGGCGCTCGGGCTGATCCGCTCCGAGGAGCTGCTGGCCGCTCGGCGCCTCGATGGCGGCGACCAGTTCTTCGCCCGGGCCACCGACTACGGCTACTCGAAGAGCGCCGAGGAGGCGTTCCGCCACTGGCCCCGGGATGAGCTGCTGGGCGACGTGGTGGAGGTCATCCGCCGCTACCGGCCCGACGTCATCGCCAGCGTCTGGAGCGGCACGCCCCGGGACGGGCACGGCCAGCACGAGGCCTCCGGGATCATCGCCCGGGAAGCGTTCCTCGCCGCCGGCGACCCCGCCCGGTTCCCCGAGCAGATCGAGGCCGGGCTCCGGCCCCACGCACCGGCGCTCTACTACCGCTCCGCCTGGTTCGCCGAGGGCCCGCCGGACGTGCAGCTGAACACCGGCGAGCTGGACCCGCTCCTCGGCGCCAGCTACCACCAGGTCGCCATGGGCAGCCGGGCCCGGCACCGGAGCCAGGACCAGGGCCGGCGGCTCGACCCCGGCCCCCGTCGCACGGGACTCGACCTCGTCGAAGACCCGGCGGGCCCGGTGGAGGTCGCCGAAGACCCCAGCTTCGGCCGCTACGGCGTGGGAGCGGCCGACGCCACCCCGTCACTCTTCGCCGGCGTGGACACCCTCCTCTCCCAGCGCGCCCACCGGGTGGCCGCCTCCCTCGACGGCATGGACCGGCGGGCGCTGGCGGAGTCGGCCGCGCGGTTCCGGGAGTACGAGTCGCTGGTGGCCGAGGCCCGGGCCGCGTTCAAGCCCAGCGACCCCTGGGCACTGGTCCCGACGCTCTCCCGCGCCCAGGACCGGCTCACCACCGTGGCCGCCACCCTCGAGGGCGTCGGCAGCGGCGGCGACCGGGGCGCCGTGGCCGACCTGCACCACCACCTGGCCGCCGAGCTCGACGACCTCCGCACCGCGCTCCTGGCCGCGGCCAACGTCCAGCTCGACGTGGTGGCCGACCGGGCCGCCGTCGTCCCCGGCCAGACGTTCCGCCTCGAGACCAGCGTCTGGAACGGCGGCCCCGAGGCCATCCGGGCCGACGCGGGTCCGCTCCTCCCCGAGGGCTGGACCGGCCGACGGGTCGGGACGGACGGCGTCGCCCGCGGCGAGGGCGGGTGGCCCGGTGGCGACGGGGTCCGCGGTGACGCGGCCCGGGGCGCCGGGGCAGGCGCCAGCACCCGGCAGACCGGCCTCTTCACCGTGGCCCCCGGCCGGCGCGCCGTGGTGACGTACGAGGTGACCGTCCCCGCCGACGCGGACCCCACCATGCCGTACTACCTCGACCCCCGGGCCCCCGAGCCCGAGGACATGTACCGCTGGCCCGATGACCCGGAGGTCCGGGGGCTCCCCTTCGGCCCGCCGCCGGTCCGCGGCTCGTTCCTGGTCTCCCTCCCCGGCGTGGGCACACCCGTCCCGGCGGAGCTCGACGCCACCCGGATCGCGGTGGACGCCCGGGACGGCCAGCGCCGGCAGCCCGTCAAGGTGGTCCCCGCCGTGTCGGTGGCCATCGCGCCGGCGCTGGCCGTGGTGCGGACCGCCGCCACCCGGCCCTTCGACGTCACCGTCCGCCTCCGGAGCCAGGCGCCCGACACGGTGACCGGCACGCTCCGCCTCGACCTGCCCGCCGGCTGGCGCCCGGCGCCCGGGCGAGCCGCCACTACCCTCGCCCCCGGTGCCGAGCAGTCCGCCACCTTCCAGGTCCGGCCGCCGTCGAATGCCGTGCCCGGCGAGTACGAGATCGGTGCGCGCCTCGAGACCGGCACGCGGGCCCGTGGCCGGACATACACCCTCGGCTACCACGTGGTCGACTACCCCCACATCGCGCCCCACCACCTCTACCGCACCGCCACCGTCCGCGCCCGGGTCATGGACGTAGAGGTGGCCGACGTGCGCGTGGGCTACGTCCCCGGCTCCGGCGACGGCGTGCCCGAGGCCCTCGAGCAGCTCGGCCTCGACCACCAGCTCCTCGACGCCGCCGCCCTCGCCGCCGGCGCTTTCGACCGCTTCGACGTCATCGTCACCGGCACCCGGGCCTACGAGGTCAACGACCCCCTCGTGGACCACAACCAGCGGCTCCTCGACTGGGTCCGGAGCGGCGGCACCCTCATCGTCCAGTACAACAAGTACCCGGCGCTCCGCCGCGACTACGCGCCGTGGCCCGTCACCATCGACCGGCCCCACGGCCGCGTCACCGATGAGACTGCGCCCGTACGCGTCCTCGAGCCCGGCCACCCGGTCTTCAACGAGCCGAACCGCATCGGCCCCCGGGACTGGCTCGGCTGGGTCCAGGAGCGCGGGCTCTACTTCTGGGAAACATGGCCCGACGCCCTCACGCCGCTCCTGGCCATGAGCGACCCCGGCGAGGAAGACCTCCGCGGCTCGCTCCTGGTGGGCCCCCTCGGCGAGGGCACCTACGTCTACGCCGCCCTGGCCTTCTTCCGGCAGCTGCCCGAGGGCGTGCCCGGCGCCTACCGGCTGTTCGCCAACCTCCTGAGCCTGGGCGCGCCATGAAAAAGCGCTGGCTCTACGCGCGTGTGCTGATCGTCCAGGTCATCGCCCTGATCGCGCTCTACTGGCTGCAGGCCGCCTTCGGAAGCGGCTGATGCACTGGATCGACTGGACCATCGTGGCCGCGTACCTGATCTACGTGGTCTGGGACGGGCTGCGACGCGCCGAGGGCACCGACAACGTCGAGGGCTACTTCCTCGCCAATCGCAACATGCCGTGGTGGGCCGTGGGGCTCTCCGTCATGGCCACGCAGATGAGCGCCATCACCCTCGTGGGCACCACCGGCCAGGGCGCCGCCGACGGGATGCGCTTCGTACAGTTCTACTTCGGCCTCCCCGTGGCCATGCTCATCCTCTCCGTCACCCTCGTCCCGTTCTTCCACAGGGCCCGGGTCTACACCGCCTACGAGTACCTCGAGAAGCGCTTCGACGGCCGGACCCGGTCCTTGACCAGCGCCCTCTTCCTCCTCAGCCGCGGCATGGCCGTGGGCGTGGTCATCAGCGCGCCCGCCGTGATCCTCTCCGCCGTCCTCGGCCTCGACTTCGCCCTGGCCGTGGCGCTCATCGGCGTACCCGCCGTCGTCTACACCATGTTCGGCGGCGTGCAGGCGGTGCAGTGGGTGGACGTGAAGCAGATGGTCCTCATCGTCGGCGGGCTCGGCGCGCTCCTGGTCGTCCTCCTCATGGGGGTCCCCGAAGACGTGGGCGTGGGCAACGCCCTGGCCATCGCCGGCGAGACCGGCCGCCTCGACACCTTCGACTTCTCCTTCTCCATGAACGAGACGTACACGTTCTGGTCCGGCGTCATCGGCGGCACCTTCCTCATGCTCAGCTACTTCGGCACCGACCAGAGTCAGGTCCAGCGCTACCTCACCGCCCGATCCATCGACGAGGCCAGAAGCTCACTCTTCATCAGCGCCTACTGGAAGATCCCCCTCCAGGCCATGGTCCTCATGGTGGGCGTCCTCGTCTTCGTCTACTACATCTTCTCCGCGCCACCGCTCCTCTTCAACACCGAGCACGAGCTGGTGGTGCAGGAACAGGCCGCCTCCGAGTACACCGCTCTCCAGGAGCGCTACGACCACGCGTTCCAGGCCCGCCGGCAGGCCGCCATCGACCTGGCCACCGCTCGCGACGCCGGAGACCGCGCACTCGCCCAGGCCATGGCCCGACAGTTCCTCGAGGACGACCAGCGGCTCGAGGACCTCCGCACCGATGCCCTCGCCCTCGCAGAGATCACCACCGGCGAGAACCCCCGCGACGTCAACTTCATCATCCCCGCCTTCGTCCTCGGCGAGCTACCCATCATCATCCCCGGCCTCTTCATCGCCGCCGTCCTCGCCGCCGCAATGAGCTCCATCTCCAGCGAGCTGAACTCCCTCTCCACCGCCACCGTCATCGACTTCTATCGACGACGGGTCAAACCCGACGCCTCCGACGCCCACTACCTCCGGGTCTCCAAGCTCGCCACCGGGTTCTGGGGCGTCTTCGCCATGATCATCGCCCTCTGGGCCGTGGCCCTCGGATCCCTCATCGAGGTGGTGAACCGCTTCGGATCCTTCTTCTACGGCTCCATCCTCGGCGTCTTCATCCTCGCGTTCGTCCCTCGCGCCCGCGGACGCGGCGCCTTCTACGGCCTCATCGCCGGCATGAGCACCGTCGCCGCCGTCACCTTCCTGGCGCCCGACGTCTCGTTCCTCTGGCACAACGTCATCGGCGCCGTCGCCGTCCTCGCCATAGGCTACACCCTCAGCCTGACCGTACCGCCAAACACCAAAGACACCGCCTGACCCCCCTCGCCCTGGCCCTCGCCCTAGCCCTAGCCCTCGCCCTCAACTCTCGCCCCCTCCCCCTCCACCCTC
>CAZSBL010000093.1:0-7570 GCA_964605205.1 uncultured Gemmatimonadaceae bacterium
CCCCTCGCGTCGCGAACGAGTCGCCTGATGGCACCCCCGGAAATGACCAACAAATCTGGAGGAGACCCGGAATCATTTCCCTGCGATGCCGGGCAGGGCCGGGGATTCGAACAGCTTGTGGCAGTGCCGGCACGGGGCTGGTGGGGGCGGCCGCTGGTCCGGTGGCGCCCAGGCGCGCTCCCGCAGGGCGTTCCGGAAGTCGCGGGCGGGGGCCGACCGCCAGATCGCGGGCAGCGGCTGGTCGCGGATACTGCCGAAGGTGAGGGTACGGATCGGGTGGCGGTGACCCCCGAGCCAGTGGGTCAGCTGTGCGAGCGTCGGGCTGGTCATGACGCACGGTGACACATCGCCGGTGACGGCGACAAAGCAGCTGCGGAGCACGTTCTCGCCGCAGGTCCACTGCTCGTCTCCGGGGACGGGTGCGTGGAGGCGGATGCCTTCGGCCGCCGCGCGGGTGCGGGCGGCGGCCACGGCCTCACGGACCCGGGGCCAGGCGTCCGGGCGGGCGAGCAGGCTCTGCTCCTGGAGCGAGGCGTCGAGCACGAGGGCGAGGTCACTGACGACGATCTCGCGGGCGCCCCACTCGCTCGCCAGCATCACCGCCTCCTCCAGTTCGCGGGCGTTATCCCTCAGCAGGAGGTAGGCCACATGGAGGGCAGGCCCTGCCGCCGCCTCCCGCTCGCGTCGCAGGCGGCGGAGGTTGCGATCGATGGTTTCCAGCGGGCTGCCCGGTCGCCACCGGTCGTGGCTGGCGCGGGCGCCGGCCAGGCTCACCGCCACCACGTCGATGTCGCTGTCCAGGAGTGCCCGCCGGGCGGCCCGGTCGAGGTGGACACCGGCCGTGGTGAAGCCGACCCTCGGGCCCGCTGCGTTCGCGCGCCGGGCCATCTCCCGGAACCGGGGGTGGAGCAGCGGCTCGCCCCAGCCCTGGAGGAACACCAGGTCCACCGACCCGAAGGACGGCTCGAGCCGCTCGAAGGTCTCCATGGACATGAGCCTCTGCCGGCCGCGGTGGTCGAAGCGCGGAACGGGGCAGTAGACGCAGCGACCGACGCAGCGGGTGGACACCTCGACCTGTATCCAATCGAGGTGGAACGGAACCAGCCGCTTCAGGAGCGCTTCCAGCACGCTCCGGAAGGGGAGGTCGGGAAGGCCGGCTGTGAGCCGGCTGCGTGCCTCGGACATGACTCTCTGCCTGCCGCCGAGCAGCTGGACGGGTCGATGCTACCGCTGTCCCATAGTGGCTGCGGCTGCCCTCGGAAGCAACGAGTGGCAGCGCCTCGAGGGTGCACGGCCGACGGGGGGCGTCGTATGTTGACGGCGGAGCACGAAGTCGGCGGTCATACAGCGCGAGGAGGCGACGATGCTGATCCTGTCCTGGGCGATCCTGTCGTTCGCGGTCTGGCTGACCGCAGTGATCCTGCCGGGGTTCCACCTGAAGAGCTTCGGGAGCGCGGTGCTGGTGGCCGCGCTGTTCGGGGTGCTGAACTTCTTCCTGGGCTGGCTCTTCTTCGCGGTGTTCACCGTGGCCACGCTGGGGCTGGCGCTCCTCTTCGCGTTCATCACGCGGTGGGTGATCAACGCCATCATCCTGAAGATCACCGACGCGCTGACCGACCACCTCACCATCGACGGCTTCGGCTGGGCGCTGGGCGGTGCGCTCCTGATGTCGGCGCTGGGTACGCTGGGCGAGTGGCTGGTCCGGGGGATCGGGTGACCGGAATGCCGTTCGAAGCCGTCGACCGCCCGCAGTACGATCTGGTGATCACCGTGCCCCACGGCCGGATCACCAACGAGGAGTTGCACTCGTACTACAGCGCCCGGCTGGAGGGCGAAGGGCCGGCGCCGCCGGAGCGGGAGCTCGTGGACGGTCGCTGGATCCATGCGTTCGACGTGGATTCCACGCGACAGAGCGATCTGGTCGACCTGCTCGTGGACCACCGTGATCGACTCGCCGTCACCCGGTGGGGGTTCATCGCCGACAGCATGGTGGCCTTCGGCATGTTCCGGATGTTCGAGGCGCAGAAGAAGGACCTGCCCTTCGAGACCGCGGTGTTCCGGACGCCCGGCGCGGCGGCGGAATGGCTGAAGGTGCCCGTGAGCGCGCTGATGATCGACCCGCCGGTGTAGCAGGGCCGAGGGAGCGCTCTACCGGAACGAGAAGGAACGAGACGGTGAACCCGGTCCGGAGCACGTCGTCGTTGGGGACGGTGTCTGCGGGCGGCCGGCTGTCGTGGCGCCACTCGCCGCGGACGGTCAGGTCCACGTTCTCGGTGAGAGCGTTGAGGAGTGAGAGGCCGGTGAGGACGCGGGCGTCCACGGGGTGGTTTCCCGTGACCCGGTCCGGGTCCAAACGCTCCGCCTCGTACATGGCGCCGGTGCCGAGATCGAGGGTGGTCCGTCCGTCGACGAGGCGGTGGCGGATGCCGGAGTCCACGAGTGCTCGCCGCTGGAGCAGGTTGGCGCGGCTCGCCGGTTTCAGACCGGTAGTCGATCCCGGCGAAGACCCGGAGCCAGTCATCGGCCCACCGGTGGCCTCCAGGGCCCGGGGCGGCTACAGCCCGAGCTCGGGGGAAGTCGACGCACTCGGCCGACTCGATGTTCTCCTCGGCCAGGACGGCGGTGGGGCCGCCGATAGCTCCGCCGGCGAGGTCCAGAGGTGCGCGGCCGCCGGCTGCCGCCGTATCTTCAGGAAGTGCCGGGGAGACCGGCGGCCTGTACAGCACGAGGAGGCGACGATGCCGATCCTGTCCTGGGCGATCCTGTCGTTCGCGGTGTTCACCGCAGGCACGCTGGGGCTGCTCCGGGGCGTGGGGTGACGCCGTGATCCGTCCATCCGATCCTGATCGGGCGGCATGCTAGAGAACACCGAGACGCTCCTGGCGCTGGCTGAGATCGGCGCTGCGTTCGCCGGGTTCGCGGCACTGGTCAGCGTCATCCGCGGGGGCGGGGCCCCGAGGGACGTGGTCCACGACCTGCTCCGCCTCCGGCTGGTGATCTCCGGCAGCGTGACCGGTGTGGCCGCTGCCCTCATCCCCGTCGGGCTCGTGGCCTACGGGTTGGAGGGCGAGCTGACCTGGCGGCTGGCCGCCGTCCTGTTCCTGGTCTTCGACAACGGCATCATCGTGGCGTTCCTGCGGGCGTACCGCCCCGTCCGGGGTACGTTCCCGCCCGATCGGCTGGCGGTGGCCCTGGTCTCCACGCTGGAGGTGCTGGAGCAGGCGAGCCTCCTGGCCGTGGCGCTGGGGCTGGCCGTGGCTGCCGCGCCGGCGCTCTACGTGACGGCGCTCATCGCCAATATCTGCCAGGCGGGCTTCATCTTCGTCCGGTTCGTGGGCTCCGCCTTCGGCCACGCCCGGGAGCTGGACTGAGCTGGGGGATGGCCGGGCGGAAGAACGGCCCGGTTCCGGGCGAGCGCTGACGACTATGGCGCACACCTGTCCCTGGTGGTTCACCTACGCGTTCGACAACCCGCTGCGTAAGCTCTTCCAGCACCCCGAGCGGACGCTGGAGTCCACGGTCTGGGAGGGTCAGCGCGTGCTCGACCTGGGGTGCGGGATGGGGTACTTCGCCGTGGCGGCGGCGCGACTGGTGGGGCCGGAGGGCCGGGTCCATGCCGTCGATCTCCAGCAGAAGAGCCTGGACGCGCTGGAGCGGCGGGCGGAGAAGGCGGGCGTGGCTGACCGGATCCGATTGCACCGGCAGGATGCGGCCGCGCTGGAGCTGCCGGAGGCGGTCGACGCGGCGTACGCCATCTGGACACTCCACGAGATGCGGCCTCTCGACGCGGTGGCGGAGCGGCTGGCGGCCGTGCTCCCCACCGACGCGCGGCTCCTGGTGGCCGAGCCGAAGATCCACGTCACGGAGCACGGCTTCGGACGGATCCTGGCCACGCTCCGCGACGCGGGCTTCGTCCCCGGTCAGCGGGTGAAGGTGGGGCTGAGCCGGGGGCTGATCCTGGTGGCGCCCTGAGGCGCGCCGTCGTCGTCTACAGCCCGATCTGCTGGAAGAAGTCGTTCCCCTTGTCATCGATGAGGATGAACGCCGGGAAGTCTTCCACCTCGATCTTCCAGACGGCCTCCATCCCCAGCTCCGGGAAGTCGATGCACTCGACCGCCTTGATGTTCTCCTCGGCCAGCACCGCGGCGGGGCCGCCGATGGAGCCGAGGTAGAAGCCGCCGTGCTTCCTGCACGCGTCCACCACCTGCCGGCTCCGGTTCCCCTTGGCGATCATGACCATGCTGCCGCCGTGGCTCTGGAGCAGGTCCACGTACGGGTCCATCCGGTTGGCCGTGGTGGGGCCGAAGGAGCCCGACGCCTTCCCCTCCGGCTTCTTGGCCGGCCCGGCGTAATAGATGGGGTGCTGCTTCAGGTAGTCGGGGAGCTCGTCGCCCCGGTCGAGGATCTCCTTGAACCGTGCGTGGGCGATGTCGCGGCCCACCACGATGGTGCCCGAGAGGCGGAGCGCCTGGCCGACCTCGAGGGACGACAGCTCGGCCCGGACCTCGTCCATGGGCCGGTCGAGGTCGATGGCGTGGCCGTGGGCCGCGTCGCCCTCACGGCACTCGGCGGGGATCAAGCGGGCGGGGTCGCGGTCGAGGGCCTCGAGGAAGATCCCGTCGCGGGTGATCTTCGCCCGCAGGTTCCGGTCGGCGGAACAGGATACGGCCATCCCCACGGGGCACGAGGCGCCGTGGCGCGGGAGCCGGATCACCCGGACGTCGTGGGCGAAGTACTTGCCGCCGAACTGGGCGCCGATGCCGAGGTTCCGGGCGGCCTCGAGGAGCCTGGACTCGAGGTCGAGGTCCCGGAACGCGCGGCCGTGCTCGTTGCCGGTGGTGGGGAGCCCGTCCAGCTCCCGGGCGGTGGCCAGCTTGACCACCTTCATGACGGCGTCGGCGCTGGTGCCGCCGATGACGAAGGCGATGTGGTAGGGCGGGCACGCGGCCGTGCCCAGGGACTTCATCTTCTCCACCAGGAACGCCTCGAGGGTGTCCGGGTTCAGCAGCGCCTTGGTCTTCTGGTAGAGCATGGTCTTGTTGGCGCTGCCGCCGCCCTTGGCCATGAAGAGGAACCTGTACTCCTCGCCGTTGGTGGCGGCGATATCGATCTGGGCCGGCAGGTTGGTCCCGGAGTTCTTCTCGGTGTAGGTGTCCAGCGGCACGGTCTGGGAGTAGCGCAGGTTCTCGCCCGTGTACGTCTGGTAGATCCCCCGGGAGATCCGCTCTTCGTCCTTCACGCCGGTCCACACCCGCTGGCCTTTCTTGGCGACGACGGTGGCGGTCCCCGTGTCCTGGCAGACCGGGAGCGTCCCGTGGGCCGAGACCTCGGCGTTGCGGAGGAAGGCCAGGGCCACGCCCCTGTCGTTGCCGGACGCCTCGGAGTCGGTGAGGATCTGCGCCACCTGCTCGTTGTGGGACGGGCGCAGGAGGAACGAGACGTCGCGCATGGCCTCGCGGGCGAGGATGGTGAGCGCCTCCGGGTCGACCTTCAGCACGTCGTGCCCGTCGAACGGCTCGACGGAGACGTAGCGCTCGGAGCCCTCGAGCTTCCGGTACTCGGTGTTGTCGGCGCCGGTGGGGTAGGGGTCCTGGTATGTGAAAGCGGGGTCCTGCTTCGCCCCGGTGGCGGTCTCTGGCATGGTCGGATCCGTGTGCGGGTGACACTCGCCGGATCGTACGGGGCTGATGGAAGGTGGCCGGCGCGGGGGCGCGGGTCAATCGGTGGCGTGGAACCTGCCCGTATCGAGTGCGGGGGCTGAGTCTCGATGGACGGAGGCGAGGTGTGGATCGACGGTGTTCGTTGCGGCACTCGGTGCCGCCGTGGCGGGGGCGGGCATGACCAGGCGGTACGGCCGGGCCCCACGCCCCACCACGCTCTTCCTGGCCGGCGACGTCATGCTGGGGCGCGGGATGGACCAGATCCTGCCCCGGTCGGTGGACCCGCGGCTCCACGAGCCGTACGTGAAGGACGCGGGGCGGTACGTGGCGCTGGCGGAGGCGACGAGCGGCCCGATCCCCGATGACGTCGCCTTCGACTACGTATGGGGCGACGCGCTATCGGAGCTGGAGCGGGTGGCGCCGGACGCCCGGATCATCAACCTGGAGACGGCGGTCACCACCTCCGCCACGCCGTGGCCCGGGAAGGGGATCCACTACCGGATGCACCCCGGGAACGTGCCGGTGCTGACGGCGGCGGGTGTCGCTGTCTGCGTGCTGGGCAACAACCACGTCATGGACTGGGGGCGGCCGGGGCTCCGGGAGACGCTGGCCGCGCTCGAGGCGGCGGGGCTCGGGGCGCCGGGCGCCGGGGAGGACGCCGAGGCGGCCGCGGCGCCGGCGGTGCTGGAGACGGGGCGGGGGCGGGTGCTGGTCTTCTCGTACGGGCTGCCCACGGCCGGGGTCCCGCCCGGGTGGGAGGCCACCGCGGAGGCGTCGGGCGTGAACTACCTGCCGGAGCCCGGGGAGGCGGAGGCCGAGCGGGCCATCGGGCAGGTCGAGGCCCACCGGGAGGCCGGGGACCGGGTGGTGGTCTCGATCCACTGGGGCGGGAACTGGGGCTACGACGTGCCCGCCGCGCAGCGCCGGTTCGCCCACCGGCTCATCGATGCGGGCGCCGCGGACGTCATTCACGGCCACTCGTCGCACCACCCGAAAGGGATCGAGGTGTACCGTGAGCGCCCGATCCTGTACGGCGCCGGCGACTTCCTGAACGACTACGAAGGGATCGGCGGCCGGGAGGAGTACCGGGGCGAGCTGACGCTCATGTACTTCCCGACGCTGGGGCCCGATGGGGCGCTGGCCGGGCTCCGGATGACGCCGCTGCGGATCCGGCGGTTCCGGCTGGAGCGGGCCTCCGACGGTGAGACCGAGTGGCTGGCCGGGGTGCTGGACGAGCACAGCCGGCCGTTCGGCACGCGCGTGGTGCGGGAGGGGGAGGGGCTGACGGTGCGCTGGGGCTGAGGGCTGCGATCCGGCCAGGGGTTGCG
This sequence comes from uncultured Gemmatimonadaceae bacterium, assembly GCA_964605205.1. Classification (GTDB taxonomy): domain Bacteria; phylum Gemmatimonadota; class Gemmatimonadetes; order Longimicrobiales; family RSA9; genus JAWVYT01. The sequence goes on from CAZSBL010000093.1 coordinate 6,989, forward strand.
GTGACGGCCGACGGGAGCAGACACTACGGGCAGGACCAACGCGCACATGCACCGCCGGAGACCATGACCGACGCCGTTCACGATTCCGATTTCGAGCCGCAGGAGCTGAAGCCGCTGGACCTCCGCGTGGCCCGCATCATCCAGGCCCGCGAGCACACCAATGCCGACCGGCTGATCGTGGTGGACATCGACCTGGGCTCCGAGGAGCGCCAGCTGGTGGCCGGCATCGCCGGGAAGTACGGGTTCGACGAGCTGGACGGCCGCCGGATCGTGGTGGTGGCGAACCTCCAGCCCGCCACGCTGCGCGGCGAGAAGAGCGAGGGGATGCTGCTGGCGGCCCAGGGCGAGGCGACGCTGGGGCTGCTCTTCGCCGATGCCGAGCCGGGCACCCGGCTGACCACCGCGTCCATGGATGAGCCCGGCGACGAGAAGATCACCATCGATGACTTCGCGGCCCACGAGCTCGTGGCCACGGACGATGGCACCGTGCTCGTGGACGGCGAGCCGCTGGAGGGCGCCGCCATCACGGTGGACCGGGGCGTGACGGGGCCCGTGCGGTAGCCGTGTCGCCCGGCGCCGGGC
>CAZSBL010000093.1:7670-13522 GCA_964605205.1 uncultured Gemmatimonadaceae bacterium
CGGCGCCGGGCGACGCGCTGGCTCCGCACCTGGCTCAGCGGCTGGCTCCGCGGCTGGCTCAGCGGTCCGTGCCGGCTCCATCGCCGGGTTCCTGGTCCAGCTCTTCACGGGCCTGCTCGAAGCCGGCCTTCAGCGAGGTCCACGCCTGATCCACCCGCTCTTTCGTGGACTCCCATGGGTCGTCACCGGTGTCGGCCAGGTCGGAGAGCGCCTTCTTCCCCTCCTCGAGCTGCTCCTCGAGCTGGCCGATCCGCTGGCTCAGCTCGAGCTGGGCGTCTGCGCTGGCCCTGGACGCCCTGGCCTTCAGCTTCTCGAGCTCGGCCTCCCATTCGTCCATCTGGGCCTCGTGCTTCTGCTGGTAGATCTCCTGCTCATCCACGGATACCCCCTGGTCTGTGTCGGTTGTGCGTCTCTTCCAAAGCAACAACGCAGCCACCGGCGCCCGCCGTTCAGGCCAGCGCGCTCTCCTTCCCCGAGTCGCGGGTGAAGAGGCAGGGCGTGCCGAGGCTTTCGGCGGCGGCCACCAGCCGTCCGAACTCGGGGTGCGCGGCCAGGGGGAGGATGTTGAGGTCGGCCCGCGGGGCCCACGACCCAACCCTCCCGGAGGTACATGATGACCCCCAGGATCGTGAGCAGCGTCGGGACGAACACGCCGCCGAACGTCCCGAACGTCTTCTGGCGCGACGCCTTCTTCTCCTCGACCTGCTCCTGGATCGAGGACGCGTCGGCGGGGGTGGGGGGATCTGTTCGTCCGCCATGCTCTACCCTTTCATCAGCTCGGCCCGCTCCATCCAGCGGGAGAGGTCTCCGCGGGTGAGGACGCCGATCAGCTCGCCGCCGTCGGTGACCAGGAGCCGCACGCCCTCGCGGCCACCGAGCCGCTCGAGGACGGCGGCCATGTCGCTGTCGGGGTCGACCCGGTGGTCGGCGTCGAGGGGTGTCATGACGTCGGCGACGGTGGTGTCGGGCCAGCGATCGCGGCTCACCTCCTTGACCTGGTCGAGGGCGACGATCCCGGCGGGCTCGCTGTTGTCCACCACCGGGTAGGCCCGGTGCTTGCCCTTCATCACGCGGTCATCGACGAACGACTGGAGGGAGAGGTCGGCGTCGACGGTCTCGGGATCCCCGGTCATGACGTCGCGGACCTTCACGCCCTGGAGGGTCTCCCGGAGGACGTGCTGGGTGAAGCTCGACTCGGCGGCGGTGCGGACGAACCAGCCGATGAAGAGGAGCCAGAGCCCGCCGCCGGCGGCGCCGGCGAAGAGCTGGAGGAGGCCCCAGCCCATGAGGGCGTAGCCGAGCCCTTTCCCGCCGGCGGTGGCCCACCGGGTGGCCTTGTGGAGGTCGCCGGTGAACTTCCACACGGTGGCGCGGAAGAGGCGGCCGCCGTCCAGTGGGAAGCCCGGGAGGAGGTTGAAGACGGCCAGCGCCAGGTTGATGAACGCCAGGTAATCGGCCACCACGGTGTACTCGGCGCCGAGCCCCGCGGAGCGGCCGGCCCACGCCAGGAGCCAGAAGAGCCCGGCGATGACAAGGCTGGCCAGCGGCCCCACGCCGGCGATGACGAACTCGTCGCCGGGGTCCTCGGCCTCCATGCGGGTGTGGGCCATCCCGCCGAAGATGAAGAGGGTGATCCCCTCGACGGGGATGTCGCGGCCCTGGGCCACGAGGGAGTGGGAGATCTCGTGGGCGAGGAGCGAGGCGAAGAAGAGGATCGTCCCCGCCACGCCCATGGCGATGTGGACGCCGGTACTCATGTCCGGCGTCTCCTGCGGGAAGAAGCCGGCGGTCAGCGTCCACAGGATGAGGAAGAAGATGATGAACCACGAGTAGTCGATCCGGATCTCGAGGCTGAAGACCGAGCCCAGCCGTATCCCGCGCATCCGTTGCCTTTCGTGTCGGGGTGCCTGTCACCCCGAAGGCGCTGCACTCCCCGTTCCACGGGGGTCGGAGCCGTCAGTTCCCCATGTCATCGAGGGCGGCGCGGGCGGCCTCGGCCACCTGGGCGTTGGCGTCGCGGGCCAGCTGCTTGAGGGCTGACCGGGCGTCGGGGTGCCCGATGCGGCCCAGGAGGTCGGCGGTGTCGCCGCGGCGCGCCTGGTCGGCGGCCAGGGGGCCATCACCCTGGAGCCCCGCCAGGAGGTGGGGGACCAGGGTGTGCAGTGCGTCCGGGTCCCGGTCCAGCGCCTCTTCCGCCACCAGCATGAGCCCCATCCGGCTCTCGAGGGTGCTGGTGGCCCAGAGCTGGGCGAACGCCTCGGTGGCGCGGCCATCGGCCAGCCGCTCGCTGGCATCGCCGTGCCGGCCGGCCTCCACCAGGGCGGCGAAGCGCATGGTCTCGGCGTCGGGGCCCTGCTGGGCGACGAGTCGCTCCGCCAGCTCCTTCGCCGGGGTCAGCCCCACCAGGATCAGCTCATCATCGACGATGGTGGTGGGGACCGACGCCACCTCGAAGCGGCGGGCGAGGGACGGGTCCTGGGTGGCGTCGACGATCTCGAGGGTGATCCGGTCGCTGGCCAGCGCCACGGTGGCGGCGGCCCGGACCTGATGCGGGCAGACGGGGCAGCCGGGCCCGATGAAGAGGAGGATCTCGGTGTCCTTCTCGAGGGCTTCGAGGATCGGCGCCACGGCCCAGACATCCTCGAGATCGGTCAGGGCCTTGAGCCCTTCGGCGTCCAGCGGGAGATCATTCATGGTTCTCATGGTATTGCATCGGGCGTGCCGGGTGAAGAGGGGGCGTGGGCCCCCGCGGTGGACATGCCCGGCGGAACGCCTGCGTGCCGGCATGGCCTCCGCGGCGCTGACGGATTAGCGTATCGAAGTCAGCGCGCCCGGCCCCGGGGCGATCCGGGGGTGGGCGCCAGTCCGGGACCACCGGGAGCCCGATGCCAGCGAACCCCGACCCATCGAGCGGCGCACGCCAGGATGGCCGTGACGGACTGGCGGGTCGGTTGGCGGCGGTGTTCCGGGACCGCTTCGATGGGTGGCCGGCGGTGCGGGTCCGGGCGCCCGGGCGGGTCAACCTGATCGGGGAGCACACCGACTACAACGACGGGTTCGTCCTCCCGCTGGCCATCGACCGGGCGGTGGGGATCGCGCTCCGACCCCGGGCCGATGGCCGGGTCCGGCTCTGGTCGACGGACTACGGCGAAGCGGCCGCCTTCGATCCGGCCGACGTGGTGAATCAGGCTCCGGCGGCGCCCGCCCCGGCGGCGCCCGCCCCGGGGTGGGCCGCGTACGTGATGGGCGCCGCGTGGGCGCTCCGGGAGGCCGGGCACGAGCCCACCGGCTGGGACGGCGTGGTCGGGGGCGACGTGCCGGTGGGGGCGGGGCTCTCGTCGAGCGCGGCGCTGACCATGGCGTCGCTGCGGGCGTTCGCGGCGGTCTCCGCCATCCCGTGGCAGCCGCTGCCCATGGCCCGGCTGGCGCAGCGGGTGGAAAACGACTGGGTGGGCGTGAGCTGCGGGATCATGGATCCGCTGATCTCGGCGGTGGGGCGGGAGGGGCACGCGGTGCTCATCGACTGCCGCACGCTGGACACCCGGCCGGTCCCGCTCCCCGGGGGGGCCACGGTGGTGATCCTCGACACGGCCACCCGGCGGGAGCTGGTGGGCTCGGCGTACAACGAGCGGCGGCGACAGTGCGAGACCGCGGCCGCTCACTTCGGCGTCCCGGCGCTCCGGGATGTGACGCCGGCCATGGTGGCGGAGGCCGAAGCGGGAGCCGGGCGCGTCCGCCCCGGCCAGCGTCCCGGAGCCGACGGATCCGGCGGCCTCGACGAGATCGCACTGCGCCGGGCGCGGCACGTGGTCACCGAGAACGCCCGCACCCTGGCCGCGGCCGACGCGCTGGCCGAGGGTGATGCCTCCACCGTGGGCCGGCTGATGGACGGGAGCCACGCGAGCCTCAGCCGTGACTTCGAGGTGTCGAGCCCCGAGCTCGACGCCATGGTGGAAGCGGCCCGGGCCGCGGGGTGCCACGGCGCCCGGATGACCGGCGCCGGCTTCGGCGGGTGCGCCGTGGCGCTGCTGGATACGGCCGCCGCCGATGCGTTCATCGAGGCGACGATGGCGGGCTACCGGGACCGGACCGGTCTGGCGCCCCGGGCGTACCGGACCACCGGCGCCGCCGGTGTGGAGGTGGCCGGAGGGTCGGGGGAAGGGCGGGGCCGAGAAGGGAGCCGGGAATGAAGGGAGATCGCGGTCGTCGCCTGCGCCGGGCGGCACCGAACGCGCCGGGGGCAACGTTTTTGCCGCACTCGCCGTCCTATCGGTAGTGAGCGGCCCGGACCCCCGCCTTCTGTCCCTCACAACCAAGACACCCATGACTATCAGACTACGCCTTGACACGATTGCCTTCGGCCTCCTGCTGGCCGCGCTGCTCCTGCCGGTGGGCCCGGCTGCCGGCCAGGAGCTCGACCGCCCCCTGCGGGTCTTCGTGGACTGCAGCGGGTTCTACTGCGACTCGGACTACTACGTCGAGGAGATCCCGTGGGTTGACTTCGTCCGGGATCAGCAGGATGCCGATGTCCATGTCCTGGCGACCCGCGAGTCCACCGGCGGTGGGGGCAGCTCGTTCGTGCTGGAGTTCCGCGGCCGGGGGGCGTTCGAGGGGCAGCAGATCACGCTGCGGACCACCACGCCATCGGACGCCACCGAGGACATGACCCGCTCGGTGATCATCGAGGTGGCGCGCCGGGGGCTGGCGCCGTTCGCGGCGGCCACGCCCGCGGCACCCCGGGTGGAGGTGCTGCCGCCCACTCCGGTGGAAGGAGGGGCGGCACCGGCGCCGGAGGACGACCCGTGGAACCGGTGGACGTTCCAGGTGCGCGTGAATGGGTTTATGAACGGCGAGTCACAGCGGCGGTCTCTGAACAGCTTCGCGAACGTGTCCGTCGACAGGGTCACCGAAGACTGGAAGATCGAGCTCGACATGGGCGGGTCGCTGTCCCAGACGGTCATCGATATCACCGATACACGCTTCACCCAGGAGTCGTTCTCCGGCAGCGTCCTCACGGCTCGCACGGTGGGCGACCACTGGGCCGCCGGCGGGATCCTGTCGTGGCGGCGCTCCACGTTCAACAACTACCGCCACAGCGCGCGGGTCGCGCCGGCCATCGAGTACAACGTCTTCCCCTACAGCGAGTCGAACCGCAAGCTCCTGACGCTGCTCTACGCCATCGGTCCCCGGTACAACGACTACGACGAGGTCACCCTATTCCAGGAGACGGAGGAGACGCTCATCGAGCAGGTGCTGGTGGTGAGCTACGACGTGGCGCAGCCGTGGGGAAGCATCGACGCGTCGCTGAACGCGTCCCACTACCTGGTGAAATTCGGCAGCGGCGACAGCTGGCCGGAGCCCCAGTACAACATCGACGTCTTCGGCGGGTTCAACGTCCGTCTCTTCAAGGGGCTGTCCCTCGACCTGGGCGGGTTCGTCGGGATGGTGCGCGGCCAGATCCAGCTGGCGGCAGCCGGGCTCACCGAGGAAGAGATCCTCACCCGGCAGCGGGAGCTGGCCACCAACTACCGGTACCACATGAGCTTCGGGCTGCGGTACCAGTTCGGCTCCATCTTCACCACCGTGGTGAACCGGAGGTTCGAGTCCCTCCGCTGACCGATCCGGCGAAGGGGTGACCTGCGGGACGGGACTCGCATCCCGGGTATAAGCCCGACTAGCTTGGCCCCCATGACCACCGACCGACTCGACGCGCTGGCCCGCCCTGACAAGTGGTACCTGAGTGCCGGCGAGGGCGTGATCTGGGCGCCCCCGTTCCCGGCGCACCTCGACCGTCCCGGCTTCTGGGACGAGGCCCATGTCTTCCACTTCCCGGTGCGGCCGCTGTTCACCGT
>CAZSBL010000094.1:0-13438 GCA_964605205.1 uncultured Gemmatimonadaceae bacterium
AGGAAACGCCTCCAGCCGTACCTCGAGCTCGGCGCGGCCTACGCCCGATGGCACGCCCGCAGCGCGCCCGACGCACTCCAGGACGATCTCGGGAGCCGCTTCGAGGCCACCGCCGGCGTAGGCGGCGTAATACCCCTCGATCAGCGCTTTTCCGTCCGGTTCCGTGCGTCCACCCGCGTGTTCCGAACCCCGGTACTCCCCCGTGCGGCCGGGGACACGCTGGGAACCCGGATTGAACCCGGCTGGCCGCCCACCCGGAAGGAGGCGTACCGGCGCACCGTCTTGGTCGCCGAGGGACCGACCCGGTCGCCGTTCGCGGATGGCGCCCTGGAGCTTCTGAGCCTGCTGCGCCTGCAGCTCGGTGTCAGCTGGGACCTCCGCGCGCCCCGGACCCCCGCCGTTGACGGCTACACGCCCGGTGGGTAGCTTCCGGCCCTCACGAGACCAGAGGCAGGACAGACAAACGTATGGCCAAGCAACCCACGTCTTCACCGGTTAGACGGAACGATGACGTCCCGGACGACGCATTTGTAGGCACTATCCGGCGCCTCATCACCTGGGGGCAGGAGAACACCCGCCAGGTGACTATCGGTGGCGCCGCGATTCTCATTATCGCGGCCATCACGGCCTGGATGATCGTCCAGCAGCGGCAGCTCGAGAACGCGGCGCAGAGCCGGCTCACCCAGGTCCAGCAGACCGTGGCCAGCGGCAACACTGAGCTCGCAGTCCGTGATCTCCGCTCGTATCTCGACACCTTCGGCGGCACCGATGCCTCCGATCAGGCCCGGCTCCTCCTGGCTGATCTCCTCCTCACCCGGGAGCAGCCCCAGCAGGCCATCGAGGCGCTGGAGAGCCTCCCGGAACGCCTGAATGAGCCCTTCGGCCTCGCCGCCGCTCGTCTCGAGGCCGCAGCACTCGAGCGGACGGAGCAGTACGACGACGCCATCCGGGCTTACCGGCGGATCGCCCGGAACGCGCGGTTCCCATACCAGCGCCGCGAGGCCCTGGCGGACGCCGCCCGCCTCCAGCTCCAGAGAGGCCAGCCCCAGCAGGCCGTCGGCCTCTTCGAAGAGGTCGTCGCCACCTTCGACGCCGACGAGGCCGGACGCGCATACTACGAGATGTGGCTCGCCGAGGCCCGAGCCCATGTAAGAGCGGGGCGGGGGAATACCGCCCCCGCGGCCCAGGCCGATCCCGCCAATCCGCCCGTCACCGACACCGCCACCGGCTGAGCCCGCTCCCACAGCACGCCAACCGGCCATCGCAAGGGGCCGACGCCTGTCCGCGGCGTCGGCCTCCTTTTCGTCCCGACATTGCGTGCATTCGGCAGTGCGCCCATCGAGTCCCGGGTCCGGAGGCGCGCCACGTCCATTCCACACTCCGAGAGCGCCGTCTTCCCCCGGCTCAGTGTTCGCATAATATACGTTATGTAAACTCGCCACGGGACTATGCTCGCCACGAGCTCACACTTCAGCCGACGGACCGCCCCGCCCCGGACAGATCGGACAGTGCCGACATCAACCGATCCCGGGCGGCTGGCAGCGCGGCGTTGCGTGCGTGACGGTCATGGAGCTGGGGGAAACGCAGCGGCTGCCCGAAGCGGATGCGCACGGTGCCTCGCTGGATGCGCTTGTGCCACCGGGGCCAGACGTCGTACGCGCCGGAGATCCCGCACGGGACCACGGGAACGCCGGCTTTCAGGATCAGGCGAATGGTTCCGAGGCGAGGCCGCTTGAGGTGGCCGTCCCAGGTGCGCTCGCCTTCGATATAGATCCCGACGCCGCGACCGGCCTCCAGGTGGCGCAGAACGATGCGTACGGCCTGGGGATCGATCTCGAAGCGTCGTACCGGGAAGGACTTGAGGCGTTTCAGGGCCGCTCCCACCAGCGGGCTCGAGAACTCGGTGCTCTTGGCCATGGTGTAGATCGGCCTGCGGAGCACGGCCTGGATCAGGATCGGGTCGAGGTAGCTCTGGTGGTTCGCGATGAGGAGAAACGGCCCGGTATCCGGGATATGTTCCATTCCCTGGACATCCAGGGGCCCGATGACCGGCCACAGGGCCCGTACGAGGCGCTGGGCGAAGCCGTAGAAGCTCATTCCGTGACGATCCGGGGCTGGTACTCGACGATCTCTCCCCTCCCGGTACGTCGGTAGAACGCCGCCAGAACCGCGTGCAGGAGCTCTTCCCACAGATAGATCGAGTCGTCCAGGAACCGAAACGACATCAGCGGCGTGTCCCGACGGTTGATCTGCAGAGTGTGCGAGCTCGCCTGAACGGCGATGATCGTGTCCAACGGCCAACTCTCGTCCGCGCCGTCCTCCGGCGTGAAAACCAGCCGCGCGGGCCGGATCTCCAGGGTGCCGGGGGCTTCTTCCCCCCAGATCTCGATGCGGTTCAGGTATCCCGTCCCATCGTGCACCGCCTCAAAGCCCACCACGCGAGCCATTGCGACGCGGGAGGCGCGGATGGTCTCATCACCTCTAACATCCTGCGGCACAAGCGTTTGTGGGTCCGGGACACGCTCCAGCCATTGCGCGGGCCGACGAGTGACGCTGGATCCATCGGGGCGACGGGCCACGATGGAGGCACCCTCCCCTCTGCGGAAAACGGTGTCGCAGGCGCGACATCGGAACTCCCTGCCATCGCGCGTCAGCCCCCGATCCTCACCGCATTCCGGGCACATCCAGAGGAGCTCGGGGATCGGCATGGCTCAGAGGCGCCCGAAGAGGTCGGCCAGGCGGAGCGCCCACACTCTCCAGACGGCCTCCCATATGATGCGCTTCGACATCTTCGACTCGCCCACGTCGCGATCGGCGAACACGATGGGGATCTCGCCGAGGCTGAATCCCTTGCGCCAGGCCCGGAGGCTCATCTCGATCTGGAAGCTGTAGCCTTCGGACCAGACGCGATCCAGATCGACTGCCTCCAAGACCTTGCGGCGGAAGCACTTGAAGCCTCCCGTGGCATCCGTGACGGGCAGCCCGGTCACGATCCGGGCGTAGATATTGGCGCCGTAGGAGAGGATCAGCCTAGAAATCGGCCAGTTGACCACCGTGACTCGCCCGTGCAGGTAGCGAGACCCCAGGACCACGTCGAACTCCCGGATCGCATCGAGGAACTGCGGCAGGTGCGACGGGTCATGGGAGAAATCGGCGTCCATCTCGAAGAGCGCGTCGTAGTCGCGCTCGAGGCCCCACTCGAAGCCGGCGAGGTAGGCGGTGCCGAGCCCCAGCTTCCCTTCCCTGTGCATGGCGTGGACCCGGGAGGAGTCGGACGCCAGGCGGTCTGCCGCCTCGCCCGTGCCATCAGGCGACGCGTCGTCGATGACCAGCACCTCGAGCCGCGGATCCTGTTTCAGGATCTCCGGAACGAGCCGCGGAAGGTTCTCCCGCTCGTTGTAGGTCGGAACGATGACCAGGGCGCGGTCCAGCTTGTCGCTCATTTGGATCTTGAAGCGTGATCGGACACTGAGTGGCCTGCGGTGTTCCCGAAAGTACCCGGTTCACCAGAAGCCAACAAGTCATGGCAGCCGGGTTGTAGGTGGGCCCGCGGGCCTCGGCAGTCCGCCGTCCCGGGGCGCGACCTCACCCAGAGCAACAGGCCGTAAGCTCTATACCTCTTCATGACAACATGTTAGGTCCCTTGACCTGAACCTGGGGACAGTGGTCATTCTGGCACGTTGGAGAGGGCGCTGACCGCGTCCATCAGACGGACCGGCCGAAATCCCGCGTCCCGTGCCAGCTGCACCAGATCCCCAACGAGCTCCAGCTCGCGGACGCCGGCGAAATACGGGTGATCGTAGACCACCGCCAAGCGACCCGCCCGCTGGAGCCGCTCCTGGAAATCCGCCCGGATCGCGGATTTATCCCAGCCTCGGGCCCGCAGATTCTCTAGATAGGCCACGCCTCCGGGCTCGGCGGTGATAACCGTACGCACCGTGGAGAGGCGTTGGGTCCCCGGCGCGAGCTGAACAGCCCGGTCTCCCCCGCGTCTCCCGCCGTCTCCCGCCCCCTTCCCCGACCCCGGGGCCCGCCCGGTTTCCGGCCCGTGGAGATCCGCCATGTAACGGAACCCGAGCTGTTCGAGGATCGGGGGCAGCGGATCCGGCGAGTTCCACCCCGGAGACGCAAACCCGGCAGGGGCTTGGCCCGTGGCCTGTTCGAAAGCGCGAAGTCCCCCGGTCACCTCGGCGCGAACCCGGTGGTGGGGCCAGCGGTGCGCCTCGGCTTGCCATACGGCGTGATTCGCCCCACCGTGCAGGCCGACCTCGTGACCGGCCTCGATGGCATCGGTCAACACATGGGGTGAACCGGCGCCGACCGGGGGATTCAGCGCCACGGCAATCAGGGTGTCCCAGGCCCCGAGCTTGGCCCGGGCCGGGAGCTTCGCGGCCACTTCCGTGTGGACGGGACCGGGGGTACCGCGGCGAGGAGACGCCAGGCGGGCCCGGGAAATCGCGCGCCCCATGTTGACGAAAAAGCTGAACGGCACGTCGATACGGGCCCCCAGCGCCATGAGGTTCGGCACACCCCGCCGGATGCAGCGGTGGGTATCCACATCGAACCGGAAACAGAAATACCGGGTCACACGTCCGTGGCTCTCCTTTCCAACGTCGGGGATCGGCACCAACATACGGCGAACCGCGACGCGCGTCAGGCCGGAGACCACGTTACCTTAGCGAGAGCGGAACGGGAAGCAAACCAGGAGGTGCTGCAGTTGTCACAGGAGCCCGTGAACCCGGTGAGCCGGGGCGGTGGCACCGGGAATCGGATCCTGGTGGTGGTGGGTACACGACCGGAAGCGATCAAGATGGCCCCGGTGCTGGCCGCGCTCTCGGCCGACGAGCGGGTGGAGACCCGCTTCGCCCTGACCGGCCAGCACACCGACCTGGTAGACCAGGTACTGGACGCCTTCGACCTCCAGCCCGACTACGACCTGGGCATCATGCGGGAGGGCCAGAGCCTCTACGACGTGGCCCACGGCTGTCTGGACGGCCTCCGGGAGGTGGTGACCGACTTCCGGCCCGACGCGCTCCTGGTCCAGGGGGACACGGCCACCGTCTTCTACGGGGCGCTCGTGGGCTTCTTCGAGCGCGTCCGGGTCGGACACGTGGAGGCCGGACTGCGCAGCGGCCGGAAGTGGGCACCGTACCCCGAGGAGATGTTCCGACGCCTGACGGATGTGCTCACCGACTGGTACTTCGCCCCCACGCCGCTGGCCCGACGCAACCTGCTCCGGGAGGGTGTGCCGGAAGCGCGGGTCTACGTGACGGGCAACACCGTGGTGGACGCGCTGCACGACGTGGCCGCCCGGCTCGGTGAGCCCGACAGCCCGGTCCTGGCAGAGCGGCTGGCGGCCCTGGCCGATCCCACCTCCCGGGAAGAGAGACTGATCCTCCTGACCGCCCACCGACGCGAATCGTTCGGTGCCCCGCTCCGCTCCGTCTTCCAGGCGGTCCGCGACGTGGCGGAGCGGAGGCCGGACGTGGCGTTCCTCTATCCGGTCCACCCGAACCCCAGCGTCCGGCGGCCGGCCGAGGAGCTCCTGGGCGGGCAGCCGGGGATTCACCTGACGGAGCCGTTGGGCTACCTCGACCTGGTCCGTGCACTCAAGGAGGCCACGGTGGTGCTGACGGATTCCGGCGGCATCCAGGAGGAAGCGCCGGCCTTCGGCGTCCCGGTACTCGTGCTCCGGGACGTCACGGAGCGGCCGGAGGGGATCGAGGCCGGCGTGGCCCGGCTGGTGGGCACGGATCGGGATCGTATCGTGGACGAGGTCGAGGCCGCGCTCGATCAGCCGGGTGAGGGCGTCGCGGCGAACCCCTACGGTGACGGGCGAGCCGGCGCCCGCATCGCCGATATCGTGGTTTCCGACCTGGTGGGCGCACCCCGCCGGACCGAGGATTGGGCCGTCGAGGACGAATGAACATCCTGATGCACTGCGTCTACTTCCCTCCGGAGGTGGGCGGCCTCGAAAGCCACGTGTTCCACCTCTGCGCCGCCCTGGCCCGAAAAGGGCACACGGTGGGCGTCGTGACCTCCCGGTCCCGTCCCGGGCTGCCCGGACACGAGGTCATGGACGGCGTCGAGGTGTGGCGCACCTTGCTCCCCGCTCGCAACCCCGTGGGCTGGCTTGCCCACGCCGTCGGCTCGATCCCCCGGCTCGCGGCGCAGGCCCGCGGGGCGGACATCCTCCACGCCCAGGCGTTCCAGTCCGTGCTCCCGGCGCTCGTGGCCCGCCGACGGTCCGACGCCCCCGTCGTGACCACATGGCACACGTCCCATTTCCTCAAGCGGGCCGACCACCCGTTCTGGCGACCCGTGTTCCGACACCTCCTGGCCCGCTCCGACTACAACCTCGCTGCAAGCACCGAGATCGCCGAGGTGGGCGAGTCCATCGGCGCCGACCTGCGCGTCGAAGCGCTGACCAACGGCGTGGACACCGAGCTGTTCCGACCCGTCGAGCCATCGCTGCCCCCCACCCGGCGCCGCCGCCTGGTGGTGCCCCGCCGCCTCTTCGAGAAGAACGGGGTGGAGTACTTCATCCGGGCCCTCCCCCGAATCTCCCACAGCATCGACGTGGAGGCGGTCCTCGTGGGCGATGGCCCCGAGCGCACCCGCCTCGAGCACCTGGCCGAAACGCTCGGTATCCGCGACCGCATCACCTTCCTCGGCTCCGTGCCTCACGCCGAGATGCCGGCGATCCTCTCGTCCGCCGAGCTCGCCATCTTCCCCTCCCTGATGGAAGCGACCTCGGTGGCCGCTCTCGAATGCATGGCGTGCGAGGTGCCCGTGGCCGCCTCCCGTGTCGGCGGACTCCCGGAGATCATCGACCACGAGGTGGGCGCCCTGTTCCGACCGGCCGATCCCGAAGAACTGGCCGACACCGTGATCCGGCTCCTGAACGTGGAAGACCTTCAAACCCGTGGCACCCGGGCCCGGGAACGGGTGGTGGACCGATGGAGCAACGACCGCCTGGCCGAGCGTCACCTGGAGATCTACCGGCAGCTCCTGGACCGGCGAGGCGCCGGCGGAGGCGCGCCATGACCGTCAGCCGGCCCCGCATCCTCGCCAGCCTGCGCATGATGAGCCGGGATCCCGCCCGGTTCGGCCGCCAGGCGACGAGCGCCCTCGACGTGCTCCAGCGCTACATCGCCACCCCCTTCGTACGGCCCAACGACCACGCCATCATCGTCCTGGGCAACCCCAAGGCGGGGACCACCGCCATCGCCGCGCTCCTCGCCGGCTACGGTGACCTCTCCGTCACCCTCGATCTCTGGCCCCGCCTCCGGCGCCCGGAAACCCTGGCCGCCGTCCACGCCGGCGAGCTGCCGTTCGAGGCCTTCGTTCGCCGGTTCCGGGCCGACTTCGCCCGCGACATGGTCAAGGACCCGCACCTGACATTCCTGTATCCTCAACTGGCCCAACAGTTTCCACGGGCCCGGTTCGTCATGGTGATGCGCGACCCCAGGGACAACATCCGGAGCATCCTCAACCGGCTCCGGCTGCCCGGCGACCTGGAGCAGCTGGATCCCGAGGCGTATGAGCGAATGCGGCCCCTCTGGGAGGCCATCCTGAAGAGCCCCTGGCTCGACGTGGAGGGCAACTACGTGGAGCGCCTCGCCGGCCGCTGGGCCGCCGCTGCGCGCGTCTACATCGACCACGCCGATGCCATCGAGCTGATCCGCTTCGAAGACTTCCTGGCCGACAAGATGGGCGCCATCGCCGCCCTGGCCGACCGACTGGAGATCGAGAGACGAGGACGGATCGAGGACAAGCTCGACACCCCGTTCCAGCCGCCGGGCGACCGCAGTGTGGGCTGGCGCGCCTTCTTCGGCGCCAACCTCCACCGCCTGGAATCGCGCAGCGCGGCCGAGGCGCGGGCGCTGGGATACATGGAAACAGGCCGTAACAGCACTTCTGAAGGGTAGAGCCGTGGAACGAGACCAGAGACTCCGCCTGCAACCCGACGGCGTTTACGCGGCCATCTACGCCGCCCTCGCCTTCCTCTACTTCCTCCCAGCGTACCTGCCGGGGAGGCATATCTTCGGCACGGACTACCTGGCGGCGGGCTATTTCAAGCACGAGTTCGCGTCGGGGCTCATAGCCGATGGGGTGCTGCCGGCGTGGATCCCGCACCTGTACGGGGGTGTGCCGCTGTTCGCGAACCCGGCGAGCACGTTCTATCCGGTGAAGCTGGTGGCGGACCTGGTGCTGCCGGTGACGGGGCTGTACCCCACGATCTTCCTGGTCTCGTTCGCTCTGGGCGGGATCGGTGCGTACCTGCTGTCGCGGGAGCTCGGGGTGCGGCCGTGGGTGGCGTTCGTCACGGGGCTCGGGTACGAGTTCACGGGGCTGATGATGTCGTTCGTGTACGGCGGGCACGATGGACGCACCATCGTGGCCACGCTGGCGCCGCTCCTCTTCTTCTTCCTGCACCGTGGGATCCGGAAGGGTACGCTTCCGTCGTTTGCGGGCGCGGCAGCCACGGTGGGCCTTGCGCTGCTGAGCTTCCAGATCCAGAGCTCGTACTACCTGCTGCTGGCTGCGGCGCTGTGGGCGCTGTTCAGCCTGTGGGATCTCGGCTACCTGCGGGATCCGAAGCCGCTGGCGAAGCGGGTGGCGCTGGGGCTGGCCGCGGTGGCGTTCGGCTTCGGGCTGGCGTCGGTGAACTTTCTCCCGTTCCTGGACTACGTGGACGCCTCGCCGCGTGGCGGCGTGGAAGGGGGGCGCGGATACGAGTACTCCACGTCGTGGTCGATGCCTCCCCGGGAGATCACGGGGCTGGCGGTGCCCGAGGACATCGGGGTGAGCGTGACCGACCCGGAGACCGGGGAAGCCCGGTTCCCGAGCTACCGGGGCTCGAACCCGTTCAAACTCCACACGGAGTACGCCGGCGCGCTGGTGCTCCTCCTGGCGGGGCTCGGGTTCTACTACAGCCGGCGGAACCGGTACTGGTGGTTCTTCCTGGGGCTCTCGCTGTTCGCGCTGAGCATTGCGTTCGGGGGTCACACGCCCATTTACCGGCTCTATTACGCGGTGCTCCCGGGCACATCCATGTTCCGGGCGCCATCGATCTCCTTCTTCCTGGTCTCGTTCTCGCTGGTGATGATGGCGGCGCTCACCCTCGAGCGGCTGGCGGCGCTCCGGGGCCTCGACCCGGGTGAGGAGCCCGCGGGCCCGAGCGGCGGGCCGGAAGGCGACGCAACGGCCTCGGAGTCGGGAAGGAGCGGCGCTGGCTCCGGGGAGCGGCCGCCGGCGACCGTGATGGGCTGGACGGCCATGGGTGTGGGGGTGGCGGGTCTGGTCCTGGCGGGGCTCGTGAACTCCGGGGCCGAAGACCCCGGGCGCGCCGTAGGTGTCTTCCGGTTCGCCCTGTTCGCCGGGGCCATCGGCGCCACGCTGTGGGCGTGGTCGAGTCATCGATTGAGCCGCCGGGCCACGCTCATTGCCCTGGCGGTTCTTACGGTGGCCGACCTGTGGATCATCGACACGCGATTCTTCCACACGATCCCCTCGCCGGATCAGGTGTTCGCCCGCGACCAGGTAGCCGAGTTCCTGCTGAGCCAGCCGGACCGGGACCGGGTCTGGGTCCTCCCCTTCCCCGCCGGGCGCGTCTACCGGAACCACGGGAACTACCTGATGCGGTTCGACATCGACCAGGCGGGCGGTGAGCACGGCAACCAGCTCCAGCAGTACAACGAGTACGTGGGCGCCGGGGAGCGGACGTACGTCGACTGGCACAACTTTCTGGAGAACCCGCAGTTCATCGACGCGGCCAACGTCCGCTACATCATCACACAGGCAGAGCTCCAGGGCGTGCCGTGGCCCGAGGTGCACCGGAGCCGGGCCATCATCTACGAGAACCCGAACGCCCTGCCCCGAGCGTACCTGGTGAACGCCATCGAGGTGGCCCGGCGGCCCGACGGCGCCCTCGACGCCATGAAGCGTCCCGGCTTCGACCCGCGCCGCACGGCCATCGTCTACGACGAGCCCGCGGGACCCGGGCCGGCGCCTTCCGCCTCGCCGGGCACCGCCGAGCTCATGGAGTACGAGGCGAACCGCGTGGTGGTCCGTACCGCCACCGAGGCCCGTTCGCTCCTGGTCCTGGCCGACAACATGTACGAGGGCTGGGAGGCCACCGTCGACGGCGAGCCCGCCGAGATCCTGCTGACCAACCACACCTTCCGGGGCGTCATGGTGGACGCCGGTGAGCACGAGGTGGTGTTCCGGTTCCGGCCCGCCGGCCTGATCGCCGGGCTCTGGATCTACGCCCTGGGCTCGCTCCTCCTGATCGGCTACGGCGCCTTCCTGGGCTTCAGGGCGTGGCGGAGCCGCGGGGACCACGCCCCGGAGGTACCGGCGGGATGAGCGGGCCGGGCGAGCCGGACCGGGAAGGGCACGGCGAAGGGACGGATCCGGCACCCGGCGTCCCCGCCACCGATCCGGTCACCCCGGACACGGAAACGTCCGGACCGGGCCGCCGTTTCCTGCGCCGTGCCGCCACCGTTCTCGTGGTGGGGGCCGGCGTGGTCTTCGTGGGGCTCACGATCCAGCGGAACTGGAGCCAGATCGGGAGCTACGACTGGCGTGTACGCTGGGGGCAGATCGCCATCAGCGTGGTGATCCTGACGGTGAGCCTCGGGTGGAGCGTCTTCGTCTGGAAGCGGGTCCTCGACCGCTTCGACGACCCGGGCGTCTCCTTCCCCCGCCTGCTGCGGATCTCGTTCCTCTCGAAGATGGCCCGCTACATCCCCGGCAAGGTCTGGCAGTTCGTGGCCGTGGGTCAGCTCGCCCGGGAAACCGAGAGCCGTCCAGTGGTCATGGTCACGTCCATGCTGGTCCATGCGGGGATCGTACTCCTGTCGGCGGTCTTCGCGTCGGCGTTCCTGATCGCCGAGGAGGTCGAGCTCCTGGCGACGCACCCCACGGCCTCCGTCGTGGTGCTCGCCGCCCTCTCGCTCGCCGCCGCCCATCCGGCCGTGATCAACCTGGCCCTCTCCGTCCTCGCCCGCGTGACGCGCCAGGACACCCTCCGCTGGCACGGCCGCTGGCTCGGCAGTCTCGAGGTCTTTTTCGGCTCACTCCTGAGCTGGATCGCCGACGGGTTCGCCTTCTGGCTCTTCCTCGACGCGCTGCTCCCCGTGCAGTCGGTCTGGATCATCCCCTTCATCGGGATCCACGCCTTCTCCTTCGTGGTGGGCTACGTGGCGTTCGTGGCACCGGCCGGGGCCGGGGTCCGTGAGGCGACGATGACGGCGCTGCTCCGGGGCGCGTTCCCCGCCGGCGCGGCGGCGGTCCTCTCCGTCCTGGCCCGCCTGTGGTCCATCGCCGGCGATCTTCTGGGGGCGGCGGTGGTCCTGGCCCTGCGGTTGAAGTAGAGCGCCGCGAGCCTTGCCCCACCATGGAACCGGCTCACGGCGCGGGCCCGCGGCTACCCGTCGTCGTCGAGGCGGGTCCTGATCCGGTCCAGCTCCGCCCGCTGCTGGGCCACCATCTCGGCCACGAGCCCGAACCCGAAGAGCAGGAACCCGAGCGTCTCCAGGAGGATCACCAGGTAGAGGAGCGGCCGGTAGCCGAACGGCGGCATGTTCCCGGCGATCCGCAGCCCGATGGTCACGAGCCCCACCGCCACGCCGAGCCCCGCCATGACGAACCCGCTGAGCCCGAAGAAGATCATGGGCTTGCGGGAGAAGAAGAGGAAGAAGGCCACGCTCAGCAGGTCCAGAACCCCGACCATGATCCGCTTCCGACCGCTGTACTTGGCCTCTCCGTGGCGCCGGGGCAGCAGATCGATGTCGATCTCGGTGACCGTGAATCCGCGGTCGTAGGCCAGGACCACGAAGAAGCGGTGCCAGTCATGGCGCAGGGGCACCTCGTCCAGGACCTCCCGGCGGAACGCCTTCATGGAGTTCAGGTCGGAGACCGGGACCTTGAAGAGCGCCCGGCTGAGACGGTTGTACGTGCTCGAGACCGCCCGCTTCTCGTACTCGCCGATCTTCCGGCCGGTGACGATGTCCCACCCTTCCCCGAGTTTCTCGAGGAACCGGGGGATCTCCTCGGTATCGTGCTGGAGATCGGCATCGAAAACGACCAGCCAGTCGGCGTCCGTGGCCCGGGCCCCGGTGACCATGGCCTCCGTCTTCCCGAAGTTGCGACGGTGGCGGACCACCTTCAGCCGGCTCCATCCCGCCGCCTCGGCGGCCTCCGCGGTGCCGTCCGTCGAGCCGTCGTCCACGAGAACGACATCGCCTTCCAGCCCGTGCTCCTCCCACGTGGCCCGCAGCTCCGCCACCAGCTCCGGCACGTTCTCCACCTCATTGTACGCCGGTACCACGACGGCGAAGCGGCGTTTGACGTCGCGGAGGTCCGTCTGCTGGCGTGCCACGCGAGATTCCGTGCGTCCCTTCATGGGGAGAGTATGAGGAGAAGACGTGGATCGCGCCACCGGGTAGGCGAAGGGGCCGGTCAGATTGTCGCGTTCAGCCATGGTCCTGCCCGGTTCCGACCTGTCATTTGGGTCTTCGACATCTGGAGTGGGTGAACCGAAGCCAGAGTCGGCTCCCGGGGGCATGGGCGAGACGGGCGCCTGGTCAACCGCGGAGGCGCGAAGGCGCGGAGCATACGCGGAGTTGTTTCTTGTTGCGGCGAGGCGGCGAGGCGGCGCGGCCGGCGGGGGGGCGGCATGCCGGCGAGGCTGCCTTTCCGGGGGAGAAAGCCCCCGACAAGGGGTGTGAATGAACCCGAACCCGGCCTCCGTGATGCCAACGCAGAGCTTGCGTCTTCCGCCGACCAGCCTGCCCTGCCCGGATCAAACTCAAAAGAAGTTCTCCGCGCGTGCTCCGCGCCTGCGCGACTCCGCGGTGAACGATGCCTCCGGAGTCCACGACACACTCGACATGTCGAAGAGCCTGTCATTTCTCGAAATCAGGGACAGGGCGATATGCCGACAGGCGGGGGAGGTTCCGGGCCGGGTGTCAGAAGGTGGGCCGAGCCTACACGCGCTTCCTCATTCGCGCACTCAGGATCCCGAGCTGGTCCCGGTACTTGGCGACGGTCCGCCGGGCGATCTGGATGCCCTCTTCCTTGAGGATGTCCACGATGGTCTGGTCGGTGTACGGGTCCTTGGGGTCTTCGTCTTCCACCAGCTTCTCGATCTTGTCCTTGATCCCGGTGGCGCTGACGTCCTCGCCGCTGGTGGTGCTGAGCCCGCTGCTGAAGAAGAACTTCAGGTGGTAGACGCCCCGCGGCGTCTGGACGTACTTCTCGTTCGTGACCCGGGAGACCGTGGACTCGTGCATGTCGATGACCTCGGCCACCTCCCGGAGCGTGAGCGGCTTCAGGTACTGCACCCCTCGCTCGAAGAACTCGCGCTGCCGGTCGACGATGAAGTTCATGACCTTGAGCATGGTCTGGCGCCGCTGCTCGATGGCCTGGA
>CAZSBL010000095.1:0-13437 GCA_964605205.1 uncultured Gemmatimonadaceae bacterium
GTCCGGGACCTTGAAGTCCGCCAGCGCGCCCCGGCACCATTCCTTGATCTCTTCACCGGTGATGATCGCGCCTTCGACGGGCACGACACACGCGCATACCTGCTCGCCGAGGACGTCGTGCGGGAGCCCCACCACGGCCACATCCATCACGGCCGGGTGGGCCTGCAGTCGATCCTCGACCTCGCGGGGGTACACATTGAACCCACCGCGGATAATGAGCTCCTTCCGCCGGCCCACGATATGGAGGTAGCCCTCCTCATCGACCATGCCGAGATCGCCCGTCAGGAAGTACCCATCGTCGTCGAACGAATGGGACGTCTCCCCGGGCTGTCGGTAGTAGCCCTTCATCACTCCGGGTCCTCTTACCCCGATCTCGCCCAAACTTTCCTCCGGCAGCACACTGCCGTCGAAATCGAGGACCCGGAGTTCCACATTGGCAAGGGGCGTGCCCACGGTGTGGACCTGCTTCTCTTCCGGGTCATCGGGACGGGTCACGGTCACCGTGGACGCCGTCTCCGTGAGAGAGTACGCGACGCACAGCTCGGGGACCAGCCCCTTCTGGATCCGGCGGACCAGATCGTCGCCCACCGGCGCGCCGGCCACGATCCCCGTACGCAGACTCGACACGTCGAAGTCGCCGGCCTCCAGCGCCCGCAGCTCCGTGACGAACACGGTCGGCACGCCGTAGTGCACCGTGGCGGCGTGGCGCTCGATCAATTCGAGTGCCTCCGCCGGTTCGAACTTCTCCTGGAGCACCAGGCTCGCGCCGGCCACCAACGTGCCCAGGATCCCCGGTCCCAGCCCGAAGACGTGGAAGACCGTGGTCACACCGAAGACCACATCCCGGGCCGTCACGCCAATGGCATCCACCGTGGCGCCCGCCGTCTCCAGCAGGCTGGCGTGGGTCAGCGCCACCCCCTTCGGCTTCCCCATGGTCCCGGAGGTATACATGATGGCGAACACATCGTCCGGCACGGCTTCCGCCGTCTCGAGGTCACGCCCTTCCCCGCTCGAGAGCAGGTCCTCGAACTGGTAGATCCGGTCGTCGTACCAGAGGTCCGCCGGCCCCACCGTCACCAGGTACTGCAGCTCCGGCAGGGAGGTCAGAAACCCCTCGAACAGCTCCAGGTAGTCGGTGCCACCGAAGTCCTCGGCGCTGACCACTGCCGCCGCCTCGCTGTGGCGGAGCATGTACCGCAGCTCCGGCAGCGTGTAGCGGGGGTTCAACGGCACGATCACCGCGCCGAGCTTGGCCGCGGCGAACATCGACACCACGAACTCCGGCCAGTTCGGCAGGTCCAGGGCGATCCGGTCGCCGGCCTCGATGCCGAGCTGCTGCAGCCCGGCGGCCAGCGCCTTCGCCTGCTGGTCGACCTGGCCGTACGTGAGACGCTGGTCCCCCGAAATCAAGAAGACGCGGTCGGGGTCCTCCGCGACCCGCGCCTCCAGCGCCTCGGCGACCGTCCTGCCCTTCACGCGCTCGACGAGCGCCATCACGCCTCCGTCCGGAGTAATCGAAACCCGCCCCACCTTTCGGGGCGGGCGTTCCCACCAAAAACCGAGGAAAGATACAGGCGCTCGGAAATAGCGTCAAACGGCGTGGGGCCCCGCGTGACCGGGTCCGAGCACGGCCGCCACCTCCTCGGTGGCGACGGGGCGGGTCCAGTCTCCCTCGTAACGCGCGGCGCTGCCGATTCTCTCGATCAGGGCGTAGCGGACCCGTCCCTCCCGCGCCTTCTTGTCGGAGCGAGCGGACTCGAGGACCGCGGCCGTGTCCACGTGATCGGGGACTTCGGTGGGCAGACCCAGTGAAGACAGGACCGTCTCGATCCGTTCCGCCGTACCCGCTTCCGTAACGCCGATCCGCTCCCCCAGCCGGGCCTCCGCCACCATCCCGATGGCCACGGCCTGACCGTGGTGGATCGAGTACGCCGTGGCCCGCTCCACGCCGTGGCCCACGGTATGGCCGAAGTTGAGCACGGCCCGCTCCCCGGCCTCCGCCGCGTCCCGGCCGACCACGGCGGCCTTGATCCGGATCGACCCGCGGATCAGCCGGTCCAGCGCCGGGCCCGATCGCGCCAGGATCGGACCGACGGAGCCGGCCACGAAGTCGAAGTACTCAGCGTCGGCGATGGCGCCGTGCTTGACCGCCTCGGCGAGCCCCGTTCGGAATTCGTCGTCGGGGAGCGTATCGAGCACCCCCGGATCCACCACCACCAGCGCCGGGTGATGGAACGCGCCCACCAGGTTCTTCCCGGCCCGCAGGTCGAGCCCCGTCTTCCCGCCCAGCGCCGCGTCGATCATTCCCAGGAGGGATGTGGGCACCGGCACGTAGGCCACGCCCCGGGCGTAGGAAGCGGCCGCGAACCCGGCCAGGTCCGTCGTCACCCCGCCACCGACGCCCACCACGCAGCCATCCCGGCCCAGCTCCATGGCGCCGAGCCCCTCGACCAGCTCCACCCACCGGTCCGTGGTCTTGCTCGCCTCACCCGCCGGGAAGGAGAACAGCTCGGCTCGATGGCCGGTCTCCACCAGCGTGTCCCGGATACGCGACGCGTACAGGTCCGCCACGGTCTCGTCCGCCACCACGGCGTACGCCGGCGCGCTTATGCGCTCCGCCAGCAGCGCCGACAGGGCATCCAGGAGACCGCGCTCCAGCACGATCTCCGTTCGGGCTGCCGCCAGCTCCGGCTCCAGTGTGTACGTCTCTCTCGTCTCGTCCATGGTGTCTTCAGCTTCGCAGGCCGGTGGCCGAGGAACAATCCCGGTCCGGCAACACTTCTTCCACGGTCGGGCAACGCTGCAAGAACCGGACGACTCGCCCCACCCGGTGGGATCCCGCGGCCCGCCCGATGTCAGGACCCGTTCCGGCCGTCCTCCTCCAGCGCCCTCAGCTCCGGCAGCGCCCGGTCGGACACGCTCCCCTCTGCGACAACGGCACGGAGCACGGCGCGCCCGTCGTGCTCGAAGCGCTCCACGCTCCGGGCGATGCCGATGGAACGGAACCGCTCCGCGAAGGCGTCGGCGGCCGCGTCGTCGTCCCAGACGGAGTACCAGACCAGGGCCTGCTCCCCGCCGGGTCCACGGAGGAGCGCGAACCGGTCTCCGTCCCACCCCCGGGCCCCTCCGGCGTGGTCCTCCCCGAGATGCTCGACCAGGAGGATCGACACCTCGAGCTGGCCGAGGGTGTTCGAGTACACCACGTCCCAGCCCTGGCCCGCCGGGCCCAGCTCCACCTCCGTGGGCCGATCCCGCTCACCCAGGAACCGGGCCTCGGGTGCCAGGACCTGCTCGGTGGACTGGGGGAGCAGCCCGCCGAAGGGGATCGGCGGCCCGTCCCCGGCCCCGGCCCGGAAGAGTGCCTGCACGAAGCCGGCGCCGGCCATATACGGGAAGAGGAGCGTCTCCTTCACGAGCCGCGGCGCCCGCCGGAAGACGGGGAACTGGCGGTTCTCCGCCTCCAGCGCCGGCCGCAGGAGCTGCGAGAGGTCCGGGAGCGCGGCGATGTCCATGGGCTGGCCGCTCATCCGGGCGGCCTGGAGCGCCACCATGACCAGGGTGGCCTGCCCCTCGGCGGCGGCCTGGGCGGCCATCCGCCGGTCGTTGCCTCGCTCCTTGGCCACGAGGGAATCGAGGTCGGTGTGCTGGTCCTGGAGGGCGTGGACCAGCTCGTGGGCCACCACGGGGCCGGCCGTCTCCGCCGTCGCCTCATCAAGGACGTAGAGCCGATCGGTGGCCGGGTCGTAGTACCCCACCACCTGCTCGGTGTAGAGGTCGAGGAGCATGCCCCGGAGGTCGAGGGTGTCGGGCAGGAGCCCGAACGCCTTGTACGCCCGCTCCATCCCGTCCAGCTCCTCGGGGCCCAGCTCGTCCTCGAGCTGCCCCTCGATGAAGGCCCGGGCATCCTCCCGCGACTGCATGGCGAACTGCACCTCGCGGCGGACCTCCATCCCGCTGACCTCGGCGATGGCGGGGAGGAGCGAGTCGATCATGAGCCGGAGCTCGTCGTCGGACATCCCGGTCTGGGCCTCGCACGCCGACACTCCGGTACCGAAGGCGAGGACCAGGAGGAAGAACCCGATTTTAGTGAGGGTCTTCATGCAGCAGCCTTTCTCCGGCCATGATCCGTTGCATCCCTTCCGGCGACGACGCCGCCTCGTGCTCCCCGAGCCGCTCCCCCGTCCGGGGGTCCTCCACCTCCGGGGCCAGCTCCAGGAGCGGGACCAGGACGAACGGTCGCTGGTGCATGCGCGGGTGCGGCACGGTCAACCCTTCCCGATCCACCACCTCACGGCCGTGCAGGAGCACGTCGATATCCAGGGTGCGGGGCGCGTTCCGGAAGGTACGCTCCCGGTTTCGTTCCCGCTCGATGGCCCGGGCGGTTTCGAGCACCTCGACGGGGCCCGCGTCGGTCTCGACCCGGGCCACCAGGTTCAGGAACCGGGGCTGGTCCTCGTACCCCACGGGTTCGGTCTCCCAGACCGACGAGACGCCGGTCAGCCCGAAGGCCTCGTCCAGTCGGCGGAGCGCGTGGCCCAGGTGTGCCCGGCGGTCGCCGACGTTGGAGCCGAGCCCGAGGTAGACGGTGGCCACCGGTCTCCGACCGCTAGCTCCGGCCGTACTCGTCCTGGAGGCGGACCACGTCGTCGAGCTCGGGCGTGGACGCCTCCAGGATATCCACGTCGGTGACCGCCTCCATCCGGTGGATGGTGCCGGGGGTGAGGCGGTAGCTCCACCCCTCGTCCACCAGCTCCTCCTCCAGCGCGTCGGGATCGGTCCCCACCAGGAACTTCATCTGCCCGGTGAGGAGGTGAAGCGTCTCGTCTTTCTTCTCGTGGTACTGGAGCGAGAGCATGTGCCCCTGGTGCACGTGCAGGATCTTGCCCACGTACCGGTCGGTGTGGGCCCAGATCAGCTCGTAGCCCCACGGCTTCTCGACCGTCACCGGCTGGAACCGCCCCGCCTCGGTGCCCGGCTCCAGCTCCCCGGCGTCCCGGACCTGCGACCCGCCCGGGGTGTCCGGGTCTCTCTCCTGCGAGCTGTTACTCGTCATCGGTGAACCTCACACGCGCGAATTTCCGTTTCCCCCGCCGGAGCACCCGCTCCTGGCCGGGCTCTGCCGATACCGTGGCGTTGCGGTCTTCGACGGTCTCGCCGTCCACCGCCACGGCCCCCTGCTCGATGAGTCGGGTGGCCTCCGAGTTGGACGAAGCCAGGCCGGCCACCACCAGGAGACCCGGGACCCAGACGGCGCCGTCGTCGTATCGGACCTTGTCGTGTCCGAGCCAGACCGCCACCTCGGGCATCGCGTCCGGGTCCTCCTTCTTCCGGAAGACCGTGTCGAAGTGCTGGCGGCCCGCCTGCGCCCCCGTCTTGCCGTGGTACGTCTCGGTGATCAGCCACGCCAGGTTGCGCTTCGCCTCGTACGGATCGTCCTCGACATCGTCCAGCGCCGCGGCCAGCTCATCGCCGGTCAGCCCGCTGGCCAGCTCGTACCACTCGGCCAGCAGCGCATCGGGGATGGACATGGTCTTCCCGTACATCTCCTCCGGCGGCTCGCTGATGCCGATGTAGTTGTCGTAGCTCTTGCTCATCTTCTGCTCGCCGTCGGTGCCCCGGAGCAGCGGCATGATGAGGCAGACCTGGGGCGGCTGGCCGTAGCGCTCCTGGATCGTGCGGGTCATGACCAGGTTGAACTTCTGGTCGCTCCCGCCCAGCTCCACGTCGGCGCCCAGCGCCACCGAGTCGTACGCCTGCATGAGCGGGTACATCAACTCCATCATGCTGATGGGCCGGCTCTCGGCCATCCGCTTCTCGAAGTCGTCGCGCTCCAGCATCCGGGCCACCGTGTAGCTGCCGGTGAGCTCGAGGATGTCCGCCAGGTTCAGCGGCGCCAGCCACTTGCTGTTGTACTCCACCCGCACCCGATCCACGTCCAGGATCTTCCCGACCTGGGCCGCGTACGTCCGGGCGTTTGCCTCGATCTCCGACGGCGAGAGCGTGGGCCGCGTCTCACTCCGGCCGCTCGGGTCCCCCACCCGCGCCGTGTAGTCGCCCACCACGAACACCACCTGGTGACCCAGCTCCTGGAAGGTCTTCAGCTTCCGGATGCTCACCGCGTGCCCGATGTGCAGGTCCGGCCGCGTCGGGTCGAACCCCTGCTTGACGACCAGGGGCCGGCCCTCCTCCCGGCTCTTCTCCAGCTTCTCCGCCAGCTCCTCCTCCGGCACGATCTCCAGCGCCCCGTGGCGGATGGCGTCCATCTGCTCGTCGACCGATGGGAAACTCACGTTCGTCCTTGCTCGATGTGCTCGATGTGGAAGTCCTGCACCCGCGTATCTTCACCTGCGATGGAGGCCGCAAACTTCCGGCCGCGGGGTGGGAGTGTCAAGCCACGCCACGAATCCCGTTGCACTGCGCCGGTCCCGAGCAGGGCTCCCGATTACGCGACCCGACGCCCGCCCGTATCTTGTACCCAACCTCAACCACGAACGCACCACGCCCATGCGCCAAACCACTCGCTTCGCACTCGCCGCCCTCGCCCCGGTCCTCCTCGCCCCGGCGCCCGTATCGGCGCAGCAGCTGGATGCCGATCTCGCCCAGCGCTTCGGCTCGCTGGCCCTGACGTGCGCGCACCAGGAGTACCCGAACAAGATCAGCCACCTCCTCCAATCCGACGCTGACGTCCAACCGCCCCGGGCGCTGACGCCCGCCTTCTACGGCTGCTACGACTGGCACTCCTCGGTCCACGGCCACTGGCTCCTGGCCCGCCTGGCCCGGCTGCGGCCGGGGACCGAGCTGGCGGCCCGGGCCCGGGCCGCGCTGGACCGGTCGTTGACGCCGGAGAACGTGGCCGGCGAGGTGGCGTACCTGGAGGGGGAGGGTCGCGCGTCGTTCGAGCGACCGTACGGGCTGGCGTGGCTGCTCCAGCTGGCGGCGGAGCTGCGGGAGTGGGATGACCCGGTCGCCCGGCGCTGGACGGCGGCACTGGCGCCGCTGGAGCGGGCGGCCGCCGGTCGGCTGGCCGAGTGGATGCCGAAGCTGACGCACCCGATCCGGATCGGCGAGCACAGCCAGACGGCGTTCGCGTTCGGGCTGATCCGGGACTGGGCGGTGACCGCCGGTGACACGGCCATGCTGGCGCTGGTGGACGAGCGCGTCCGGACCTTCTACCTGCCGGACCGGGCGTGCCCCATGGCGTACGAGCCCTCCGGCCAGGACTTCCTCTCACCGTGCCTGGCCGAGGCCGATCTGGTTCGCCGCGTCCTGCCGCCCTCCGAGTTCGCGGCCTGGCTCGACGCGTTCCTCCCGGGGATCCCCGAGGCGGGCGACGGCGGCGCATGGCTCGAGACCGCCGTGGTCACCGACCCCGGAGACCCGAAGCTCGCCCACCTCGACGGGCTCAACCTGAGCCGGGCGTGGATGCTCGACGGGATCGCCGCCGGGCTCCCTTCCGGATACCCGCGGCTCCCGGCCATCCGGGCGGCCGCCCGGACCCACCGGGACGCGGGGCTCGCGGCGGTCACCGGCCAGCACTACGAGGGCGGCCACTGGCTGGGCAGCTTCGCCATGTACCTGGTGACGGAGCGAGGCCTCCGGTAGCCGAGAGTCGCTGCGCTGACACGCTGGTGAAAGACCCGGAGCACCACGGTACCGTTGCGCGTGGGGACGATATCCGGGACGGGCCCGGACAAGACGGGCCGGCCTTCGTGCCTCGCCTGCCGCCCGTCCTTCCAGTACGTTTCCGGTGTAGACGCTTCCCCGGTCGCGTCCGGCGTCCGCCGGCGGGTCGGGGCATCAGAGAACGTGCACGCACGGGCGGACCATGACGGACTTCGATTTTCCGGGACGTGATGTCTCACAGGGCGGCAACGGCATCAACCTGTCGGACCTTGACCTGGCCCGCCTCGATCGGGTGATCGTATGGGGGATCTGGGGGATCGGGCTCTTCCTCCTCTGGCTCCTGGTGAGTTGGGGCAAGGGCTTCTACACCGACTGGCTCTGGTTCAGCGGTGTGGACCACGAAGACGTGCTGATCACCACCACGGTGGCCCAGGTGGTCCTCTACGTGGTGTCACTCCTGCTCTTCCTGGCGCTGGCGCTGCCGAACCTGTTCTACGCCTGGCGCGCTACCGGCGGCACGCCGGCGCTCCCCGAGGGGCTTTCGCCGAAGGATTACGACTTCGTACGGAAGCTGCTGGTCCGGACCGGCGCCGGCATCCTGGGTATTATGGGGCTTCTCTTCGCCAGCGGACCCGCCGCGGAGTGGGAGACGGTGCTCCTCTACCTGAACCGGGTCCCGTTCGGTGAGACGGAGCCGATCTTCGGCCTGGACTTCGGCTTCTTCATCTTCACCCTGCCGGCGCTCGAGCTGGTCCGGGTCTGGCTCCTGTCGGCGCTGGGGGCGGTGGCGCTGGTGGTGGGCGGCTACTACTACATGACCAGCCGGATCCGCAACGACCAGTTCTCGTTCAGCGGGCAGGCCCGGACCCAGCTCGTGCTGCTGGGCGCGGCCCTCTTCCTGGTCATCGCCGCGGGGCACTGGCTCAGCCGGTACGAGCTCCTCTACTCGCCCACGGGCGCCGTCTACGGCGTCGGGTACACCGATGATAACGTGAACCTCCCGGGGCGTGCGATCCTGACGGTTATCGCCCTGGGCGCCGCCGTAACGCTGACCTACGGCGCCCTCAGGAACCAGGGGAACAGGATCCTGATCTGGCCGGTGGCCGTCTGGGGCGCAGCGGTGCTCCTCATCGGGTCCGCGGCGCCGAACCTGGTGCAGCGGCTCCAGGTCGAGCCCAGCGAGCTGGCCCGGGAGAGGGAGTACCTGGCCAACAACATCCAGTACACGCGGCAGGCGTTCGACCTCGACCAGCTCCAGTCGCGCGGCCACCCGGCCCTCGGGCAGCTGGACAGAGAGATGTTGGACGAGCACCAGGGCACGATCCAGAACGTACGCCTCTGGGACGAGAGCCCGCTCCTCCAGAGCTACAACCAGATCCAGTTCTTCCGGCTCTACTATGACTTCCTGGCCGTCCACACTGACCGGTACATGGTGGACGGAGACCTCCGCCAGGTCATGCTCGCCACCCGTGAGCTGTCGGCCGAGAAGCTGCCCGAAGAGGCGCAGCGGTGGGTCAACCGCCGGCTCCAGTTCACCCACGGCTACGGCGTGGCCATGAGCCCCGTGACCGAGGTGCGGGCCGGGGGGCGCCCCACGTTCTTCCTCAGCGACGTGCCGCCGCAGGGCCCGGTCCCGCTGGAGCGCCCGGAGATCTACTACGGGCTCAAGAGCCTGAACTACGTCATCACCCGGAGCGGGATGCAGGAGTTCAACTACCCGGGTCCCGACGGCCCCGTATACACCAGCTACCAGGGCAAGGGCGGCGTGCTCCTCTCGTCGTTCTTCCGCCGGCTCATGTACGCCTGGGAGTTCCAGGACCTGAACATCCTGATCTCCGGCGAGATCAGCGAAGAGAGCCGCATCCAGTACCGGCGCACCATCCCGGACCGGTTCTCCACCATCGCGCCGTTCCTGCTCCGGGACCGGGAAGCGTACAGCGTGGTGGCCGATGACCGTCTGTTCTGGATCCAGGACGCCTACACCGTCACCAACCGGTACCCCTACTCCACCTCGTTCAACGGGCGCTTCAACTACATCCGCAACAGCGTGAAGACGGTAGTGAGCGCCTACGACGGGAGCATCGACTTCTACGTCTTCGAGCCCGACGACCCGCTGATCCGGGCGTACCGGAACATCTTCCCGGAGCTTTTCACGCCCGCAGAGGAGATGCCCGACTACCTGCGTGAGCACATCCGGGTCCCGCTCGACCAGTTCACCGTCCAGACCCGGATGCTCCTCCAGTACCACATGCGGGACCCGGTGGTCTTCTACAACAAGGAAGACCAGTGGTCGGTTCCCATACAGAACTCCTTCGGCCGCTCCCAGTCGCTGGATCCCTACTACATCGTGGCCCGGCTGCCGGGAGAGGAGCAGGAGGAATTCCTCCTGATCCAACCGTTCACGCCCAACAACCGGCACAACCTGGTGGGGTGGATGGCCGCCCGCAGCGACGGGGAGCACTACGGTGAGCTGGTCCTCTTCGACTTCCCGTCCGGCCGCCACGTCGATGGACCCAACCAGGTCGAGGCACGGATCGACAACGATCCGATCATCTCCGAGCAGTTCACCCTCTGGGGACAGGTGGGCTCCGAGGTGACTCGCGGGATCCTCCTGGTCATCCCCCTCGGTGACGCGATCCTATACGCCGAGCCGATCTTCCTCACGCCCGAGGCCCTCGACTTCCCCGAGCTGCGACGGATCATCCTGGCCGACGCCACCCAGGTGGTCATGCACACCACCCTCGAGGCCTCCGTCGACGCGCTGGTGGGTGAGCGCCCCGCCGTAGCGCTCCCGGCCGAGCAGGCCGCCGTTCAGCCGGGCCAGGAGGGAGCCACCGTCCGGGGCGAGACGCTGGAGATACTCCGCAGCACGCTGCAGGAGGCCCTCGACGGGCTCCGACGCGCCCTCGAGACCATCCGGGAGATGGAGGCGGACACGGTGCCATAGGACGGCGGCCCGCTGCCCCACGAGTCGGGCCACCGGGCGGGGCTGGTGGCGTGGATCGACCCGCCAGGATCCTTGTCATGAATTCCATGTCACCCGTATATTACGAGTAGTAGCCCTTCTAATCCGGGATGCTCAACCGTCTGCGCCCCCCGGGGCCGGATGGTCCGTGGCGCGTCGGTTCCACCCCGGGACGGAGTACGCGCCCATGGAATGCCGAGAATGTATCCGGATATTCGACACGATCGGAGACGGGTTCAACTCGCCGATCGACACGCCTGAGCTCCTGCGACGGGTGGCGTGCGCAATCACGAAGCAGCTGGAGCTAAAGGGGTGCGTCTTCCGGCTGTTGAGCCGGGATCAGCGGGTGCTGGACGACGTGGCATCGTACGGGCTGAGCGAGGGGTTCCTGAACAAGGGCCCCGTGGACGCGGAACGAAGTATGACGGAGGCGCTCACGGGCCGAATCGTCCTGGTGGAGGATTGCACCCGGGACCCCCGCATCCAGTACCCGGAGGCTCATGCGGCCGAGGGCATCGTTTCGTGCCTGACTGTGCCTCTCAAGACCCGTGGTCAGGTCCTGGGCACCATGCGGCTGTTCACCGACGACCGGCGCAGCTTCGAGGAGCTCGAGGTTTGGTTGACGGAGATCGTGGCCTCCTTTGCGACCCGGGCGATCACTCACTGCATGTTCCACCAGACGCTGGATCGGGTGACCGACTCGATCCGTACCATCCTGAACCCGGACAGGGTGCTGGAACGGATCGTGGCGGTCATCTGTGAGGAGCTTCGGGCGAAGGGCAGCACCGTCCATCTCACGGATCGGCATACGGAGCGTCTGGTCCTTCGGGCCTCCAACGGGCTCAGTCAACGGTACCTCGACGATGTGGCCAGCGGTATCGTGAACGCGATATGGCCGCGGTTGGACGCCGGCAGCCTGGAGCTGTACGAGCCGGACGCCGAGGGTATCCTCCCGGACCCCGATGCGGTGGCTCGAGAAGGCATCGCATCGCAGCTCTTCGTGCCCCTGGAGGTACGGGGGCAGCGGATCGGCGTGTTGGGGGTTTTCACGAACCTGCCGTACCGTTTCAGCAGCGACGAGATGTACTTCATGGAAGCCGTGGCCGACCAGTGTGCGCTCGCCATCGAGAACGCCCGCATGTACGGAGCCCTCGAGGATCAGTACAAGCGGCTGGCGGACGACTTCCAGATGTGGTTCGACCAGCCGTACCGGGACCCGGTCAGCCGCAGCTAGACGGGCCGGCTACCGGAGCAGCACGTCCATAAGCGAGGCACCGGACAGCGCCGGGACCTCGGCGAGCGCCCGGACCCAGTCCAGCGCCGCGATCGGCTCCCATCCCACCTGCTCGGCGGTAGGCCACTCCGTGCCCGGCTCCCGGGCGTCGTGGATGAGGTTGCCGGTGATCTCGAATCCGGGCGGGACGGCGTGCCGGGCAATGGCGCGCTGGTGGCAGTACGGCTCACCGCTGTCGTAGCGGGGGTCCTGGCCGGTGGCGACGAAGACGTTCCCCGTCAGCTCGCCCGGATCGTCGCCCTCCGCCACCTCCGTGTCCCGGGCGATCATGGCGCCGCACGCACCCGTGTGGTACACCACGTTCTCCGTGAATTCGGCCACCGGCCCGCCACCGTCCGCGCCCCAGTACGCCAGCCCCCAGGTCAGGATGTGCTCGACGACGTTGTGGCGAGCGTCCACCGTGGCGTCCACGAATCCGCCGATCCCCTTCCAGTAGTTCCGGACCAGCGTGTTGCGGACTCTCACGGAGGCGTCCCACGTGGCGCCCACACCAACCCCGCGCCCGCCGCCCACCTGCCCGCCCCGGGCGGCGTCCACGCCGTCCACCACCGTGTTGGAGATCTCGGCGCCGGCCTGCCGGTAGAGGGCGACGCCGTCCCACGAGTTCCGGATGATCCGGCACCCGTCCACCACGATCTGCGCCCCTTCCCGGCCTACCACACCGGCGATCCCCACCACCGTCTCCGCCACCGTGGCCGAGTCTCCGATATTGTCCCGGATAGCGCAGTCGGAGAGGTGCACACGGCTGTTCTTCACCACCACGCCCCCGTCGGTGGCCCGGCCATCCGGGTCCCGGACGCCGCCGGTGACCGCCACGCCCTCCAGCGCGCACCCGTGGCATCCGTCGAAGTGGAGCCCGTAGCCGGCGTTCGTATGGATGAACGCGCTGTCCGCCCCCGGGCCCACGATCCGCAGGCCCGGCACCGTGACGTGCAGCCCCCGGGTGGCCGGCACCGGCGTCTCCAGCTCCTGGCAGTTGCCGCACGTGGGGTCGGTGAACTCGGAGGGCTGGAGATTGTATCGCCCGGGCCGGAGCAGGAGCGTGGTCGGGCCCGTCACGGCGGCCAGCGCCGCCTGGAGATTCGACGGCGCCTCCGGCGGTCCGTCGATGACGGCACCCAGTGGTGCGTCGGGCTGGACCTCCACCACCGGCGTCGTGCCTTCGGGCTGGTCGGATCCGCCGCAGGCGGCGAGGAGCAGGATCAGGGCCGGGACGGTCAGGGCTGGACGGGTCACGGTGGGTACTCAGTTCGAGGGTCGCTGGTCCGGGTCAACATGACGGGCCGGCCCCGACCCGTGCAACGCGACGTCCCCGGCAACGCGCCTCACCCCGTGCTGTCCGCCGAGCGCACCTGGGCGATGGTGGCGGCCAGCCCCACCACAAACGTGGCGGCCACCACGAAGAGGCTGCCCGGGGCCAGAGCCTCCACGCGCGGCCCCGCCACCCCCGCGAAGAGCGGCGCGATGGACCAGGGGAACCACTTCCCCCACCCCGTAGCGCCCAGAACGTTGCCCATGACCAGCGCGAGCATGGCGAACCCGAGGGGTGGCAGAT
>CAZSBL010000096.1:0-13381 GCA_964605205.1 uncultured Gemmatimonadaceae bacterium
CGGTCCAGCGGCGGGCGGAAGTGTCGTTGGTGCTGGTGGGGGTGGGCGGGCTCTACGGGTTCGTGGGGCTTCGGGCGAACGCGTCACGGATCGTACTGATGGGGATCGCGGCGGTGCTCGGGATGGCACTCGTCCTCAACCAGCTCACCGACGCCGGTCTGATCATCGGCCGGGTTACGGGGTTCGAGCCGGTTGCCACGGGGTGGGGGGACGTCTACCAGCAGCCGCTGGGTCCGCCCTTGCCGGCGGGGATCTGGGTCCTGCTCCCCGCGGCGTTCCTGCCGCTCGTGTTCCTCGGTCACGCCATCTTGCGGTACGGGCGGCGAAGCAACTCCCGGGAGGCGACGATCCTAGGCGTGGTGTTGTTCGTGCCCGCGCTCCCGGCCTTCCTGGATCTGGCCTTCGGGTTGGAGCTGCTGCGGACGCTCCATACCACGCAGGTGGCCATGACGCTGTCACTCGTGCTCATGAGCCTGCTGGAGAGCTACGACGTGACCCAGGCGGCGGCGTTGGAGGAGGATGTCGGCCAGAGCGAGGATCTGTTCCGCAGACTGGTGGAAACGGCGGTGGACGGGATCGGTGTGTACGATTCGGAGCGAGCCCGGTTCGCGGCGGTGAACCGGGAGATGGTGCGGCTGACCGGGCTGCGGGAGGCGGAGCTCAAGGAACACGACATCGAATCGCTCCTGGAGCGGGTGGCGCCCGGAGCGGACCCGGCGGACCTGGCGGCGATGATGGCGTCGCTGTTCGAAGAGGACAGCCGCGGCGTGAGCGATTGGGTGGCGCTCGAGATCGAGCGGCCGGATGGCAGCGCGGTGCCCGTCGACCTCCAGCTGTCGCGTCTGCAGGCGGCCCGGGGGTCGCTGATCCGGATCACGCTCCGCGACCTGTCAGGGGTGCGGCGCGCGGCGAGGGAAAAGGATGAACTGGAGACCGCCCTCCGTCAGGCCGAGAAGCTGGAGACGCTGGGGACGCTCGCGGGCGGGATCGCCCACGACTTCAACAACATGCTGACCCCGATCGTAGGGTTCGGGGAGCTGGCGTCTGATGCGCTGGAAGGCCACGCCGCCCGGGAGCACGTGGCGGCCATGGTCACCGCGGCCGATCGGGCCCAGCAGCTCGCCCACCGGATCCTCACCTTCAGCCGGCGGACGGAAACGCAACGGACGCCGATCGCCGTCCAGCCGGCGGTGGAGCAGGCGCTGGGCTTCCTGCGGGCCGCGCTCCCCTCACGGGTCGAGCTGGCCACCGAGCTTGCGGCGCCCGCCGCGTTCGTGGTGGGTGACGAGGCGCAGCTCCATCAGCTGGTGATGAGTCTCGGCACGAACGCGGCCCAGGCCATGGCGGATGAAGGCGTGCTCTGGGTGGCCCTCCATACCGGCGACGACGGGACCGTCACGCTGGAGGTGGCAGACACCGGTACCGGGATCGACCCGTCGATCATGGACCGGATCTTCGATCCGTTCTTCACCACGAAGGATGTGGGGCGGGGGAGCGGGCTCGGCCTGAGCGTGGTCCACGGGATCGTCTCTGCCTGGGACGGGCGTATCGAGGTGGACAGTACCCCCGGCGTGGGCGCGACCTTCCGGATCATCCTTCCGCTGGAAGGCACTCCCGGGCTGTCGAGCGCGCGGGAGATCACGGCATGACGGTGCTGCTCGGCACGATCATCGGTGTCTGCCTCTTCGCCGGCCTCAACCACCTGGTGGTGGGCGAGCGGGGACGGCGGAGCCGGATGAACCGGGCGCTGGCGTTCTTCGCGTTCGCGGCGGCGTTCTACGTGTTCACCTACTTCGTGCTGTACACCGCGTCGTCGGTTGAGCTGTACCGAAGCTGGGCACGGGTCATGGGGCTGGCGGGTGCGGCGCTGGTTATCGGCGTGTTCTGGTTCGCGAACGTGGTGCTGCGGGACCGGGTCCGGGGGGTCGTGCTCGCCGCCACGGTAGTCCTCATCGGGCTGGGCGTGGCCAGTCTGCTGATGCCCGCCGGGCTCTTCTACGGGGAGATCACGGCGCTCCGCACCGAGACGGGCCCACTCGGCGGGGTCACGCGGCCGGTGGCGGAGTCGAACCCGTACCAGTGCATCTTCAACGTGGCCGTCTACCTCCCGGCGCTCTGGATCATGGTCCGGTTCGTCCAGGCGTACCGGGAAGGCGAGCGTACGCTGGCGCTACTGGCCGGCGCCGCGTTCCTGCTCTCCTTCGGGCCGGCGGTGGTCGACACGTTCGTGCTGGGCGTGGAGACCTTCTCGGTCCCGTTCTTCGAGATCGGAATGGCGCTCTCCCTGGTCTTCCTCAGTACCGTGGTCTCCGAAGACGTGGCCCGGACGGCCGGACTGCGGGAGCACCTGGCCCGGACGGAGGTCCGGTACCGGTGGCTGGTGGAGAGCGCGCCCGACGCCATCTGCGTCTACGACCCGCGTGCCGAGCGGTTCATCCTGTCGAACCCGCAGGCGGAGGCGCTGCTCGGGCTGGAGAAGGATGCGGTGGAGACCGACGCCCGAGCGCTGTTGGACCGGATCACGACCGCCCCTGAAGATCCCGGGATCGACGCACTCCTGGAGCGGGCGCTGGAAGGCGAACGGATGGTGGTGGAGTGCATGTTGATCCGGAACGGCACCGGGGTCCCGTGTGAGCTGCGGCTATCCGGGCTTCCATCGCCGCGGGGGCGCCTGGTCCGGCTCGGGCTCGCGGATCTCTCGGACCGGAAGACGGCGGAGGCGGAGTGGACCCGGATGAGGGTGCGTCTCGAGCGCTCGCAGAAACTCCAGACCATCGGCACGCTGGCGGAAGGGATCGCCCACGACTTCAACAACGCGCTGACTCCGATCGTGGGGTTCGGTGAGCTGGCCATCGACCGGATCGAGCCGGACCACCCGGCCGCCGACTACGTGACCGAAATGGGCGGCTCCGGGGAGCGGGCCCGGGAGCTGGTGCGCCAGATCCTGACCTACACCCGGGGCGGCGCCTCTGGCACGACCGTCTTCGCGCTGGAGCCGGTGGTGAAGCAGGCGCTGCGGTTCGTCCGCGCCATGATACCGCCGGAGATCGAGCTGGAGCGGCGGCTTCAGGCCCCGGAGGCGCGGATCCGCGGGGTGGCCAGCCAGGTGCACCAGATCATCATGAACATGGCGCTCAACGCGTCCCACGCCATCGAGGACGACGGCACGCTCACGGTCTCCCTCGTCGAGGACAGCGATCACGTGGAGCTGACCGTGGCGGACACCGGGACCGGGATGGAAACCGACACGCTGGCCCGGATCTGGGACCCGTTCTTCACCACGAAGGCCTCCAACCAGGGCACCGGCCTGGGGTTGACCAACGTGCGGGGGATCGTGGAGCGCTGGGGCGGGTCCATCGAGGTGGAGTCGGAGGTCGGCGTCGGCACCCGGTTCCGGATCCGTCTCCCGCGGGTCGACGCGAGCGAGGTCGGCGTTGGAGCCACTCGGGAGCTACGGTCCGGGACGGAAACGATCCTCCTGGTGGACGACGACATCGGGGTGCTCGAGGCCGTGCGTCGGATGCTCGACAGCCTCGGCTATACCGTCTTCGCCTACGACGACGCCGGGGCCGCGCTCCGGTCGCTGGGCCCCGGTGCCCTCGACCTGTGCGTGGCCGACTTCGACATGCCCTACATCGACGGCGTGGCGCTGGCCGATCGGGTCCGCCAGGCGTTCCCGGCGCTGCCCGTGGTCCTCGTGTCCGGCTCCGCCGAGGGACTCGAGCGCCGGCCCGCCACACCCGGCCCGTGGGTGACGCTGCCGAAGCCGTTCGGACGCCCCGAGCTCAGCGATGCGCTGCGGGCGGCCCTCGACGGCTGACTGGCGCTCCCGTCGTCGATTCCGCACCGTATCCCCGAAGTGTTCGGCTGGCTCTGGCCGGGGATGTGGACGATATCCGAGGGAGGCGCCGTGATGCCCGACCGCGACGATTGGATTGCCGAGCGCGACGAGAAGCCGAGCAAGCTCGTCCGCTCGAAGGATGACCGCATGATCGCTGGCGTGTGCGGCGGGATCGCGCAGTATATCGGCTGGCCGGCCAACCGCGTCCGGGTGCTCTACACGCTGGTGTCCATATTCTCGGCCGCGTTCCCGGGGATCCTGGTCTACATCGGCCTCTGGCTCTTCATGCCGTCGGAGGGCAAGCCCCGGAGCTTCCGCCTCCATTAGCGGGCGCAGCGCGCCATTTGCGCGCCGCCGGCCAGGACCGGAGATTCCCTCTATGACCGTTCTCACCGCCGGCTTCTGTCTGCTGGCCGGGTTCTCGGCCGCCGTGGCCGACGTGATGGGCAAGCGCTCCGAGTACGGCGTGCTCAAGGTGCTGGCGTCCACCAGCTTCCTCGTGTTCGTGGTCCAGTTCGGTGCGCTGGACAGCGTCTACGGCCGGCTGGTGCTGCTCGCCCTGGTCCTGAGCTGGTTCGGCGACGTCTTCCTGATCGGTACCGGTCGACTCTTCCTGGCCGGGCTCGGCGCCTTCCTCCTGGCCCACCTGGCGTACGCCTCGGCGTTCGTGGTCCGGGGCGTGGAAGCGGCGCCCGCCGTGATCGGGGCCGTGGTGATGGGGGGCGTGGGGCTGAGCGTGCTCCGCTGGCTGCACGATGAGGAGCTGGCGGGCGGTTATCGGGTCCCCGTGGCGGCGTACATCACGGCCATCGGCGTGATGGTGGCACTGGCCATGGGTACGGCGTGGCCGGGCCTGGCCGTGGGTGGTGAGCCGGCGGTGGTCGGGCGGGCCGTGCTCCTCGGGGCCGGCGCCTTCGCCGTCTCCGATATCCTGGTGGCCCGGCAGCGGTTCGTGCGGCAGGACCCGTGGAACCGGCTGGTGGGGTTGCCGCTCTACTTCGCGGCTCAGCTGCTCCTGGCTTCATCGGTGTAGCGCGGACGGGGCCGGCGCCCCGGCGCCGCGAGTCTCAGAACGAAGGAGGCAGTATGCGACGTCGCGCGTTCCTCCACTCCGGGCTGGCGGCTACCGCCGGGGCGGCCGCCGGCACGCTGGTCCCGGGCCTGGGCAGGGCCGGGACGGTCGCGTCCGAGACGTTCCCGGGCCGTTGGGCCCGTCGCCAGGATGGCGTGCTCCGGCTGAACTCCAACGAGAACGCCCTGGGGCCGCCGGAGTCGGCGCGGCGCGCCATCATCGATGGACTGGGCGAGTCGAACCGGTATACGCACCCGGTGGTGGCCGAGCTGATCCCGATCCTGGCGGCGCATCACGACGTGGGCGAGGCGTCGGTGGTGCTGGGCAACGGCTCCACGGAGCTGCTCCGCATGGCGGTCCAGGCCATGGTCCCCGTGGGCGGGCGGGTGGTGGTGGCGGACCCCACGTTCGAGCACGTCGAGCGCTACGCCGCGCCGTTCGGCCTTCACGTGGCGAAGGTCCCCCTCACGGCCGCCCACGCCCACGACCTCGACCGGATGCGCGCTGCCGCCGGCGCCGGTCCCGCGCTGGTCTACATCTGCAACCCGAACAACCCCACCGGCAGCCTGACGTCGAGCGACGACGTGGCCGCGTGGCTGGACCATGCCGGGAATGACATCGTCTTCCTGGTGGATGAGGCGTACTTCGAGTATGTGGATGATCCGGGGTACCGGTCGATGCTCGACCGGGCGCTCCGCAGGCCGAACGCGGTAGTGATCCGGACCTTCTCGAAGATCTATGGCCTGGCCGGGCTCCGGATCGGGTACGGCCTGGCGCACCCGGAGCTGGCCCGACGGATCGGGGCGTTCAGCGGCTTCAGCAATATGAACCAGATGGCGCTGCGCGCCGCCCGGGCCTGCCTGGGCGACCCGGCCTGGCTGGAGCGGTCTTCCACCGCGAACGAGGAGGCCCGCCGGATCACGTACGACGTCCTCGACGAGCTGGGCCTGGAGCGGATCCCGAGCCACACCAACTTCGTCATGCACCGGGTCGCCGGTGACGCGGCCGACCACCGCCGCCGGATGGCCGAGCACGGCGCGCGCGTGGGCCGCCCGTTCCCGCCCATGACCGGCTGGAACCGCCTGTCCTTCGGACTGCCGGCGGAGATGGAGCGGTTCGCCGAGATCCTCCGGGTGGGGCGCCGGGAGGGGTGGGTCTGAACTGGCGTCACGGCCGCCGCGACTGTATTCCTAATCACCGAGCCCCCTGACACAATTCGGCTGGAGCCGCTTCCCCGACAGGAGCCGTTTCATGGAACGAGAAGAACAGGGACCGATGCATCTTCCCGACGTGGACGACGCGGACACCGGTGCGGCGGCGACCGCGAGCGCCGGGACCGCGCCGCCGACCGGGGACGGGGCGGAGGTCGAGGAGCAGCTCGAAGGGCACGACCTCCTGGAGCTGTGGTCCGACCGGGAGGAGATCCGCGCGCTCCCCGAGATCCTGCGTCCCGCGGAGGGGCTGGTGGCGGTGGGGTCGGGGACGGTGGTGAAGTCCGCGCGGCTGGCCCAGAGCAACTGGCTGGTGGTCCTGACCGACCGCCGGCTCCTGTGCATCAAGGGCCGGGCGGCGGTCACCCGGAAGGTCATCGACATGCCCGTCAGCCAGATCCGGGGGGTGGAGATGTCCGGGATCTTCCGGAAGACGCTGTCGCTCGACACAGGCTACGGCACCCTCCGGATCAGCGGGCTCAAGAAGGGCTTCGCCCAGGAGATGGTGGAGGGGCTCACGGCGTTGATGGGCGCCTACGCCGATGACGGATCGGAGAAGGCCACGGCGATCCGGAAGGCCGACGTTTCGAAGGCCGGTGCCCGGGGGCACAGCCACGAAGAGCTTCAGGAGATGGAGAAGGGGCTGGACAGCATGAAGCAGTCGGTGGAAGATCTCACCGAGCGCGTCGCTTTCCTCGAGGAGCTGGTCCGGTCGAACGTGAAGCGGCCCGAGTCCAGCGATGCGGCTCCCCCGGAGTCCAGGGAGGTGCGCTGATGCGTCTCCGGCACGGGATCGCGGTGTTGGTGGCACTCGCCGCCTGTCAGGCGCCCGACGGGACGGACCCGCCGGGTCCGGAGGTGGACGCCGAGGCTACCATCGAGTGGGGGCTGGTCATGCACGGCGGCGCGGGAACGATCACGCCCGAGAACATGACGCCCGAACTCGAGGTCGAGTACACGGCCACGATGACCGAGGCGATGGAGGCCGGGCACGCCGTGCTGGCCGACGGCGGGAGCGCCCTCGACGCCGTGATCGCCACCATCAACATCCTCGAGGACTCGCCCCTCTTCAACGCGGGGAAGGGCGCCGTCTTCACCGCGGACGGGTCCAACTCGCTGGATGCCAGCATCATGGATGGCGCCACGGGCAACGCCGGCGCCGTGGCCGGCGTCACCACGGTGCGGAACCCCATCAACCTGGCCCGACTGGTCATGGACTCCAGCTTCCACGTGCTGCTGGCCGGCGCGGGTGCCGAGGAGTTCGCCCGGCTGCACGGCGTTGAGATGGTGAGCCGCGACTACTTCTACACCGAGCGCCGCTGGCAGCAGCTGCTCGAGGCCCAGGAGACCGAGGCCGCCGAGGCCGCCGAGGAGGGCACCGCCCGGAGCGAGCCCGTCCGCGACGCCCACGGCACCGCCTCCAAGTACGGCACCGTGGGGGTGGTGGCCCTCGACCGGGAAGGGAAGCTGGCCGCCGGGACGTCCACGGGTGGGACCACAAACAAGAGGTGGGGCCGCATCGGTGACTCGCCGATCATCGGCGCCGGGACCTATGCCGGCGAGAATTGCGGCGTGAGCGCCACCGGCACCGGCGAGTACTTCATCCGCAACGTGGTGGCCTACGACATCTGTGCCCGGGCGAAGTTCACGGGCTTCAGCCTCGCCCAGTCCGCGCACGTCATGATCATGGAGCAGCTCGAGGCCCAGGCGCCGAACCTGGGTGGGATCATCGCCCTCGACGGCGACGGCCATGTGGTCACCACCTTCAACACCCCGGGGATGTACCGCGGCTGGATCGGGGCGGACGGCGAGGCGCACACGGCCATCTATCAGTAGCGGTTTCGCCGTCATCCCGGACCGAGCCCGCATCGGTCGTGTAACAGGGGCTGCGGGGGTGTCTCCCGGCGTTACATTACGCCTGACCTCCGCCGTCCCTGCAACCGAAGCGAGGAGTTGACGCTGCGCGCTCGACTGTTCCTGCGCCTGTACCGCCAGGCCTTCACGGCACCGTGGCGAACGGGCCCCGTGTCGACGCGCCGGATCCTTGCCGTCAGCTTCTTCATCCCCCTCTTCCTGCTGGTCCAGACGTTCCACTGGCTCTGCTTCTTCCTCGACGAGCTCCTCTTCCCGGCGTACCGGAAGGTCGAGATCCGGGCGCCCCTCTTCGTGGTGGGGATCCCCCGCAGCGGGACCACGTTCCTGCATCGGGTCCTGGCCCGCGACGAGCGGTTCACGACGCCGGCTCTCTGGGAGCTGGTGCTGGCGCCGTCGATCGTGCAGCGGAAGGCGGTCCGGGCACTGGCCACGGTGGACAGTCGGGTCGGCCGCCCGCTCGGTCGGCTGGTGCGGCTCGCAGAGGCGCGGATGTTCCGGGCTCTCGATCAGGTCCACCCGGTGACCCTTGACGCGCCCGAGGAGGATTATTTCGCGCTGCTGCCGGCGTTCGCGTGTTTCCTCCTGGTGGTACCGTTCCCGACGCACCCGGCCGTCTGGGAGCTGGCCCGCTTCGACGAGCTTCCCGCGCCCACACGCCGCCGCGTGATGACGTTCTACCGCCGGATGCTCCAGCGGCACGTCTTCGTCCACGGGCCCCGGACCGTGCTGAGCAAGAACCCGTCGTTCAGCCCGATGATCGTGTCGCTCCGCGAAGAGTTCCCCGACAGCCGGGTCGTTTTTTGCATCCGGAACCCGCTGAAGGTCGCGCCATCCTTGATCAGCTCGCTCCGGGGCGGGGCGGCGCTCTTCGGCTACGATGTGACCGCACCGGAGCTCACCGGCCGGTTCGTGGGCATGCTCCGCTACTACACCGAGCACGCCCTCGACACGCTGCCGGGCTGGCCGCGGGAGACTCGCGCGTTCCTCCGGATGCGGGAGCTGACGGGCGACGTGCGAAACACCGTGGCCGGGCTGTACGAACGGTTCGGCTGGACCGTCGACCCGGGGTTCCGGACCGCGCTGGACGAAGAGCACGAGCGGTCACGGCGGTACCGCAGTGGACACAGCTACTCGCTGGAGGAAGTGGGACTGGATGCCGACTTCATTCGACAGGAGCTCCAACGTGCCATCGGGTACTTCGAGTTCGACACCGACGCTGCCGGTACCCGTGCGTAGCCGGTTTGCGGGACCGGGGCGCGAGGACCTGCGGGTGGTGGTCCTCTCCGATGCGATCCCCTCGCGGAACGGCGTGGGCACCTACTATGACGATCTGGTCGAGCACCTGCGCGACCACGTGGCCCACGTCGAGCTGATCACGCCCGAGACGTCCAAGGAAACGGGGGAGCCCATGGGGTGGACGTTCCCGATGCCGGGCGATCCGACGCAGAAGCTCTTCATCCCGTCCATCAAGAAGCTCTGGCCGGCTATCTCCCGTATCGACCCGGACGTCATCGTCTCGGCCACGCCCGGCTTCTACGGCCTCCTGGGCCTCGGGATGGCCACGCGGCTGCGGACCCGCCTGTGCTTCGCGTACCACTCCGAGTACACCAAGATGATCGGCATGTACTACGAGACATGGCTCGGCAGGCTCTATCAGCAGGTCCTGAAGTTCCTCGACCAGCTCATGTTCCGGACCAGTGCCGTGGTGGTGGCCCACAACGCCGCGCTGGTCGAGGCGGTCCGGGAGAACGGGGCCGAGGACGTGCGGCTGGTGGGCACGCCGATCCCCAAGAGCTTCCTCGGACCGCCGGCACCGCTGGGCACGGAGATCCGTCGGGTGGCGTACGTGGGCAGGCTGGCGCCGGAGAAGGAGGTCGACGCCGTCCTCGAGGCCGCCGAGGCCATGCCCCATATCACCTTCCGGATCGCCGGCGACGGGCCGCAGCGGCC
This sequence comes from uncultured Gemmatimonadaceae bacterium, assembly GCA_964605205.1. Classification (GTDB taxonomy): domain Bacteria; phylum Gemmatimonadota; class Gemmatimonadetes; order Longimicrobiales; family RSA9; genus JAWVYT01. The sequence goes on from CAZSBL010000096.1 coordinate 9,950, forward strand.
GGAGGTCCAGGCGCTGGCCGACCGGCTCGACAACCTGGAGTACCTGGGCTGGCTCGAGCGCGAGGATGTGCGCCGGCTCCTGGACCACAGCGACCTGCTGGTCCTGCCGAGCCGGCTCGAGACCTTCGGTACCGCAGCTCTTGAGGCCATGGCCCGCCAGCGGATGGTGCTGGTCAGCCATCAGTGCGGGATCATCCACTGGGACGAGCTGGCCGAGGGGCTCTTCCAGATCCAGCCCGAGGAGAGCGTGGTCGACGCGCTCCGGCGGATCGAGGGGCTGCCTGTGGACGAGTGGCACGCCCGCGCCGAGCGGGCCCGGACCGCGGCCGAGAGCATCAACGACATCACCATCGAGCACTGGCTCGAGGTGATCGAGCAGCTCGCGGAAGCCGAGACCGCGGCCGCATGAGCCGGAGGGCCTTCGTCACGCTCCACGACGTCGCGCCCCACACCCTGGACGACTGTCGCGAGACGCTCGCCGCGCTCCGGCACCGGGGCGTGGACCCCGTCACCCTGCTGGTGGTGCCCGGCACCGGATGGACTGGCCACGAGCTCGATGCGCTGCATCGCCTGGCGGAACGGTATCCGCTGGCCGGCCACGGCTGGTCACACAGGGCACCGCCGCCCACCGGCCTCTACCACCGGGTGCACCGTGTGGTCATCTCACGCGACGAGGGCGAGCACCTCTCCCGCTCCCGGTCGGAGCTGCGAGACCGGGTCACCCGCTGCGCCCAGTGGTTCCATGAGGTGGGGCTGGCTCGCCCCGACTTCTATGTCCCACCGGCGTGGGCCATGGGCCGGCTTCGCGGGAACGATCTCGCCGAGCTCCCGTTCCGCTTCTACGAGACGCTCACCGGGATCCGGGACGCCCGCACCGGTTCGTTTCGTCTCCTCCCCCTGGTGGGCTACCTGGCCGATACCCGGGGGCGTGCGTGGGCGCTTCGGGCGGCCAACGCGCTGAACCGGGCCGCCGCGGCCGTGCTCCGGCGACCGCTGCGCATCTCCATCCACCCGGCCGACCTCCGGCTCCGGATCGGCGGCGACCTGCTCCGGCTCCTGGCCCGCGACTGGGATTTCGTCGGGGTGGAAGAGGCCGCGGGGGTGGCCGCGGAACACACATCCGCCCGAGGGGTTCGCTGACCCATGCTGACCACCATCCTCTTCGCCGTGATCCTGGGCACCTTCGCCGGGGCGGCTCCCGGACCCTACACCACCATGGTCATCGGGACGTCGCTGCAGCGGGGATTCAAGGAGGGGTTCAAGCTCGCCCTGGTCCCCCTCGTCACCGACATCATCCCGCTCTTCCTCACCGTCTTCATCCTCGAGGCCCTCGGCTTCACCGCGCTCACCCTCCTGGGGATCACCGGCGGGACGCTGATCGGGATGGTGGGCGTGCGCTTCATCCGCCACAACGGCCCCCCAGCCATGGAGGGCGACGAGCCGTTCCAGGCCGCCACCTTCGGCCACGCCGCCGCCTCCACCTTCTTCTCCCCGGCGCCGTGGCTCTTCTGGCTCGTCCTGGCCGGACCCATGACCGTCCGGGCCCTCGAGCGGAGCGTGGCCGAGGCGCTGGTCTTCGTGGGCATCCTCTTCACCATGAACATCGGGATGGCGAGCCTCCTGGCCTGGGCCGTCTCCCGCTCCCGGAAGGTCATCAACCCGTCCATCCGCGGCCGGGTCCTCCAGGTGGCCGGCGTCGCCCTCATCGGCGCCGGCGTCTTCCTGGTCTGGCAGGCCATGGAAGGGAACTTCCAGGCGATGATCGAGCAGCAGGAAGGGATGCGCGAGGCCCTCGAGGAGTTCCGCGCGGGGATGCCGTAGGCGGCGCGTGTGGCCGCGGACCCCGCAAGACCTTGCCTCCCCGCGATCGCCCCTGAACCTTACTGACCCATGGGATTCTTCGAATTCGTTCTGATCCTCCTCGTCATCATCACCCTCGGGGAAGTGATCACCAAGGTGGGCGTGCCGCTGGTGGAGAAAATCGGCGATGTCGTCAAAGAGATGGCGGCGGGGAAGAACGTCGACGGTGAGGACCGGGCCCTCGGGTCCGACCTCGTGGAGGAGTTGGAGGGTCGCCTGGCCCGCATCGAGGACCGCCTCGATTTCCTCGAGGAACTGAAAGCGCCCGACCAGCGCCGGGCGCTGGGCGGCGGACTCGAGGGGGGACCCGGGCGCCGGGAAGCCATGGGGCCGGGCACGGAGCCCGGGTCCGGATCGTCGCCCACTGATGAAGTGACCCGGGAGGAGCCATGAGCCCGTCCACATCCGCCGAGGCGGTGCGGCAGACTACGGGGCGGGAGTGGGACTACTGGTTCGCGCTCCTCTCCCGGATCGAGGCGGACGAAGCCGAGGGAACGCCGGCGTTCGGCCCGCCGGAGGACGCCGACTCGGTGCCCCCGGACCGGCTCGATCATGCCTCGCTGGTGCAGCGGCTGGCGGCCGAGCACCCGGAGCTCAGCGGCTGGTGGCAGCAGATGATCGTGGTGGAGTACGAGAAGGAGACGGGCCGGCGGGTCACCGGCGAGACCGCCGACGCCGGCTTCCAGGTCGGGATCCAGAAGACCATCGACGCGCCGGCCCACGCCGTCCGGGCCGGCCCACGCCGTCCGGGCCGCCCTCACGGCCTCCGACGGCCTCGCCGCCTGGCTCGGTGACGGCCCGCCGGCCGAGCTCACCCTCGAAGAGGGCGATACGTACGGCGATCCGACGGTGGCGACGGATTCCACGGCGCCCACCATGGAGCCCTCGGGCGAGATCCGCGTGCTGGTCCCCGACGAGCGGGTCCGGCTCACCTGGCAGCCCGGCAGCTGGCCCCGGGCCTCCACCCTCCAGATCAGCGTGGAGGAAAAGGAGAACGGCAAGACCCGCGTGAGCGTCCACCACGAGCACCTCCCCGACCAGGACGCCCGGGAGGCAATGCGCGACCACTGGAAGGCCGCGCTGGCCGGGCTGGCCGACCGGGTCGAAGGATGAGCGACGACGCCCGGGGGACGGACCGGGGGCCGCCGCAGGCCCGGAGCCGGGAGCCGGAATCCCGACTGTCACCGAACCCGCCACCGAGTCGGCGGCTGTCGACGCCCCGGAATCTCGACGCCGAGCTCGCGGCCGTCACCGAGCACTGGTTCCCCCGGGTCGTCGCCCGGGTAAACGACCACTATCTCAAGGTGGCCAAGTTGTCCGGCGAGCTGACCTGGCACGCCCACGACGGCCAGGACGAGTTCTTCCTGGTCCTCAAAGGCTCCCTCCGCCTCCAGATCGAGGGCCGCGAGGACATCATCCTCGGTGAGGGCGACGCCTTCGTGGTCCCTGCGGGCACCCGCCACAACCCCGTGGCGGACGAAGAGTGCTGGATCGCCCTGGTCGAGCCGGTACGGGTCGATCCGGTCCGCGTCCTGAACGCCGAGTAGGCGGCCCTGTCCTCGCCGGTGCAGA
>CAZSBL010000097.1:0-13337 GCA_964605205.1 uncultured Gemmatimonadaceae bacterium
CGCGGCCATCGTCATGATCGAGAACATGCACAAGCACCTCGAGCGGGCGGTGGAGGCGAAGCAGGAGGCCGGCGCCTCCGGGAAGCTCCACACCGGGATCCTGACGGCCGAGGAGCGCTGGGACGTGGTGGTGGAGAGCTCGAAGGAGGTGGGCCCCGCCCTCTTCTTCAGCCTGCTCATCATCACCGTCAGCTTCCTGCCGGTCTTCACGCTGGAGGCGCAGGAGGGCCGGCTGTTCGAGCCGCTGGCGTGGACCAAGACGCTGGCCATGGGCGCCGCGAGCCTGCTGGCCGTCACGCTGGTGCCGGTGGCCATGGGGCTCTTCGTCCGGGGCCGGATCCACCCCGAGTCGAAGCACCCGATCTCCCGGGCGCTCATCGCCGCGTACCGGCCGGCGCTGGACTGGGTCCTGGCCCGGCGCTGGCCGGTGATCGCCGGGGCGGTGGCGGTGCTGATCCTGACGTTCATCCCGTTCAGCCGGATCGGCAGCGAGTTCATGCCGCCGCTGAACGAGGGGAGCATCCTCTACATGCCCACCACGCTGCCGGGGATCAGCGTGGCCACGGCCCGCGAGACGCTGATCAAGCAGGACAGCATCCTGTACTCGTTCCCGGAGGTGGAGAGCGTGTTCGGGAAGGCGGGCCGGGCGAACACGGCCACCGACCCGGCGCCCCTCGCCATGTTCGAGACCACCATCGTGCTGAAGCCCGAGCGGGAGTGGCGGGAGGGGATGACATACGAGCGCCTCATCGGGGAGATGGACGAGGCCATGGACTTCCCGGGGCTCACCAACATGTGGACCATGCCCATCAAGGGCCGGATCGACATGCTGGCCACCGGGATCCGGACGCCGGTGGGTGTGAAGGTCTTCGGGCCCGACCTGGAGGTGCTGGCCCGGATCGGGAAGCAGGTCGAGGAGGCGGCGAACATGGTGCCGGGCACCCGGTCCGCGTTCGCGGAGCGGGCCGTGGCCGGATACTACCTCGACGTGGACATCGACCGGGCGGCGGCCGCCCGCTACGGGCTGAACGTCCAGGACATCCAGATGGTCCTGGCCTCCGCCGTGGGCGGGATGGAGATCACCCAGACCATCGAGGGCCGGGAGCGGTACGCCGTCCGGCTCCGCTACCCCCAGGAGCTGCGGGATCAGCCGGAGAAGCTGGCGGAGCTGCTGATCCCCGTGGCGACCCGGCGCCCCGCCATGAGCCTCGCCGGGTCGGGTCGCCACGGCACCAACGGCGGCCCGGTGGCGGGCCCCGGCACCGCCCAGATCCCGCTGGGCGAGGTGGCCACGATCCGGCGGACCACGGGGCCCATGGTGATCAAGACCGAGGGCGCGTTCCCCACGGCGTGGGTCTTCCTGGACGTGGAAGGCCGGGACATCGGCGGCTACGTGGCGGACGCGCGGGCCATGGTGGAGGAGATGGTCACGCTGCCCCAGGGCTACACGCTGGAGTGGTCCGGCCAGTACGAGTACATGGAGCGGGCGAAGGAGAAGCTCCAGTACGTAGTCCCGGCCACGCTCCTCATCATCTTCCTCCTCCTCTACATCAACTTCCGGAGCGTGGGCGAGACGCTGATCGTGATGCTGTCGCTCCCGTTCGCGCTGGTGGGCGGCGTCTTCTTCATGTGGTGGCTCGGCTACAACTGGTCGGTGGCCACCATCATCGGGTTCATCGCCCTGGCCGGCGTGGCTGCCGAGACCGGGGTGGTGATGCTGATCTACCTCGACCTCGCCTGGAAGGAGAAGCTCCGGGAGGCCGGCGGCCGGCTGGAAAGTGGCGCGACCGCCGGTAACGGCGGCCGCCCGGGCCTCGGCGACCTCTACGACGCCATCATGCACGGCGCGGTGGAGCGGGTCCGGCCGAAGATGATGACCGTGGTGGCCATCATCGGCGGCCTGCTCCCGATCCTCTGGGGCCACGGCACCGGCGCCAGCGTGATGAAGCGTATCGCCGCCCCCATGGTGGGCGGGATGGTCTCCTCGGCGCTGCTCACGCTCCTGGTGATCCCGGCGATCTACTCCCTCTGGCGGGAGTGGCAGCTGCGGCGGGGGGCGGCAGCGGCGACATCCGAGGGTCGGTAGACGGATCGGGAAGCCGATTTCACGGCCGGCCGTTGTCGCGCCGACACCGCCAGGCCGGCCAGAACCGCGCCTCCGGCGGCCGCGCCCAGGTAAAAGGTGTAGAAGCGCCACCAGATCAGGAGTGCGGCCACGGCGGGCCCGACGATGACCCCACTGAGCGCCATGGCGAAGCCGATCTCGACTGCGCCGCCTCCACCCGGGCTCGGGACCAGGATGGCCACATAGAAGAAGAAGAGCGGCCATAGCACGAGGGGCAGGACCGGGCCGGAGGCCCCGGCGCCGAGCGCGAGGACAGGAAGCACGGAGAGACGGGCCGTGAGGTGGACGGCGGTGACGGTCAGGACGGCCAGCCAGCGGGCGGGCGAGAGATGCCCCAGCCCCCTGGCCCGCACCCGGAGTTGCCGCACCAGCACCCGGAACTGCCGCCAGCGTGAGCGGGGCAGCCGGAGCCGCCGCAACCAGCCGGGGCGCTCCCGACGCGGCCGGTGTCGGGAAGCGACGAGCACCGCGGTTCCGGCCCCCACCAGGAAGAGCGCGTACAGCAGCACGCCGAACAGGGGGAGCCCCCGCGACTCGGGGGCCAGGAAGAAGAGGGCCGTGACCAGGACGGTGAGGCCGGTGGCCTCGGCGAGGGCTTCGCCGACGAGGAGCGCACCGGGCCCCGCGATGGACCGAGCGTCCCGGCTCCCGACCATCAGCTTCGTGGCGTCGGCGCCGAGGCGGGCGGGTGTCACCGCCCCGGCGGCCTCTCCCGCGAGCTGGGCGGCGGCGGCCGTGCGAGCGCGGAGCGGCACCCCGATCCCGCCGGCCAGGAGCACCCACCGCAGCGACCTTGCCGCCAGGTCCAACGTCATGATGCCCAGCGCCAGGAGGTGGGCCGCCGCCGGCAGTGCCCTGGCCAGGTCTTCGAAGCTCTGTCCCGAACGGTGCGCCACGACGCCGATGACCACGAACCCGGCCGCCAGGGAGACCAGCGGGAACCCTCTGCGTACCCACACAGGGACGGTCACGACAGCTCGACCACCGCGTAGAGCTCCAATTCCACGCGGGTCTCTCCGGCGTCCGCCGACAGGAGCCGCGTGGCGGCGTCGGGCGTGGACACCGCCGGGCGCTCGGCCGGGTCGTGGCGGATCGCGAGCCCGACCGGGGCATCGTCGTAGTTGACCAGGTGCAGCCGCCAGCCGCCACCCGGCCGGCGCCAGCGCTCCACGAGCACCGGAGACGTGGTCACGACGTGCGGCCCGACCCGCGGGCCGATCAACCGGGCCACCTCGCCGTATCGGGCGGGGACCCGAAAATACGGGCTCTCGAGGAACCGGCGGGTCAGCCCGAGCCGGTCGAACAGCCCGCGCACGCGGGCCGAAGCGAAGTAGAGCCGACCCACCCGACTCAGGACGGGGTGCAGGAGCCAGCGCACGACCCACAGGTCGAGCGCCCCGGACACCAACCCCAGCGACCCCAGGAGCGCCGGGTCCACCGGGACGATGATGGCGCCGCTGGCGTCATCCGGCTGCCGGGCACCCGGCGGCACGAGGATCGGTCCGCCCGGGGCGAGGGGCGAAGCGGCACCGGCACGGGCCGGGGGCCCGTCGTCGATCTGGCTGTCGGGCCCGTCGCCCGGGAGCTCTTCATGGCCGACGAACCCGTAGCTCACGCCCGCTCGCGTCAACGCCATGGCGGTGGCGAACGCCGGGGCGGCGGTGGCGGCCCAGCGGTCACGGAGGCCATCGTCGTCGAGGTAGATCCGGGCCTCGGGCTCGGGCCGGGCATCGGCATAGAGGTGGGCGTGGTCGCCGATCCACCGGAACAGCGAACCCGCGGCCTCCCGCACCTCGCGGAAATCGGGTGCCGTGATCACCGAGAAAGCACCTGTCGCGTCGCGGTACTCGGTGCCCTTGAGCACGGGGCCGGCGCCCACGGCCGCGGCCTCGGCCACCGCCCGGCGCACCCGTACCGTCGAGGGCACACCGTCGAGCCCGATCCCCGCCTCGTACGTCACGGCGGCGATCGGAGCCGTCGTCCTGGCTCGGACGAACCGGAGCGGGAGCCCGTTCGAGACCAGCCGGCCCCGATCCGGCTCGTACCGCGGCATCGCCACGTTCTCAACCAGGAGCAGGTCCTGCTCTGCGGCGGCCGAGGCCAGCTCCAGCCCGAAGAGCGATCGGATGTCGCGGAGCCCGGCGTCGCATTCATTCGCCACCACGATCGCGTCGGGGTTGCGCGCCCGGATCCGGCCGCCCCACCCGGCCAGGCGGCGAGTGACGGTGTCGGCCCGCCACCTGTGGTACGTGGCGGCGGGCTCTCCGGGCCCGAGCCGGCGCGGGATGGCGTACCCGCCCGAAGCCTCGGCGAACGCCGCGCGGCACCGACGGCAGGCGCACCCCGCGAATCCGCCCACGCGCCCTCCCACGGTCCACGGCGTCGCCCCCATCCAGAGGTTGTCGAAGAAGACGCCATCGGCGCCGGCGTCCATGGCCGCCTCGGAGAGGTCACCCACCCGCTCGATCCACTCCGGGTGGTTCCAGCAGGTCATGAGCCGGGTCGTGAAGTACGGGATCGTCCGCCCGTCGGGGGTGGTGGCGTACCAGTCCTTGTCGCCGTAGCTGCCCCGGGCCACACAGTTCGATGCCTGCACGTACGCGAGCACGGCGATCCCTTCGGCCCGGTAGTTGGCAACGGCCTCCCGGAACTCCTGGTGGTGCACCGTCTCCTCCTCCGGCGGGAAGCCCCAGCTCCACGACAGGAACGCCAGCTCCACGCCCCGGGCCGCCAGCTCCCGGGCGGCCTCCGGACGATGCGCCGCCCGGTGCGCCGCCTCGTCGACGGGGATGTCCGGAAACTTCACCCGGTGGAGGTCGATGGTGGCCTGACCGGCCCACAGGTACACGCCCCGAGGCCACGCCAGAGCCCGCTCCGGGGCTGCGATCAACTCGGAGGGACGCGTTTCGGACGACGGGTCCGGCGAGGAAGAGGAATGCATCGCTTCACGTTCGGGCCCGCCGATGATCCGGGCGTCACGGCCCGGTAGCACGCGGGTAACCGAACCGGGCGCCCCGGCGCCGATCCCGTGACCCCCGCGATACCACGCCGCGGCCCGGGGGCTACGGGCGAGTCTTATGCTCTTGATGAGCCCTATGGTCCACCGAACATGGAGACACCGATGCGGATCGCCCTGTTCACGGATACCTACCTCCCGCAGGTGAACGGTGTGTCGCGAACCCTGGGTCGCCTGGTGGCTCACGCCATCGGGCGAGGCCACCAGGTGGCCGTCATCAGTCCAAGGCTGCCGGACTACGACCCCCACGCCTCCCTCAAGATCGACCTGCCGGGGCTCCCCGCCCCGTTCTATCCCCAGTTGCGGCTCGCCCTCCCCCTGGACCCCTGGAACGCGCGTCGGGTACGGGCGTTCGACCCCGACGTCGTGCACGTCGCCACCGAGTTCACCGTGGGCTGGTCCGGCACCACCTTCGCCGCCGACAACGATCTCCCACTCGTCACCTCCTTCCACACCGACTTCCCCGCCTACCTCGCCGGGTACGGGCTCGGTGGGCTCGAGGCCGCGGCGTGGCGGCTGCTCGCATCGTTTCACCAGCGCGCGGGCCTCACCTTCTGCCCCAGCAGCGCCACGCTGACGCAGCTCCAGGAGGCCGGGTTCCACGACCGGCTCCGGATCTGGGCCCGGGGCGTGGACGCCGCCACCCTGAACCCGGCCCGTCGATCCGAGGAGGTACGCCGCCGCTGGGCACCGGACGCGGATCTGATCCTCCTCTTCGTCGGCCGGTTGGCGCCGGAGAAACGGACGGGGCTCCTCCTCGAGACGTTCGAGCAGCTCCGCCGCAGGCCGGGCCCGCGGCTCAGCCTGCTGATCGTGGGCGACGGCCCGGACCGCGACGAGCTGGAGGCGCAGGCGGGCCCGGGCGTGGTGTTCGCCGGCTTCAAGACCGGTGACGAGCTCGCCGACCTCTACGCCGCCGCCGACCTCTTCGCCTTTCCCTCCGACACCGAGACCTTCGGCAACGTGGTGCTGGAAGCCATGGCCAGCGGACTCCCCGTGGTCACCGCCGACCAGGGCGGTGTGGTGGACTCGGTGACGCCCGGAGTGACCGGCGAACTCTTCTCCGCCGGCGATGCGAGCGCTTTCGCCCGCGAGCTGGAACGGCTCATCGACGACGGCGAGGCAAGGCGGAAGATGGGCGTCGCCGCCCGCCGGTACGCTGTCACCCGCCGCTGGGCAGACATCCTCGATGGCGTGCTCGACGGTTACGCGGGGCTCATCCGCGAGCGGCAGGTCCAGGCCGCCTGAAGCCAGACCGTCCGCCGCACCCGCGGTGGGACCCGAGTCCCGCCGCGACCTGCCCGGGCCCCGGCAGCGTCGCCGCCGCCATCAGGCTGCCTCTTCCGTCACCGGACGGCCCGCCACCTCCCGCCCGTGCTCCGAGAGCTCCCGCAGCACCGCGAGCGCCGAGGGAGTGGGCGACGACGGCTCCTCGATCCCCCCGGTCTCCAGATCGTAGTCCGGGAGCGCGGCGAGCTTCGTCGCGCGGTGGTGGTCGACCAGCCCGGGGAACCCATCGATCACGTCGTCCACCCGCCGCCGGAGCGCCGGCGAGGGTCGATCCGGGTCGAGGAACGCCACGGTGGTCGGCGGGGCCACGGCGGCGGTCACGGACTGGAGCAGGCCCATCACAACGCCCACGGCCCGCAATGCCGGGGTGGGCGGCACCTGCGCACCCCACGCACGGGCCGTGTGACGGGCCACCAGGAGCACCTGCCGATGGAACCGCAGCACCGCCTGGTGTGACCGCACGATCCCCACGCCATCGAACCAGATGCCGTACGTGTCGAAGAGCGCTCCCTGTATGAATCCAACCAGCGGCTCCCGCGCGGCGGAGTGGAGTCGTACGCCCCAGAGGAACGGGTGACGCCCCACGTACTCGGCATCGAGCCCCATCTCGACACGGACGTGGGCGCCCATCTGCTCCGGGCTCTGGTACCTGGGCTCCTCCCACCCCAGGCTCGTGGCGGCGACCTGGTTCACCACCGGATGGAGCTCCCGGTCCGCCAGCACGTGCGTGAGCCACCCCCACGCGAACGCGCGCTGCACGTCCGAGCGCGCCGTCTCGATCAACGTCCGGGTCAGCTGCCCGCTCCGCACCCGGTGGACCAGCGCCGAAAGAAGGTGGTCGCCACCGGGGTACATCCCCATGTCCGGCCCGATGGCGCCGTGGAAGAAGGCGTTCCGCGACACCGGATCCGCAGCATCGAACGGTGCGACGGCGCCGCAGGTCCAGCGCTCCCCCACGCGCGACGCCAGCAGTGTGTGCAACGCGAAATTCGGCAAGGTCATGCCTCCCGCTTCCGGTAACGTTCCCCGGCCGCCCGGGGCTCCACCGGACGATCACACTCCGACGCATCGTCGCCATCACGCCCGGGCAACGCGGAGACAACGAAGTGATGCCGATCCGGCCACGACCGGCTTGCGGGCAATACGGAATTGGCAGTGGTCGGTCGTATCACGGACGTAACAGATTGGTAGAAGGACGGCACGACCGGCCCGTCCGGGGTGGCACCCGGCCGGCGTGAGATGGCATCCTTGGCACATGCAGACCGACCCAACAGCGATCATGTCATCGGTGGACTTCCCGATCCGGGTGGCCGCCGTGGACATCGGCTCGAACGCCATCCGGCTCACCGCGGCCGAGTTCCTGGACCCCGGCCGCTCCGTGCTGCTCGATTCCCAGCGGGTGCCGGTACGGCTCGGTCACAGCGCGTTCCTGACGGGGCTGCTCACGCCGGAGAACATGGAGCTGGCCGTGGAGGCGCTCTCCTCGTTCCGCCGGATGGTCGACGCCTTCGGCGTGGCGCAGCACCGGGTGGTGGCCACGAGCGCGGTCCGCGAGAGCCGGAACGGAGGCGAGCTGGCGGAGCGGGTCCGCCGGGAGTCCGGCCTCGACCTCGAGACCATCACGGGGAGCGAGGAAGCGCGCCTCGTCTGGCTGGCGGTCCGGAACCGGATCCCGCTCGAGGGGCGCTGGATGCTGATGGATCTCGGCGGCGGCAGCCTGGAGGTGAGCGTGTTCGCGGAGAGTGGCATCGAATGGAGTGAGTCGCACACCATGGGCACCGTCCGGTTGCTCGAAGAGCTGGGCGGCGACGCCGAGGATCCGGAGTCGCTGGATCGGCTGATCGCCGAATACACGCGCACGCTCCGGATCCCGTCGCTGACCGACGACGGGCTCGCCGGCCTCATCGCCACCGGCGGAAACATCGAGACGCTGGCGGAGCTGGCCGGGTGCGCCCCGGACGGCGACGGTGTGAGCCGGCTCCCCGTCGACGCGCTGCATAGGGTTCGGGAACGGCTGGCCGGCCTCGATTACCGGGGGCGGATCGACCGGCTGGGACTCCGGGAGGATCGCGCGGATGTGATCCTGCCCGCGGTCCACGTCTACGGCCGCGTGGCGGAACTGGCCGGCGCCCGGGAGATCCTGGTGCCCCACGTAGGCGTCAAGGAGGGCGTGCTGCTGGACCTGGTGGAGGACCTGACCGTCCATGCCCAGCACGTCTCGAACCAGGAGCGGGAAGTGGCCGGAGCCGCTGTGGCGCTCGGGCGCCGCTACCGATTCGACGAGCCCCACGCTCGCCACGTGGCGCGGCTGGCGCTCTCGCTCTTCGACCAGCTGGAGGAGCTCCACCGACTCGGGGAAGTGGAGCGGCGTATCCTGCTCGGCGCGGCGCTGCTGCACGATATCGGACAGTACGTCTCCTACCGGAAGCACCACAAACACTCGCTGTACCTGATCATTCACGGCGAGCTGTCGGTTTTCTCGCCTGTGGAGATCCCGCTGGTGGCCCTCGTGGCTCGCTACCACCGTCGGGCGCTGCCGAAGCCCGGCCACTTCGTCTGGGAGGAACTGGACGCCTCCGACCGGGACCGGGTCACCAAGCTGGCCGCGATCCTCCGGGTGGCCGACGCCCTGGACCGGGAGCACCTGCAGCGGGTGGACTCGGTGGTGGCGGAGGTCGGTACGGATGCGGTCACACTGGCGGTGACGGGCCGGGGCGACCTGCTCCTGGAGCACTGGGCCCTGGACAAAAAGGGGGCGCTGTTCAAGCGGGCGTTCGAACGGGCACCGCTTCTGACCAGAGCACAGGAGGCCGCATGAGTAGCCATGGACTCCCTGGCCGGCTGATCGCCGTGGAAGGCCTTGATGGCTCGGGCAAGTCCACACAGCTGTACCTGGTCAACCGCTGGCTCCAGGGACTCGGCCGACGGGTGTTCCTCAGCGAGTGGAACTCCAGCGAGCTGGTGAAAGGCGCCACGTCGAAGGGGAAGAAGCGGCAGCTGCTCACGCCCACCACCTTCAGCCTGATCCACGCCACCGACTTCGCCGACCGCTACGAGCGCCAGATCCTGCCGATGCTGAAAGCCGGGTTCATCGTGCTGTGCGACCGCTACATCTTCACGGCGTTCGCCCGGGATGGCGTCCGGGGTGTGGAGCCGGACTGGCTGCGCGGGCTGTACGGCTACGCCATCCAGCCAGACCTGACGCTCTACTTCCGGCTCCCGTTGGACGTGGCCCTGGGCCGGATCCTCCACGGCCGTCCTCGCCTCAAGTGGTTCGAGGCCGGGATGGACCTGGACCTCTCGCCCGACATCTACGAGAGCTTCCGGATCTTCCAGGGTCGGATCAAGGACCGGTACGACGCCATGGTGGATGAGTTCGGGTTCCACGTGGTAGACGCCACCCGGAACGTCCACGAGCAGCAGAAGGACGTGCGGAAGCTGATCCAGAAGACCATTGACCTGTCCCTTTTCGAATCGAGAGTGGAATGGCCGCCAAACGCTGCTTCGGGGAGCCGCCCCCCGGCATCGAGCCCGACGAGCTGACGGGCGCCCTGATCGTGGTCGAGGGGCCGGACGGTTCCGGCCGCTCCACGCACATCCGGCTCCTCACCGAGTGGCTGGAGGAGCGGGGGTACCCCGTGGCACGCACAGGCCTGACTCGCTCGGAGCTGGTCAGCGCCGAGCTGGATCAAGCGAAACTCGGCAACGTGCTGAGCCCGAGGACCATGGCGCTCTTCTACGCCACCGATTTCTACGACCAGCTGGAGAACGTCATCGCGCCCGCGCTTCGGGCGGGCGCGGTGGTCATCGCCGACCGCTACATCTTCACGCTCATGGCCCGAGACCGGGTCCGGGGCGCGGACCCTGAATGGCTCCGGTCGCTCTACTCCATGACCGTGGTTCCCGACGCCGTCTTCTATTTCAGCGTATCGACGGAGACGCTGTCCGAGCGGACGCTGACCGCGAATCCCACCCTCGACTACTGGGAGTCGGGGATGGACCTCGGCCTCTCCCGGGACTGGTACACCAGCTTCCAGGAGTATCAGCAGCTGATGCGAGCCGAGTTCGAGAGCCTGGGGGAGCGGTACGACTTCGAGATCATCGACGCGGACCGGGCCCTGGAGGAGATCCAGCGCGGACTTCGGGACGCCGTGGATCGGGTGCTGAGCTCGGCGTACCTGGCGCCTGCCAATCCGCCGGTCCCCGAGATCCCGCCCGCGCCCGCGTGGATGAACCTGGAAGTCTCGTGATCCGGTACGAGGTCTATCCGTTCCGCCCGCCGGACAACGTGGTGGTCTACGCCCCTGTCGACGCGCCCCGGGAGATCTCTCTCGTCAAGCGGCAGGGCGACGGACGGTGGCACTGCGCCCTGTGTGATTCCACGGGCTGCCGCCACGCAAGGGCTGCCGAGGAGAGCCGGGCTACGCCCTGATGACCTGGCCCATGGTATCCGGCGCCGTTCTCCTGGGGCTCCTCGCCCTCTGGGAGACCACGAACCGTATCAGCTACGGTGTCCTGAAGCAGCGGATCCTCGAACGGGAAAGGTGGGACCTGAATATCTGCTGCGGAACCACCGATGGAGGTGGGATCAACGCCGACATCATGCAGCACGCGGACCTGCCACGCTTCGTGCTCGTTGATGTCTATCGCACCCCGTTCCGCGACGGCCAGTTCGAAACGGTGCTCTGCTCCCATACCATCGAGCACGTGGAGGAGCCCGAGCGGCTCTTCCACGAGCTGCAGCGGGTAGGCGACCGGGTCACCCTCGTACTCCCGCCACTCTGGGACTTCACGGCGGCGTTCAACCTCCTCGAGCATCGCTGGCTCTTCCTGACGTTCAAGAAGGAGCACACCACGCTGCCGCCCTGCGTCCGGCTGCCCCTGGCCCGCACCGTCCAGCGGGCGCTGGGCCAGCGGATGCACGCCTAGAGGCTGTTCGCGCCGCCCCCGCGCCACGTCCGCGCCGCCGCGCTCACCCGAACATGATCAGGAACACGCCGGCGGCCACGGCCGAGCCGATCACGCCGGCCACGTTGGGCCCCATGGCGGGCATGAGCGGATTCACCCGCCCGTCGGTCTCCTCCGAGACGAACTGCTGAACCACCCGGGCCGACATGGGCACCGCGGATACGCCGGCGGCCCCGATGCACGGGTTGATCTTCCGATCGCCGCGCAGGAACAGATTGATGATCTTGGCGAAGATCACCCCGCCGGCGGTGCTGAAGGCGAACGCCACGGCACCCAGCGCCAGGATCATGAGCGTCTGAAGGGTCAGGAAGTTCTCCGCGCCCATGGTGGCGCCCACGGCGATCCCCAGCAGGATGGTGACGATGTCGACGAGGGCGCCGCCGGCCGTCTTCTTCAAGCGCTCCGTCACGCCCGACTCCCGGATCAGGTTGCCGAACATCAGCATCCCGATGAGCGGCGCGCTGGTGGGCACGGCCAGGATCGCGATCAGCCCCGTAACCATGGGGAACATGATCGCCGCCTTCTGGGAGACCGCGTGCGCCTGCGGCATGTCGATCTCGCGCTCCCCCTTTGTGGTCAGCGCCCGGATGATCGGCGGCTGGATGATCGGCACCAGTGACATGTAGCTGTACGCCGCCACGGCGATGGCGCCGAGCAGGTGCGGCGCGAGCTGGATGGCGATGAAGATCGAGGTGGGACCGTCGGCCCCGCCGATGATCCCGATGGACGCCGCCTCCTGGGGCGAGAACCCCAGGAGGTAAAACGCGCCGAGCGCCGCCACGAAGATCCCGAGCTGGGCCGCCGCGCCCAGGAGGAAGGTGAGCGGGCGACTCAGGAGCGGCCGGAAGTCGGTGAGCACGCCCACGCCGAGGAAGATCAGCGGGGGCAGGAGCTCGGTCCGGATCCCGGCGTCGTAGATCACGGCCATGATCCCGTCGCCGTACGAGCTCATCTCCGACAGCGGCAGGTTCGCCATGATGGCGCCAAAGCCGATGGGGATGAGCAGGAGCGGCTCGTACTCCTTCGTGATCGCCAGGTACGTCAGCACGCCGGCCACCACGAACATCACGATATTGCCGAACGTCAGGTTGGCGACCCCCGACTGCTCCAGCAGCTGGAGTAGGATGTCCATGGATCGGCCTCAGGCGATGGTCATGATCGGCTGGCTGCTGTCGATCTCGTCACCGATGGCGACGTGGATCGCGGCCACCTTCCCGGCGTGGGGCGAGCGGATGTCGTGCTTCGCCTTCATCGCCTCCACCGCGGCGACCACGTCGCCCTCCGAGACCGGGTCACCCACCTGCTTCAGGATGTCGACCACCTCCACCTGCCCGGCGAACGTCGAGTAGACCTCCTCGCCCGCCGGAGGTGCCTCCGTGGCCGTGGCGGCCCCGGCCGAGCCGGTTGACCCGGCCGGTGCGCCAGCCTGGCCGCCCTCCGGCTCCACCGTCACCGAGAACGTCCGGGTCTTCCCGTTCTCCTTCACCGTGACCTTGCTGGTCATCGGCCCCGTGGGGCGCGACGCGGCCCCGGCGGCCACAGCGGCCTTCGGCGCCGGCGTGGCCGTGGCTACCGTCTCTTCCTTCTTCTTGAGCGGGATGTCGATCTTCGGGTTCCCGGTCAGGAGCCGGATCCCCTCGTTGGCCTCCATCTTCTTCCCGGGCACCATGCAGGCGAGCACCAGGAAGGTATTCTCGTCGGTCACCGGCAGGTCGCGCTCCCGGAGCGCTTCCTTGGCGGCCTCGATGTTCTTCGGCGCCGCCTCCAGCGGGTTGCCGTCGAAGGGCTCGAGCTCGAGCTGCTCGGACGCCTTCTTCACCACCTCCGGGTCGGAGGGAAGCGGCGTGCGCCCGAAGTAACCGAGCACGGCCTTGCCGTAGCCATCGTTGATGTTCTCCCACCGGCCGTACATGACGTTATTGAACGCCTGCAGCCAGT
>CAZSBL010000098.1:0-13182 GCA_964605205.1 uncultured Gemmatimonadaceae bacterium
GGTTCACGCCCTTCACCTCATTGATGATCCGGTTGCTTACGCGGCCGAGGACGTCGGGCGGGAACGGGAACCAGTCGGCGGTCATCCCGTCGCGGCTGGTGACGGCCCGGAGCGCCACCACGTTGTCGTAGGTCCGGTAGTCGCCCATGACGCCCACGCTCCGGATCGGGAGCAGCACGGCGAACGCCTGCCAGATGTCGTCGTAGAGGCCCGCGGAGCGGATCTCCTCGAGGAAGATGGCGTCGGCGTCGCGGAGCACGGCCAGCCGCTCGGGGGTGATGTCGCCCAGGATACGCACGGCCAGCCCGGGCCCGGGGAACGGGTGCCGGGCGACGAGCTCCTCGGGGAGCCCCAGCTCGCGGCCCACGTTCCGGACCTCGTCCTTGAACAGCTCCCGCAGCGGCTCGATGAGCTCGAAGTCCATCTCCTCGGGCAGCCCGCCCACGTTGTGGTGCGTCTTGATCACCGCCGACGGGCCCCGCACCGACTGGCTCTCGATGACGTCCGGGTAGAGCGTGCCCTGCACGAGCCACTTCGCGTTCCGGCCCACCTCCTTCGCGGCCCGCTCGAAGACCCGGATGAACCGCTCGCCGATGACCTTCCGCTTCCGCTCCGGCTCGGTCACGCCCTCCAGGTCGGAAAGGAAGTCGGCTGCGGCGTCGATCACTTCGAGACGGATCCCCATGTGCTTGCGGAACGTGCGCTCCACGCCCTCCCGCTCGCCCTTCCGGAGCAGCCCCGTGTCCACGAAGATCGCCGTCAGCTGCTCGCCGATGGCCTCGTGGACCAGCGCGGCGGCCACGCTCGAGTCCACGCCGCCGCTCAGCCCCACGATCACGTGGTCGTCGCCCACCCGCTCCTTCACCCGGGCCACGTGCTCGTCGATGAACGAGCCGGGCGTCCACGTCGGTTCGCACTCGCAGACCCGGAAGACGAAGTTCGACAGGATCTCGTCACCCCGCGGCGTGTGCGCCACCTCCGGGTGGAACTGCACGCCGTAGATCTCCCGGTCCGTGGACCGGAACGCCGCCACCGGGAGCGACTCAGTCCCGCCCAGCGTCTCGTACCCCGCCGGCGGCTCGTTAACGTGGTCGCCGTGGCTCATCCAGACCGTGATCCGCTCCTCGGGCTCGAAGCCGGCGAAGAGGGCATCGGGCTCGGTGATGGTCATCTCCGCTCGCCCGTACTCCCGCTTCCCGTGCACCACGTCCCCGCCCTCGGCGTGGGCCACCAGCTGCATCCCGTAGCAGATCCCCAGGATCGGGATGCCCAGCTCCAGGAGCGCCGGGTCGAGCCCCGGGACCTCGTCGTCGTAGACCGACGCCGGCCCGCCCGAGAGGATGATCCCCTTCGGCGCCCACTCCCGCACGTCCGCCGGCGAAAGGGTGGGCCCGTGGATCTCGCAGTACACCCGCTCCTCACGGATCCGCCGGGCGATTAGCTGCGTGAACTGGGACCCGTAGTCGAGGATCAGAATCCGGTTTTCTTCGCCCGTCATCTCTTGGTTGCCTCTGCGTTTGTTCGCCCGTCCACATGTCCGCCGCCTCGCTGTCCTCGCGCCCGGCGGGCTTAGACCTTAGACCTAAGACCTAAGAGCTAAGAGCTAAGTGCTAAGTGCCGATCCCAACGCCGCCGGCGTTTCCAGACCTCAGCCCCGCCAAACCCTCTTTCGAAGACCCGCGCGGCCGCCCCACAGGCGATTACTTAGATCTTGGTTCTTAGTTCCTAGGTCTGAGTTCCGATCCGCTCAATAGGCCCTGGCCCACACGGCTTCATGCGCCGCGACCTCTCCGCACACCAGGCACTTCTCCGGCGCCTCGGCGGACCGGAACTCCTCGTTCGGCAGCACCCGGATCGTGGCCTTCGTCTCGTCCTTGACCTGCTCCTCGCACGCCTCGGAGCCACACCAGCCGGCGTAGAAGAAGCCGCCTTCGGCCTCGACCCGCTCCTTGAAGGTCTCGTAATCGTCCACCCGGTGACTGTTCGCCTCCGTCCGCTCACGGGCGGCGTCGAACATCCCCTGCTGGATGGCGTCGAGCCGGTCGGCGATGGACGCCAGCGCCTCGGCCTCCGGCAGGAACTCCTTCCGGTCCTCGCCCTCCGGCACGATCCGCTTCGCCAGCGCCAGGTTGCCTTTCTCCACGTCCCGGGGACCGACCTCGATCCGGAGCGGCACACCCTTCCGCTCCCACTCCCAGAACTTGGCCCCGGGGCTCTCGCTCTCCCGCCGGTCGATCTCGACCCGGATCCCCTGGCCCCTCAGCTCACGAGCGGCCCGCTCGGCCACCTCCAGCACGGCGGCCTTCTGCTCGTCGTTCTTCCAGATCGGTACGATCACCACCTGCGTGGGCGCCAGCTTCGGCGGCAGCACCAGCCCGTTGTCATCCCCGTGGGTCATGACCAGCCCACCCACCAGCCGCGTGCTCACGCCCCAGCTGGTGTTCCACGCGTGCTCCCAGTCGCCACTCTCCGCCTGGAACTTCAGGTCGAACTGCTTCGCGAAGTTCTGGCCCAGGTTGTGGCTCGTGCCGGCCTGGAGCGCCTTGTTGTCCTGCATCAGCGCTTCCAGGGCGTACGTGTGGTCACCGCCCGGGAACTTCTCCGCCTCGCTCTTCCGGCCCGTGATGACCGGCATGGCCATCCACTCCTCCATGAACGACCGGTAGACCTCCAGGATCGTGAGCGTTTCCTCCTCCGCCTCCTCGGGACTCGCGTGGGCCGTATGCCCTTCCTGCCAGAGGAACTCCGCGGTGCGCAGGAACAGCCGCGTCCGCATCTCCCACCGCATCACGTTCGCCCACTGGTTGATCAGGATCGGAAGGTCCCGGTAGCTCTGGACCCAGCGGCTGTAGGCGTCGTAGATGATGGTCTCCGACGTGGGCCGGATCACGTACGGCTCCTCGAGCTCGCTCTCGGGGTCCGGGACCAGCGTCCCGTCCTCACCCGCCACCACCCGGGTGTGGGTGACCAGCGCCATCTCCTTGGCGAACCCCTCCACGTGCTCCGCCTCCCGGGCGATGAAGCTCAGCGGGATCAGGAGCGGGAAATATGCGTTCTGGTGCCCCGTCGCCTTGAACTTGTCGTCCAGGGCGCGCTGCATGTTCTCCCACAGCGCGTAGCCCCACGGCCGGATGACCATGCTCCCGCGCGTCGGCGAGTGCTCGGCCAGCTCCGCCCGGACCACCACCTCGTTGTACCAGCTCGAAAAGTCCTCGGCGCGGGGTGTCAGCGCCTTGTCATCAGCCATGTCGTCCCTTCAGTCCCGCGTTCGGTAGGTCCTGCGTTCCATACGACGGTCGATCCCGCCGACCTCGTCTCACTCGTCGTCGTCCTTTTCCCACGGCTTCGGCCCCGGCCACAGGTGCACGGCCAGCGGCACCAGGATCAGCAGCAGGCTCACATTCAGCCAGGTCCGGAAGAACGGCAGCCCGGCCAGGGTGAGCATCCATGCCAGAAGCGCGCCCCCGCCAACGGCCAGCAGCACGGCCAGGATCCGGGCGCCCCACGTCAGCCACTCCAGCTTCCGGACGATCCGCCGGCGTTCGGCATCGAAATCGTCCGGGCTCCGTCTCGTCATTCCGGCACGCCCATCCAGCTCATCCCAGCGCGTCGAGCGGCACCTCGCGCTCGTCGCCGCTCCCCATCTCCCGGACCACCGCCACGCCCCGCTCCACCTCGTCGGGGCCCAGCACCACCGTCCGGACGGCGTTCCGGGAGTCGGCGTCCTTGAACTGCTTCCCGACCCCCACCTGCCGGAGCGTATACGACACACTGTACCCGGCATCCCGAAGCTGCCGGGCCACCCGGCGCAGCACCGGCCGCTCGGCTTCGGTGATGCTGACGATATGATAGTCGGGACCGGGCGCCGCCTCGGGCAGGAGCCCGCGCTCCGCCAGCAGCTCCGCCAGCACTACGTCGCCCATCCCGAAGCCCACGGCCGAGAGCGAAAGGTCGCTCACCGCCGCCAGCAGATCGTCGTAGCGGCCGCCGCCGCAGATGGCCCGCAGCTCGCCCTGGCGATCGAAGATCTCGAACACGGTGCCGGTGTAGTACGCCAGCCCGCGCACGATCCGCGGGTCGAACCGCACCCAGTCGGCCCAGCCCATCTCCGCCAGCGTGTCGAAGTAGCGGCCGAGCCGCTCCAGCTCCGGGCCCACCGCAGCCACATCCCCGTACTCCTCGGCCAGCCCGGCCAGGTCGTGGTCGAAGATCGCCATGACCGCGGCCACGAGGTCGTCGTCGAGCTCCACCTCCTCGGCCAGCCGCCGGCGCGTCTCGTCCGCCGTCTCCCGGCTCATCTTGTCGATCACGGCGTAGGCATCGCCCAGCCGGTCGCCGGGCACGCCCGCATCGGCCAGGAGCGCCTCCAGCAGCCTTCGGTCGTTGATCCGGGCCTCCACGTCGTCGGCGCCGAGCCCCAGCGCCCGGAGCCCGTCCAGCGCCACGGAGAGTACCTCGGCATCGGCGGTGATGTCTTCCTCGCCGATGATGTCCACGTTCCACTGGATGTGCTCCCGCAGCCGGCCCCGCTGCGTCCGCTCGTAGCGGAAGAGCTGGGGCACGCTCGACCACCGGATCGGCTTCGGCATCGCCCGGCCCCGCTCACCCACCATCCGGGCCAGTGTGGGCGTCATCTCCGGCCGCAGCGCCACCTCACGGTCTCCCTTGTCGGTGAACGCGTACAGCTGCTCCACGATCTCCTCGCCGCTCTTCACCACGTACAGCTCCAACGGCTCCAGCGGCGGGCCGTCATACTCCTCGAAGCCGTACTTGCGGGCGGTCTCCCGCCACGCCCGCACGATGTGGTCGCGGGCCGCGAACTCGGCGGGGTAGAAATCTCGGAAACCGGGCAGACTCTGGAAGCTCATCGGGCGATACTACGCGGCGTCTCCCTCCGACTGCAACCCCGCCTGCTCGGCGAACGGCGGGATCCCCAGCGCCAGCATGGCGTCACCCACGGTGTGCACGGACCCGGTACAGGCCACGGTGCCCCCGGCCGCCAGTGCGGCCGCGCCGCTCACGGCGGCGGCGAACGGGCGGATCACCCGTGCGCTCTCCGGCGCGTCCAGCTGCCGGAGCACGGCCTCCGGGTCCCAGCGGCGCGACGCCGGCGCCGAGGGCGGCTCCACGAGCACCACGGCGTCCATCGCCTCGAAGAGCGGTGGCAGCATCTCGCCCCAGTCCTTGTCGCCGAGCACGCCGATCAGCGCCACCAGCGGCCGCGTCGGGCGGAGTACCGGCAGCGCCTCGAGCAGCGACTTCGTGCCCGCGGCGTTGTGGGCCACGTCGAAGATCCACGTCACGTCGCCCACCGGCTCCGACTGGAGCCGTCCCGGCCAGGCGACGCCGGCGACCCCATCCACCACCGCCCCGCGCCCCGGCCGGCGGCCCTCGGGCATCAGCTCGAGCGCCCGGACCGCAACGGCCAGGTTCACCGCCTGGTGCTGTCCGGCCAGCGGGACCCGCAGCGACAGCTGCCCCCAGGCGGTCTCCAGCGCCACGGTGGTGCCCCGCGCGTCGAACTCCGCCACCGGCTGCGGCACCACGTGCACCGGCGCACTCTTCTCCTCGGCCACCCGCCGGATCACGTCCAGCACCACCGGGTCGGTCTCACCCGTCACCACCGGCACACCGGCCTTGATGACACCGGCCTTCTCCCCGGCGATCGTGGCCAGGTCATCCCCCAGGTACTGGGCGTGGTCCATGGCCACGTTGGTGATGATCGTGACATCGGGGGCCACCACGTTCGTCGAGTCCAGCCGCCCGCCCATCCCCACTTCCACCACGGCGATGTCGATCTCCGCCCGCGCCAGCGCCAGGAACGCGATCACGGTGGCCGCCTCGAAGAAGCTCGGCGCCTCCGCCTCGATCTGGGGCCAGAGCGCCCGCGCGGTGGCCAGCAGCTCCGGTTCGGTGATCGGCGTGCCGTCGATCCGGATCCGCTCCCGGAAGTCCACCAGGTGCGGCGACGTGTAGAGCCCGGTGCTGAGCCCCTGACGGCGCAGCACCGATTCCACCATCGCCGCCACGCTCCCCTTGCCATTCGTCCCCGCGATATGGATCGACGGATAGCCCGTCTGCGGGTCGTCCACCGCCTTCAGCATCCGCCGGGTGCGGCCCAGTCCCCAGCGGATCCCGCCGGTCAGGCGAGGAAAGAGCTCGTCGAGGAGTGCCCCGTAGGAGAGCTCGGTCAAGCCGTCTCCGTCGCCTCTGCTCCGTCCGGGGCCGGGAGCCCGAGCATGTGCCGGAGGAAGCCCGCCACCCGGCTCTTCATCGCCCGCCGATCGACGATGGCGTCCACCATCCCGTGCTCCAGGAGGAACTCGGAGCGCTGGAACCCCTCGGGCAGCTCCTGCTTGATGGTCTGCTCGATGACCCGCGGGCCGGCGAACCCGATCAGCGCGCCGGGCTCCGCGAGATTCACGTCGCCCAGCATGGCGTAGCTCGCCGTCACGCCGCCCGTGGTCGGGTGCGTCAGGATCGAGATGTACGGCAGCCCCGCCTCGTGCATCTGGGCCAGCGCCGACGAGGTCTTCGCCATCTGCATCAGCGACAGGATCCCCTCCTGCATCCGGGCGCCACCCGACGCGCTCACCACGATCAGCGGCTCCTTCTGATCCACCGCCCGCCACGCCGCCCGGGCGATTTTCTCGCCCACTACCGAGCCCATGCTCCCGCCGATAAAGCTGAAGTCCATCACCGCCAGGTTCACGGCGATCCCGGCCAGCGGGCCGTACCCGGTGATCACCGCTTCCTTCCGACCCGCCTTCCTCTCCGCAGCCGCCAGCCGATCGGTGTACTTCTTCGAGTCCCGGAACCCCAGCGGGTCGCCACTCCGGATCTCCGCGTTCGTGACCGTGAAGCGGTCCTCATCCATGAGCAGGCGGACGTAATCCTCCGCGTCGATCCGGAGGTGGTGGGCGCACGCCGGGCAGACGTACAGGTTCTGTACGAGGCGGTTCTTGTACAGGATCTCGCCGCACTCGGGACACTTGTCGAACACGTCACCCGGCATCTCCCGCTTGTCCGCCGAGCTCAACTTCTTGTCTTCTTTTCGCCACCAGGACATCAGAAGCCCCTCGCCTGCTCCGCCGCGATGCGCTGCGCGATCCCCAGCGCCACGAAGCTCGCCAGCAGGAACGAGCCCCCGTAGCTCAGGAACGGCAGCGGGATCCCCGTGATGGGCATCACGCCCACGGTCATCCCGACGTTCACGATGATATGGGTGAACCAGGCCCCGAAGATACCGAAGACCACCATGCCGGCAAAGGGGTCCGACACCCGCTCGGCGATCTTCACCAGGCGCCACAGGATCAGCCCGAACACCAACAGGACCAGGGTCGTGCCCACGAATCCCGTCTCCTCCCCGATCACACTGAAGATGAAGTCCGTGTGCTGCTCCGGCAGGAACGCCAACCGCTTCTGCGTCCCCTCGGTGAACCCCTTCCCGAACAGGCCACCGCTCCCGATGGCCACCCGGCTCTGGATCACGTTCCACCCCGCGCCCCGGGGATCGAGGCTCGGGTCCAGAAACACCTGGAGCCGCGCCTGCTGGTACGGCGCCAGCGCGTTCCAGAGCGGCAGCGCGACGGTCCCCGCCGCCAGGTTCACCACCGCTACCAGCGTCCCCTCCCACAGGTAGACCCGGTAGATCCAGAGGAACACGATCAGCGCCACCATGTAGGCGCTGAAGAGCCACGCCTGGAACGCCAACAGGAGCCCGAACAGCGGGCTGACCAGCAGGAACAGCACACCCGCCGGCGTGCCGCCCCAGAAGAGCGCCGCCAGCAGGATCGCGCCGAAGACCATGGCCGTACCCAGGTCGGGCTGGAGTACCACCAGCGCCAGCGGCACCGCCACGATGGCCACCGGCTTCCACAGCGCGCTCAGCGTCTGGGGCGGCTCCCGGCGCCCGCCCAGCACCCGGCTCAGCAGCAGGATCGTGGCCAGGTTCGCGAACTGCGCCGGCTGCACCCGCATCGGCCCGATCTCGAGCCAGCTCCGAACGCCCGCGGCCGTGCCGGCGCCCGTCCCGAACGCCAGCGTCAGCATCAGCGCCGCCACGCTCGCCACGTAGAACGGCACGGCCGCCCACTCGAACCACTTCACCTCGATCTGCGTCACCACCGCCAGCGCCACCACGCTGATGGCCAGCCAGCCCAGCTGCCGCCGCCACGCGCCCACCGTGGCCGGGTCCGGGACGTCCACCTGTCCGGCGCTGTAGATCATGGCCACGCCGAAGAGCGTGAGCCCCATCACGAGCCCCAGGAGCACCGGGTCGCCGACCATCCGCAGCCGGCTCCTCAGCCCCACGACGCCGCCTCCCCGTCCCCCACCGTCACCACCCTGTCTGCGACGCCCACGGCGCCGACACACCGTTCAGCCAGTGCTCGCGCAGCGTCTGGATCGTGTCCACCGGGATCCCGTGCTTCCGGCGCAGGTAGTGGTCCGCCACCTTCGCGGCGACCTGGGCGATGTCGGATCCGTGCTCGCCTTCCTCGATGATGGCGGCCACCACCACCTCCACCGGCCCGTCCCACGGCCCACCCATCCCCACGAACCAGCCGTGGTCTTCACCGTGCGGGTTCTGCGCCGTGCCCGTCTTCCCGCCCCACTGCCAGTGCTCCAGCGCGGAGCCCGCCGCCGTGCCACCCTGCTCCACCACCCGATACAGTCCATCCCGGATCCAGCCCAGCGTCTCCTCACTCCACCCCAGGTCCATCCACTGGGCCGGCGGCGATGGCGGCCCGCCCCGCATCACCCGCGGCGGCGGCATCCGGCCGTCCCCGGCGATGGCGGCGAAGAACTGGGCCATTTTCAGCACCGTCTGGGCGTTGGCGCCCTGCCCGATGGCCAGGCTCAGCACCTCCGCCTCCGTGGGCAGCCAGCCGAACCGGCGTTCGTACCACTCCAGGCCCGACGGGTAGTGGCCGGCCCGTTCCGCGGGCAGGTCCACGTGGGTCGGCTGGTCGAACCCGAGGGCCATCCCTTCGTGAAGCAGCCGCTCCAACCCGATCTGGAGCCCCAGCTGGTAGAAGTAGACGTTGCACGAGTGCTTGATGGCGTCGGGCAGCTCCGTGTGCCCGTGTCCGGCTGGGTTCCAGCACCGGAAGTAGCGGTTCCCGAACTGCATCCCGCCTCGACACGCCAGCGGCATCGTTTCAGTCGGATCCACGATTCCCAGCTCCAGCCCGATCCCGGCCGTGGCCAGCTTCCACGTCGAGCCCGGCGAGTAGAGCCCGGCGATCGCCCGGTTCAGCAGACGCTTGGCCGTATCCTGCCGCAGCGCCTCCCACCGGGACTCCGGCACGTTCCCCACCAGCCCGTTTGGATCGAACGACGGCGACGAGTACAGCGCCAGCACTTCCCCCGACCCCGGCTCCAGCGCCACTACCGCGCCCCGGGCCGTATCCGGCACCACCCGCGCGATCCACCGCTGGAGCTCCAGGTCGATGGTCAGCTGCAGCGAGTCCCCCGGCACCGGTGGCACCTCCTCCTGGCCCGGGAAGTCGCCCACGATCCGGCCCAGCGCATCCACCTCCACGTAGCGCACGCCCTGCTCCCCGGCCAGACGACGCTCGTACTGCCGCTCCACCCCCGTCTTCCCGATCACCTGCCCCGCCCGGTAGTCGGCCCACGTCGCGCCCGCCAGCTCCGCCTCGCTGATCTCGCTGACGTAGCCCACCAGGTGTGCCGCCGGGCTGCCCGCCGCGTAGTTCCGTTTCGGCCGCATCTCGATCAGCACTTCCGGGAACATCGGCCGCCGCTCCTCGATGGCGCTGATCCGATCGAACGACAGGTCCGTCGACACCACCAGCTGCTGCTGCGGGTCACGCCGCTGCCGCTCCATCAACCGCTCGATCTCTCGCTCCTCCAGCTCCAGGTACGGCGCCAGCCGGCCCAGCGTGCTCCGGATCGAGTCACGGGGCGCCGGCAGCAGGCTCAGCGCGTATCCCGGCACGTTGTCCGCCACCAGTCGCCCCTCCCGGTCCACGATCGTGCCCCGGGGCGCCAGCAGCGTCAGCGGGCGCAGCCGGTTCCGGTCCGACTGCATGGCGTACGCCGGGTTCCGCCGCACCTGCGTATGGAAGAAGACGAAGACCAGCGCGCCGATAAGCAGCCACACTACCACCATGGCGCCCTGTGCCCGGCGCCGCCGCTCGTGCATGTGGAATGTCTGGGAGTCTTGCACCGGTATCCTGCCCTGTATTCGCGTCTACCGCACCGTCCGGTAGATCACCACGGCCGCCAGCCCGGCGAGGGCGGCGTAGATCGCTTCCAGCGGCGCGTTCACCAGCAGCGCGTCCATCGGCTCGCCCCGCCGCACCCCGCCCGCCAGCGTGAAGTATAGCGCATCCTGGATCCAGGCACCGAGGAAGAGATAGATCCCCAGGAAGACCGCGCTGTCGCCCACGAACAGGTCCCGTGACCGGGCACCCAGGAACCCCACCACCGTGTGCGTCACCGCCGCCGCCCCGAACGCCCCCAGGGAGACGGCGTCCTCCAGAAGCCCGAGGGCGAAGCCGACCCCGGCCGCCGCACCGCCCGCCACCTGCCGGGCCGACAGGAGCACCGCGATGGTCAGCAGGTCCGGCGCCCGGGCCTCGATACCCAGGCTCAGGTGCAGGGCGAAGTGGAGCCCCGTCAACAGCCCGATGAAGACCCCGAACGGCCAGCCGCCCTTCACGGCCCACCCCCCGGCCCCGCACCGGCCCCGATCGGCGGGTCACCGGCCGAACCGCCCGGCTGCGACACGCCCCGCCGCCCCGGGCCCGTGGTCTCGCCGTCCCACAGCGGCTCCAGCGGCTCCCCCGGGACCCCCACCAGCACGTGGGTCGCCGCCTCGGGCCGCACCGCCGGCCGCACGATGTAGCTCTTCCGCCACCCGGGCTCCGCGTCCTCCACGGCCACCACCGTGCCCAGCAGTATCCCCCGGGGGTACATCCCGCCACGGCCCGAGGTGACCACCCGGGTGCCAGGCGCCACATCGGTATGGAACGGCGCGCCCTCCAGCGCCATCCGATCCTGCTCACGGTAGAGGCCCCGTCGGGACTGGACGATCCCGTACGCCTCCCCGTCGGCGGTCATGGCGCTCGCCCGGAAGTCCGAGTGCGTCCAGTCGATGGCCTGCGACGATGTTGCCCCCACCTCCCAGACCACGCCCAGCAGCCCGCCCGCCGCGATCACCGGGCTCCCTACCGCCACGCCATCCTCCTGGCCCACGTCCAGCAGGAAGCTGCTCTCCCCGCCCGGCGTGCCGACCCGCACCAGCTCGGCGGGCACGAACGAGCCCGGGGCCCGGCTCCGGAGCCCGAGCAGCTCCCGCAGCTGCCGGTTCTCTTCGGCGAGGCTGGCCTGGGCCGAGACCACCGCCAGCAGCGAGTCCCGCTGTGCCCGCAGCTCCCGCATCGCCGCCGTCCTCGCCGCCTGCGTCTCCATCTCGCTCTGCGCCACGATGAACGGCATCAGCACCGTCCCCCGGATCGCCCGGCGAATCGGCGTCTGGTGGTTCTGGGGAAGGAAGTAGAGGAAGAGCGCGGCCACCAGGAAGACGGACGCGAGCCCTATGCTGCGCCAGCGTGCCCTGCGGGGATCCTCGAAATAGTCCACTCGCGCTCAGTCACCCATCATGTGGCCAGGACGCTCCGGTATCGGGGCAGATCGTCCAGGATCCGGCCCGCGCCTCGCACCACACACGTCAGGGGCTCCTCGTCCAGGTGGATCGGCAGGTTCGTCTCGTGGGCCAGCAGCTGGTCCAGGCCCCGGATCAGCGCACCGCCGCCCGTCATCACGATCCCACGGTCCACGATGTCGCTCGCCAGCTCCGGCGGCGTGATCTCCAGCGCACGACGCACCGCGTCCACGATCTGCTGGATCGGCTCCTGGATGCACTCGCGGATCTCCTGCGAGTGGATCCGCACCGTCTTCGGGATCCCGCTCACCAGGTCCCGGCCCTTCACGTCCATCTCCCGCTCATCGCCGCTCGTGAACGCCGAGCCGATCTGGATCTTGATCGCCTCCGCCGTCGGCTCGCCGATCAGCAGGTTGTAGTTCTTCCGCAGGAACGTCACGATGGCCGCGTCGATCTCGTCGCCGCCCACCCGGATGCTCGTGTCGCTCACGATCCCGTTCAGCGCGATCACCGCGATCTCCGTGGTGCCGCCGCCGATGTCGATCACCATGTTGCCCGTGGGCGTGTCCACCGGCAGCCCCACGCCGATGGCGGCCGCCATCGGCTCCGCCACCATGTAGACTTCCTTCGCACCGCTCGCCGCCGCGCTGTCCCGCACCGCCCGCCGCTCCAGCTCCGTGATCCCGCTCGGCACCCCCACCACCACCCGCGGCTTGATCCGGAAGATCCGCTTCGACGTGACCTGCCGCAGGAAGTGCCGCAGCATGATCTCCGTAATGTCCACGTCGGCGATCACGCCGTCCTTGAGCGGCCGGATGGCCATGATCCCCTCGGGCGTGCGGCCGAGCATCCGCTTCGCTTCCAGCCCGATCCCCTTGATCTTGCTCGAGCCTCGCTCCACCGCCACCACGCTCGGCTCGTTCAGCACGATGCCTTCCCCCTTCACGTACACCAGCGTATTGGCCGTGCCGAGGTCGACCGCGATATCGTTGACCGGGAGCAGCCCGGACTGGAACCAGCTAGGCAGTGGATCGTCTCCCCGCCGGCACTTTCACCGGCAGTTGGGTGCACACGTAAGCACGCCTCGAAGGCGCTCCGGGGCGCGGGGAAAGAAAGTACCGACGCCCCCCGTTACGGGCAAGCGCCCCGGCGCCCCGTACGGAACCGGTCGAGGCGGCCTCCCCGTCGCCCTTCACGCCCCAGGTGCGAGCCTCGAAATCGATATCCAACGCGGGGTCTTCGACATCTGGAGTGGGTGAAACGGAGCCAGGGTCGGCTCCCGGGGGCACTGGCGGGGCGGAACGCCCGGTCAACCGCGGAGGCGCCGAGACGCGGAGCATACGCGGAGTTTTTTGAGTCTTTTCCGGTGAGGCGGCACGGCCGGCGGGGGGCGTAATGCCGGCGAGGCTGCCTTCCCGGGCGGAGACAGTTCCCCGACAGCTCGTGTGGGTGATCCCGACCCCGGCCTCCGTGATGCCAACGCAGAACTAAGCTTGCGTCTTCCGCCGCCCAGCCTGCCCTGCCCGGATCAAACTCAAACGAAGTTCTCC
>CAZSBL010000099.1:0-13133 GCA_964605205.1 uncultured Gemmatimonadaceae bacterium
CCGACGGCTCGCTGGCCGCCGTGGGTGAGGCGGGCGCGCCCATCGTGTTCCAGGGTGTGCAGAGCCAGGCGGGCTACTGGCGCGGGATCGGGTTCCGTTCCAACGACCTGCTGAACGAGCTGACCCACGTGGAGGTGGCCCACGGCGGGAGCAACTCACATTTCTCCATCTCGGTCACGGCCAACGCCAGCGTTGAAGCCGGCGGTCGCCTCAAGGTGACCCACTCCACGTTCCGTGACGGCAGCCATTACGGGCTGGCCACGGAGAGCAGCGCGGACCTGCCGAGCTTCTCTAGCAACACCTTCATGAACAACGCCGATGGACAGGTGCTGATTCCGCTCCGGCTGACGGGCCAGATGGATGGTGCGTCCAGCTTCTCCAGCGGGCCGAGCGCCTTCGTGGACGTCTACGGCAGCTCGGTGTCTGCGGACGTGAGCATCGCGGCGCTGGACGTGCCGTACCAGATCGACGGGAACTCGGCCGTGTCCGGCGCCATGTCCATCGAGCCCGGTGCCGTCCTGGAGTTCCGGTCGGATGCGGGGATGTACGCGGACACCGACGGCTCCATCTCGGCCGTGGGCACGGAAACGGACACCATCTTCATCACCGGTACGCAGGAGCTGGCCGGCTACTGGCGCGGGCTCGGGTTCCGGTCCAACGACCTGGCCAACGAGCTGACGTACGTGTCCATCGGCTACGGCGGCAGCAATTCCCAGTGGTCCATAGCGTACGCCGCCAACGTGGGCATCGAGGGCGGTGCGCGGGTAACGATCACGAACTCGCTGATCCACGACAGCGGTGAGTACGGCGTTGCCTCCGAGGGCACCGGGGTGCTCTCCGGATTCGCGGAGAACCGGTTCGAGGGCAACACCACCGCGTCAGTGTACCTGCCCATGGCGCAGGCCGGCATGCTCGATACGGCGTCCGTGTTCTCCGCGGACGAGAGCGGGTACGTGGCCATCTACTCCACGAGCGTGGATTCCGACATGACCTTCTCGAAGCTGGATGTGCCGTACCGGGTGAGCGGCAATTCGGATTTCAACGCCGCCGTGACGGCGGACCCCGGCGCGGAGTTCGAGTTCACCAGTGATGCCGGGTTCTACGCGAACACCGACGGCTCTTTCCGGGCCGTGGGTACCGTGTCGGACACGATCCGGTTCACCGGCGTGCAGGGCGTGGCGGGCGCATGGAAGGGACTCGGGTTCCGGTCGAACGACGCGGCGAACGAGCTCAGCTACGTGGAAGTCGCCCACGGCGGGAGCAGCTCGCAGTGGTCTATCGGTGACGCCGCCAACGTGGGGATCGAGGCCGGCGCACGGCTCACGATCTCGGAGGCGTTCATCCACGACAGCAGCGAGTGGGGGATCTGGGCGGGCAACAACGCCACGGTGAGCGTGACGAATGTGGACTACGCCAGCAACGCATCGGGGAACCGGAACTTCTGACCCGACTGCGTGCCCCGAATGCGGCGCCCCGTGGCGATGACTCGCTGTGGGGCGTCGTTCATCCGGGGTTCCGCGCCCGGGGTTTGACCGGCTCTACCGTTGGTATACCTTTCCGGGGGTGGTGAGTCAGGCACACGGAACCGGAGACACGAAACGATGGCGAGGATGTACGAGGGCAACGGGCACGAGTGGCGGGTGCTCCTCTCGGAGCGGGAGGCGCGGGACGGGCTGATCCCGGTGGTCTTCCACTGCACCAGCAACACGTCGTGGGGCTGGCGGGTGGTGGAGGTGCCGGAGTCCGATTACCGGGGCCGGTCGGCGGAGGATCTCAGCGACGGGGAGCTCGACGAGCTCTTCGCGGACGCCCAGCCGTTCGGTGCGCCCCGGGACCCGAAGGCCCACGAGGACGCCATCGGCCACACGCCGACGCGGTAGGGAACGGACGCCTCGCCGGCAAACCGGCGGGGCGGGATACTCGACGGGCCCGGCGTGGAGCGTGCCGGGCCCGTTGTCGTGTGTCCCCGCGAGGTGCTAGAGGAGCCCCTCGTACTCCGGGTTCACCACCAGGTCGCCCTCTTCGCCCAGCACCTGGCGGTCCCACGGGAAGATCACCGTGGCGTCGGTCTCCACGGCGAAGAAGTCCGGCTTGTAGCGGCCGGCTTTCACGAAGCTCGTGGCCGTCCGCACCTCGGCCGGGTGCTCCGCCCGGATCGCCGCCAGCGCCATCCGCAGCGTCTCACCGGTGGTGCAGATCTCGTCGACGATGAGGACCCTCTTGCCCCGGACCGACTTCGGTGCGGACGAGAGCAGCTGGGGCCGGTCCTGGACTTCCTCGAAGCCCGATCGGCGGCTGATCTTCAGCGACTCGAAGTCGAGGCGCAGGATCGACGCGATCACGGCGCCGGGGATGACGCCTGCCTTCTCGATCCCGATCACCAGCTCGGGGTCGTATCGTCGGGCCACGTTCACGGCCAGCGCTCGACACAGCTCGCCGAAGACCTCCCAGGAGAGCTCGAGCACACCCATGCCCTCGAGCGACGCACCGGGGGCATCGGCGGCGAACGGAGGAAGGTCGTCGAGGGTCATGGACACATCCGGGTTCGGTGGAGTGGTTCCGGGTTCGGCGGAACGGTCCCCAAAGGTAGCCGTGCCGGGGTCGCGATGGAAGCGGGTTGACCGGGCTCCGCCGAGCGGGCATCGTGGGGCCATGAGCGACCTGAAAGCCCGGGCCGATGCCCGCCTGGAAACCGCGCTGCAGGATGTCGACCGCCAGGACCCCCGGCCCCTGTACCGCCCGGCCCTCAAGTACCTCCGCAACCGGAAGCCCGACGCGTTCGCCGAGGCGCTCCGTCACTTCGAGGACGAGCTGATCCCGGCGGTGGCCGGCGAGGCCGACCCGCTGGCCGAATGGCTGGCGTACGGCCGTCGCCTGGCCCGGGCGCTGGGCGACGGCCGGCTCCTGGAGATCGACTCCACCGGCCGGGCCCGCCCGGTCACGGACGTCGAGCAGGCCCGGGGACTGGTCCTGCACGTCCCCGATGACGCCGCCGCCCCGGCGCTGGCGCTCCATCACCCGAAGAACCCGTCCACGGCCCAGCAGGCCACGTTCGAGCTGCTGGTCGAGGGCCGGCAGACGGCATCGGCCTACGGCTGAGATCGGCGCTTCGACATTTCGAGTGGGTGGTGGGCTCCGGAGGCATCGTCAAACGCGTTAACCGCGGAGACGCGGAGCATACGCGGAGACCTTCTTTTGAGTTTGATCCGGGCACGGCAGGCTGGGCGGCGGAAGACGCATGCTCTGGGTGGGCATCACGGAGGCTGGGTCGCGGAAGACGCGAAGCTGCGGTCGGGTGGAGGGGTGGAGCATCACGCCATGTACGGCGCCCTGGAGAGGTGGAAGGCTTGCCGTCAGGGCCGGGGTAGCGGCGAAAGTCACTGGCTTCGCCTTCGCGTCTCCGCGGTTGACCGGGCGTTCGCTCCGCCTCAGCCGCCCTTCGCCATGCTGTCCAGGAACTCCCTGTTCGTGTCGGTGCGCTTCATGCGCTCGAGGAGGAACTCCACGGCTTCTGCGGCCGGCATGTCGGCCAGGAAGTTCCGGAGCAGGTAGACCCGGTTCAGCTCCTCGTCGCTGAGCAGGAGCTCTTCCTTCCGGGTGCTGGACCGGTTGATGTCTATGGCGGGGAAGATCCGCTTGTCGGCGATGTTCCGGTCCAGGTTCACCTCCATGTTGCCGGTGCCCTTGAACTCTTCGAAGATGACCTCGTCCATCCGGGAGCCGGTGTCGATGAGCGCGGTGGCGATGATGGTCAGGCTCCCGCCGCCCTCGATGTTGCGGGCGGTTCCGAAGAACCGCTTGGGCTTGTGCAGCGCGTTGGCATCCACACCGCCGGAGAGGATCTTCCCGGAGTGGGGCACGGTGACGTTGTAGGCCCGTGCCAGCCGGGTGATGGAGTCGAGGAGGATGACCACGTCGCGCCCGGCCTCCACCAGCCGCTTGGCCTTCTCCAGGACCATCTCGGCCACCTGGGTGTGCCGGTCCGCCGGCTCGTCGAAGGTGGACGAGATAATCTCGGCGGGCACGTGCTCCTGCATGTCGGTGACCTCCTCGGGCCGCTCGTCGATGAGCAGCACGATGAGGTGGACCTCGGGCTGGTTCTCCAGGATCGCGTTGGCCGTCTTCTGGAGGAGGATCGTCTTGCCGGCCTTGGGCGGGCTGACGATGAGGCCGCGCTGGCCCTTCCCGATGGGGGTGATCAGGTCCATGAGCCGCATGGACAGGTCTCCCTCCTCGTTCTCCAGGACGAGTCGGCCTTCGGGATAGCGCGGCCGGAGGTTGTCGAAGGCGATCCGGTGCTTGGCCTCCTCCGGGTCGGCGCCGTTGACCCCCTCGACCTTCAGGAGTGCCAGGTAGCGCTCGCCTTCCTTCGGTGGTCGGACCTGGCCGAGGACGGTGTCTCCGGTGCGCAGATCGAACCGCTTGATCTGCGATGGCGAGACGTAGATGTCATCGGGCCCGTAGAGGTAGTTCCAGTCCTGGGAGCGGAGGAAGCCGTAGCCTTCCGGGAGCACCTCGAGGACGCCTTCGCCCCGGAGCACCACATCGCTGTCGAGGAGGTTCTGTTCTATGCGGAAGATCAGGTCCTGCTTGCGCAGGCCCGAGTAGTTCGAGATCTGGAGCTCCTCGGCCATGTCATGGAGCTCGGCAATGGTCTTGCCCTTGAGTTCTGCGATATCCACGTGAGTCTCCGTACGTGTGACCCGTGTGCTTGAAAACCTTACGACGGTCCGGGTGCGGAAGCTGGGACCGGGTCGGAAGGTCGAAAGAGGTTTTTCTGGACTTTTGGGGTTCAGATCGACCGGTGGTACCCGCCCGTCGTGCCGTCAGATGGCAGGTCTTGTGGTCGAGGGTGAATGGAAAAAGGGTAGCACTGGATGCCGCGGGGGTCAAGAGGCGCACGGCGCCGGATTCGGGACCGCACAGCGCGGTGTGCGGGCGGCATCGCTTGACTTGAACGGGCGGCCGCAGGACTTTACCTGCCCACGGAACGGAGAGAACATGGCTCGTCACAACCGGGAAGCCCACGGCTCGGACCAGCGGGATTTCGAATACCAGGTCAGCTACCAGCCGGACTGGCTCCGGCAGGTGAAGGTGACCCGGCTCCTGCCATCCGGCCGACAGTCGACCATGACGCTCTTCACGAACCCGGAGCCACCGAAGCGCGAGCCGGGCCGGGAGGTCCGAACGGAGATCCGGAGTGAGGAGCAGGGGCTGGCGTTCCAGGTCTCGGTGCGGGACCCCGATCGGGTGGTGAAGCGGGTGATCGTGGAGACGGGGCCGCGGGAGTCCGTGGCCGGTGAGCTGGGCGACGACGACATCCTCTTCACCATCGACCACCGGGTCTGACCCGGTATCTTTCCCCACACCCGCGCGCCTGGCCGTGGGTGGACACGCTCCTCCCGGCTCGTCTATCTTGCTGCTTATGAACGGAGTATGGACCGCGCCCGTCGAATGGCTGGGTCGCTCGGCCATCGGCTCGGCTCAACGGCTCGGCGAGTTCGGCCGTTTCCTGGGCCAGGTGGCTCGCGCGACCATGGATACGGGAACGTGGACGCGGGTCCTTTTCCAGCACCTGGCCCGGGTGGGCGTCGACTCGCTGCCCATCGCCCTGTTCATCGCCGCGTTCACCGGGATCGTGCTCGCGCTTCAGGCGAGCTACACGTTCACGGGCGCGGTGCCGCTCTACTTCGTGGGCGTGCTGGTGGGGAAGACCATGCTGCTGGAGCTGGGCCCCGTGCTGACGGGTCTCGCGCTGGCGGGTCGGGTGGGCGCGAACATCGCCGCCGAGTTGGGCACCATGCGGGTCACGGAGCAGATCGACGCCCTCGAGACACTGGCCTACAACCCCGTCTCCCACCTGGTGGTCCCCCGGGTCCTGGCCGGGATCATAATGTTCCCGGTGGTAGTCTCGTTCGCCAACGCCGTGGGGATCTTCGCCGGGTGGATCACGGCGATCAATCTCCTCGACCTCTCGACGCCCGAGTTCACCCGGGGGCTGCGGATGTACTTCGTCACCTTCGACGTGATGTACTCGCTGATCAAGGCGGCGAGCTTCGGCTTCGCCGTGACGGCTATCGGCTGCTTCTTCGGCTTCACGACCCGGGGCGGCGCCGAGGCCGTGGGCCGGGCCACGACCCAGTCGGTGGTGCTGGCGAGCATGCTGATCCTGGTGCTGGACGCGTTCTGGGCGGTGACGCTGCTATGAGTATCGTGATGGACGGGATCTCGAAGGGGTTCGGCGAGGAGAGCGTGCTGGAGGACATCTCGCTGAACGTGAGCGAGGGAGAGACCGTGGCGGTGATCGGCGCGTCGGGCGTCGGCAAGTCGGTGCTGCTGAAGACCATAGTCGGGCTGCTCACGCCGGACAGCGGGACCGTGGAGGTGGACGGCGAGGTGGTGACGGAGCTGGGCAAGGAGGAGCTGTACGCGCTCCGTCGCCGGGTCGGCTACGTCTTCCAGTTCGCCGCGCTCTTCGACTCCATGACCGTGTACGAGAACATGACCATGGGGCTCAAGCGGATGGGGATGGCGGAGGATGAGCAGCGGGAGCGGGTCACCGAGTCACTCCGTCTGGTGGACATGGAGGGGTACGAGGACCAGATTCCCGGTGAGCTGTCCGGGGGACAGAAGAAGCGGATCGGGCTGGCCCGGGCGATCGTGACAGAGCCCAAGTACCTATTATACGACGAGCCCACGACGGGGCTCGACCCGGTGACCACGGCGGTGATCGACCGCCTGATCCTGCGGATGGACGACGAGCTGGGCGTGACGAGCGTGGTGGTGACGCACGACATGACCAGTGCGTACCGGGTGGCCGACCGCATCGCCATGCTGCACGCGGGGCGGATCCGGTACGTGGGCACACCGGAAGAGATTCAGGCCACCGATGACCCGATCGTGAAGGGGTTCGTCGAGGGGCGTCCCGAGCTGATGGAGGAGTCTGCGGCGTGAGGAACGAGCTGCGCGTGGGGCTGGTGATCATCGCGGGGGTGGCCGTGATCGTGCTCGGCACCCTGTGGATGCAGGACTGGCGCTTCGGCCAGGAGGAGCGGGAGGTGGAGGCGTGGTTCCGCGAGGTCGGCCAACTCCAGAACGGGAACGCCGTGAAGCTGCGCGGCGTGCCCATCGGACAGGTGGGCCGGATCGTACTCGACCGTCGCTCCACCGGTGTGGTGGTCCACATGAATATCCAGAGCGACGTGGTCCTTCCCGATGACCCGGTGGTGATCCTCTCGCCCGAGTCCATGTTCGGTGACTGGCAGGCCGAGATCTACCCCCGCTCCCAGTTCCCCTTCTATGACTACGCCGTCTCGCCGGAGCCCGGAGTCATCCCCGGCTACTCGCTTCCCGACGTGTCGCGGTTGACGGCTGTGGCCGACCGGATCGCCGAGAACCTGGCCGTG
The DNA here is from genome assembly GCA_964605205.1 of uncultured Gemmatimonadaceae bacterium. GTDB lineage: Bacteria > Gemmatimonadota > Gemmatimonadetes > Longimicrobiales > RSA9 > JAWVYT01. The sequence goes on from CAZSBL010000099.1 coordinate 7,407, forward strand.
ATCACCGACCGGGTCGACATCGCGTTCACCGAGGAGACGGCGGTGAACATCAGGGACGCCATCGACAATGTCCAGCAGGTGACCGCCCAGCTGACCCGACTGGTGGAGGCACAGGAGGAGACGGTGATCGGTCTGGCGGAAGGGCTGGAAACCACCACCGCCACCTTCCAGAACGTGGTCGAGACGGCGAACCGGGCCTTTGCCCAGTTGGAGACGGCCATCGCCCAGGGCGAGCTGGAGAACATCGTGGACAACGTGGAGGGTGTGACCGCCAAGATGGACTCGGTGGCCGCGGCGCTGGAGATGGCGAGCCGGGGTCTGGGCGGCGCCGTGGCGGCCGCCGACAGCTCGTTCACCTCGCTCAACGCCATCATGGGGTCGCTCGAGCGCGGGGAGGGCACCCTCGGCCAGCTGCTGGCCGACACGGCGCTGTATACCGAGCTGGTTCTCACCTCGACCCTGGTGCAGGACCTGCTCCAGGACTTCCAGCGGAACCCGCGGAAGTACATCAACCTGCGGGTGTTCTAGGGGTTTGAGATCCGGGCCCTGAGACCTGAGGACTGAGAGGGATGTCCGGCTCGGCGTGTTCGGCGCCGGGCCGCTTTTGTCAACGGCGGGCACATGGCACTTCTGGTCCAGAAATACGGTGGCACCACGCTGGCGGATCCCGAGCGGATCCGGCGGGTGGCGGCGCACGTCCGGGCGGTCCGGGAGGCGGGGCACGAGCTGGTGGTGGTGGTGAGCGCCATGGGGCACACGACGGACGAGCTGGCAGCGCTGGCCGGAGAGGTGGCGGTGGATCCGGCGCGGTCTCACCCGCGGGAGCTGGACATGCTGCTGACGGCCGGCGAGCGGATCTCGATGGCGCTGCTGGCCATGGCGGTGCGGGAGACGGGGGTGGAAGCCATCAGCTTCACGGGCTCGCAGGCGGCGATCATCACGGACACGCGCCACACCGGGGCCCGGATCGAGGAGGTGAAGGCCGACCGGGTGCGGGAAGAGCTGGAGCGGGGTCGGGTGGTGATCGTGGCCGGGTTCCAGGGCGTGAGTCGGGTTCGGGAGGTGACCACACTGGGGCGGGGCGGCTCGGACACCACCGCGGTGGCGCTGGCGGCGGCGCTGGGCGCCGATGAGTGCGACATCTACACGGATGTGCCGGGGGTGTTCACGGCGGACCCGGCGGTGGTTGCGGACGCCCGCCTGATCGCCCACATCGGTTATGATGAGATGACGGGGCTGGCGGTGTCCGGCGCCCGGGTCGTGCATCCCCGGGCGGTGGAGATCGCAGGCCGCTTCGGTGTACCTATTCGCGTCCGTGGGCTGACCGCGGATGACGGCGGCACGCTGATCGCAGAGAGGGAGCCGACCATGGAAGATCCCGCAATCACCGGAGTGGCCTCGGAGCCGGCGTACGCCCGGCTGGTGCTCCGGGGGCTGCCCCCGGTGATGCCGAGCATGACGGGGCTGCTCGAGGGTCTCACGACGGCGGGCGTGAGCGTGGATCTGCTGTCGCAGGTCGATACCGACGGGACGCGGACGATCCAGCTGACCGTCCGCGAGGCGGAGCTGGAGACGGCCCGGGCGGAGTGCCAGACGGTAGTCGAGGAGCGGGGTGGTAACGAGGTGACCGTACAGACGGGGCTGGCCCGGGTGACGCTGGTCGGCAGTGGGATGCACAAGCGGCCCGGCGTCTTCGCCCAGGTCTTCCGGACGCTGCAGGAGGGTGGGGTGGCGGTGCACGATGTGTCGGCGTCTTCGACCTCCATCATCGTGATGGTGGACGGCGCCGCCGAGGCGGAGGCCGTCCGGCTGCTGCACGCGGGGTTCGCGCTGGGATGAAGGTGGCGGTGCTGGGCGCCACGGGCGCCGTGGGGCGCACGATCCTGCGCGTGCTGGAGGAGCGCCTCGTTGCGGTGGACGAGATCGTACCGCTGGCCTCGGAGCGCTCGGCGGGACAGGCCCTGCGGTGGCGGGACCGGGAGTGGGAGGTCCGGGCCCCGTCGGCCGACGCGTTCGGCGGCTGCCCGCTGGCGCTCTTCTCCGCGGGAAGCACGGTGAGTGCCGAGTGGGCGCCCCGGGCGGTGGAGGTGGGGGCGGTGGTGGTGGACAACTCGTCGGTGTGGCGACGGGACCCGGAGGTCCCGCTGGTGGTGCCGGAGGTGAACGGGCATCGGGTGGGGGAGCGGCCCCGGGGGATCATCGCGAACCCGAACTGCTCCACGATCCAGCTGGTGGTCCCGCTGGCGGGGCTGCGCGCGGAGGTCGGGCTCGCCGGCGTGACGGTGACCACGTACCAGTCCGTCTCGGGCGCCGGTCAGACCGGCGTGGATGCGTGGTTGGCGGAGCGGTCGGGGCGGGCGTCGTCGTCGCCGTTTCCGGCGCCGATCGACGGGAACGTGATCCCTCGCATCGGCGCGCTGGGCGAGGACGGGTGGACGGGCGAGGAGGCGAAGATGCGGCACGAGGCGCGGAAGATCCTGGAGCTGTCGGAGCTGCCGGTGTCCGCCACGTGCGTCCGGGTGCCGGTGGAAGTGGGGCACGCCATGGCGGTCCGCGTGGAGCTGGACCAGGCGCTGGACGTGACTCGCGCCGCGGCGGCCATGGCCGCGATGCCGGGGGTGCAGGTCCGGGACCAGGCGGCCGGTGACCCGCTGCCGCGGGACGTGGCCGGGACCGACGAGATCGTGGTCGGCCGATTGCGGCGCGATCCCGACCGGGCCAACGTTCTGCACATGTGGATCGTGGCCGACAACCTCCGGAAGGGGGCGGCGACCAACGCCGTCCAGATCGGGGAAGCCGTCCTGCGTGGGTAAGCGTGGCGGCTCCCGGCGATACCGCGGCGCGCGGCGCCCCGTGCGGATCGAGACGAGCGCCGGAGGCGTGGTGTACCGTCGCGACAACGGCGTCGCCCACTTCCTCCTGATCCGGGACCCGTACGAGAACTGGGGACTGCCGAAGGGGCATGTGGAGAGCGGCGAGTCGGTGGAGGAGACGGCGCTCCGGGAGGTGCGGGAGGAGACCGGGATCGAGACGCTGAAGATGCTCGAGCCCCTGGGCACCATCGACTGGTTCTTCCGCGAGGGCCCGGATCTGATCCACAAGTACTGCCATTTCTTCCTCATGAAGACGGAGACGGCGCGGACGGTCCCGCAGCTCGAAGAGGGGATCACCGACTGCATCTGGCTGCCGCTCCAGGCGGCGCTGGAGACCCTCACCTACGACAACGCCCGGTCCGTGCTGGAGATCGCCGGCGAGCGGGTGAATGGAGGGTCCGGATCCGGCCTGCGGGCCGACGCCGAGGCCGGACGGAGTGGCGAGGCCGGAGGGGCGGAGCGTGAGGAAGCCGGCGAGGCGGAGGGGGCGGAGGGAGCGGGCGACCCTGGAGCGGGCTGAGACGCGATGAAACCGATCACGGAAGTGCGGGATTGGCGGCTGGTCCACGGGGCGGCGGTCCTGCTGGTCCTTGCGCTGTTCCTGTGGGAGCTCGGCGACGTGCTCTCGCCCCTGGTGCTGTTCGTAGCGTTCCTGGCGCTGATGACGCCGTATTCCGGGAGCGCCTTCCATCGGCTCCTGGTGTTGACGGTGACGGCGCTGGTGGCGCTCTGGATGCTCGTGGACCTGGGCAGTCTCCTGGCGCCGTTCGTACTGGCGTTCATACTGGCCTATATCATCGACCCGCTGGTGGACCGGCTCAAGGCCATCCGTGTGCCCCGGGCGCTGGCGATCCTGCTGCTGGTGCTGCCGGTGCTGGGCGGGATCGGGGCGCTCCTGGCGTTCGGGGTCCCGGCGTTGGCCCAGCAGATCGAGAGCCTGATCCAGCGCCTGCCGGAGCTGGGGGAGCGCATGGCGAGCTGGATCGAAGGGCTGCAGGCCGGGGCGCTGGGGCTGGACCTGCCGCTGGTAGACGAGGAGGCCATCGCCGAGCGGTTCCGGAGCATCTCGACCGCCGAGGTCATCACCTTCCTGCAGGAGCAGCAGGCGAACCTGGCGAGCCGGGCGTGGCAGGGCATCCTGGGGCTGGGTCGCGGGCTCGGCACCGCCATCACGATCCTGAGCTACGTCGTGCTCACCCCGGTCCTGACCTTCTACCTGCTCCGGGACTGGGACCGGATCGTGGATCGGTTGGAGAGCTACGTGCCCCGGCCGCGTCAAGAGCGGTGGACCTCACTGGTGCAGGAGTACGACCAGCTCCTGTCGCGGTTCCTCCGAGGCCAGCTGTTCGCCGCGGCGGTGGTGGGTGTACTGACGTGGATCGGGCTGTGGATCGCCGGGTTCCCCTACTCGGCGCTGGTGGGGGCGGTAGCCGGCGTCTTCAACGTGGTCCCGTACCTGGGGCTGCCGGTAAGCCTGATCCCGGCGATCATCATCGCCATCCTGAGCGGTACGTTCGTGACCAGCATCCTGAAGGTCGCCATCGTGTTCGGGGTGGTGCAGTTCCTCGACGGCAACGTGATCGCGCCGAAGATCGTGGGCGAGTCGGTGGGCCTCCATCCCGTATGGGTCATACTCGCCATCGTCGTTGCCGGCTTCTTCCTCGGGTTCGTGGGGCTGCTCCTGGCGATCCCCGGCGCCATCGTGGTGAAGATCGCCGTGCGGGAGGCACTGGAACGATACCGTCAGTCGGCCGTATACCTGGGCGACGTGGAAGCGGAATCCTGATCACGAGGACGAGGGCACGTGGCTGAACGGGTCGACATCAACATCATCGGGGGCGGCCCTACGGGCCTGTTCGCCGCCTTCTACGCCGGCATGCGGGGTGCGACGGTGCGGATCATCGACTCGCTGCCGGAGCTCGGCGGCCAGCTCATGGCCCTTTACCCCGAGAAGTACATCTACGACGTGGGCGGCTTCCCCCGGATCACCGGGAAGGCGCTGGCGCAGAACCTGATCGAGCAGGGCACCCAGTTCGATCCCGAGATCCACCTGGAGACCCAGGTGCAGGCCATGACCCGGGACGACGACGGGTTCACCCTCGAGACCACCGATGGCGCCTTTCCGTCCCGCACCGTGATCATCGCCGCGGGGAAGGGCGCGTTCGAGCCCCGCGTCCTAGACTGCCCCGGCTACCAGGAGCTCATGGGGAAGGGCGTGGAGTACCATGTCCGCGATCCCAGCCGGTACGACGGGAAGCGGGTCCTGATCGTGGGCGGCGGAGACTCGGCCGTGGACTGGGCGCTCGACCTGAAGGACCGGACCGAGGCGCTCACGCTGATCCACCGACGGAAGGGGTTCCGGGCCCACGCCCGGTCGATGCAGCAGCTCCAGGACGCAGTGGACGCCGGGAAGATCGATCTGCTGACGTTCCGGGAGGTGCGGGAGATCCACGGCACCGACTGCGTGGCCGCCGCCACCATCTTCGACAACCGGACCGACGAGGACACCCGCCTCGATGTCGACGCCGTCCTCGCCCTCATCGGGTTCCGCCCCGACCTGGGCCCGCTGGCCGACTGGGGACTCGACCTGGAGCGGAACACCATCCGCGTCGACGCCACCATGGAGACCAACATCCCCGGCGTGTTCGCCGCCGGCGACATCGCCAAATACGAGGGCAAGCTCGAGCTCATCGCCACCGGGTTCTCCGAGGCCGCCGTGGCCGTGAACCACGCGGTGCATCATATCGATCCCGACGCTCGGGTGAACGCGGGCCACTCGACGAACCTGAAGGTGTTCAAGGAGCGATAGCGGCGGCTGGCCGCCGCTGTCGCGGCGCGGGCCACGGGCCCGCGC
>CAZSBL010000100.1:0-13054 GCA_964605205.1 uncultured Gemmatimonadaceae bacterium
CACCCGCGACGCCGCGCAGCGGCGGAGCCACCCGCGGCGAGCGCAGCGAGCCGCTACCCGGGAGGCCGCCGCCAGGCGGCCGACCTACCCGCGGCGAGCGCAGCGAGCCGCTACCCGCGAGGCCACCGTCAGGTGGCCGAGCTCCACACCTGCCGCACCTCGTCGGCGAGGGTCATGGGGTCGAACGGCTTGGAGATGACGCCCAGAGCGCCGAGCTCCTTGAACCGCTTGACCTCCTGGGGCTGGACCTTGGCGGTCAGGAAGATCACCGGGGTCCCCTCGGTCTCCGGCAGTACCCGGAGTGCGGCCAGGGTGTCGGGGCCGTCCATCTCGGGCATCATCACATCCAGAAGGACCAGGTCGGGCGCGAAGCCGGGCGCCACCTCGATGGCCTCTTTCCCGGAAGAGCAGACCCGGACATCGAAGCCCGCCACGTCCCGCAGGGCGACTTCCAGGACCATCCGGATATCCGGCTCATCCTCTACCGCCATGATCTTGTTCAGCGCCATGGTTTCTCCTGGGGGGTGTCGGGCTGATGCTCGGGCTCCCGGGGCAGCAGCCGCTCGAGTGTGGCCAGCAGCTCGCCCTCCGTGGTCCGTGATTTCAACAGCGCGGCCTCGACCCTGTGGGCGTCCTCGCCGGTCACGGTGCGGGCGGAAAAGATGACCACGGCCGGCCGCTCGTCCGTCTCGTTCAGCGCCGGTAGCAGGTCCCAGCCGGAGCCATCGGGCAGCCCGAGGTCGAGGAGCACGAGGTCGAACCCCCGCTCCTCGAGCGCCGCCCGGGCCTCCGCCAGCGTGCCAGCGGGGTGGAAGCTCGCCATGTCCTGGGCCATGGCCGCGACGGTGTGCCGGAGGTCCTCGTCGTCCTCGACGTGCAGTACATGGGGCAGGTCGCCATCCAGGGCCCGCAGCTCGTCGAGGACCGCCTGCAGGTCTTCGGGTGCCACGGGCTTGTCGAGCCAGTTCACGAGTCGGAGCTCGCCACCCAGCTCGAGCCGGCCGTCGTGGATGGTAGCCGTCATGGCCACCACCGGAAGCTCCGCGGTGGCGGGCGTGGACCGGACCCAGCGGACCAGCTTGACTCCCTCGCCATCCGGGAGCGACAGGTCGAGGATCAGCGCGTCGCACGGCTCGGACGCGTCCGCCAGCCGCTCCCGGGCCGCCACGGTGTCGCTCTCGTGGACGGCCGCGTAGCCGGCCCGGGTGAGCACATCCACCACCGCCTGGCCCGCCTCCGGGTCGGGCTCGCAGACCAGGATCCTGCCCGGGCGGCGCCTCGCCGGGGTCCAGACGGGGAGCTCGAGGAAGAACGTAGTACCCTCCCCGGTAGCCGTCTCGAACCAGATGCGCCCGCCCATCTGGTCGACCAGCGCCCTCGTGATGCTGAGGCCGAGGCCGGTTCCGCCCTTCTTCCGCTGATCCGACGCATCGGCCTGGGAGAACTTCTCGAAGATGCGGTTCCGGAACGCCTCCGGAATCCCGGGCCCGTGGTCACGGACACCGACCCGCACCGCGTTATCCTGGCGAGACACGGTCAGCTCCACGGGCGTCCCCTCGTCGGTGAACTTGGCCGCGTTGGAGATCAGGTTGGTCAGCGCCTGGGCCATCCGGTTCTCGTCGACGTTGACCTTGATGTCTCCGTCGATATCCGACTCTACGACGAGGGTGGCCTCGTGCTCCGCGGCGAAGGCTTCATTCGCTTCCACCGCCTGCTCCACCAGCGGCATGAGCGGCTGGGGCGTGAGGGTGAAGTCAAGCTTCCCGGACTCGATCTTCTCCATGTCCAGGATGTCGTTGATCAGGAGGATCAGCCGCTCGCTGTTCCGGGCGGCGATCCGGACCAGCTCGGCGGCCCGCTCCGGCAGCTCACCCGTGGCACCGCCTGCCACCAGCCCCAGCGAGCCCCGGATCGAGGTCAGGGGCGTGCGCAGCTCGTGGCTCACCGTGGAAACGAACTCGTTCTTCAACCGCTCGACTTCCTTCCGCTCCGTGATGTCGCGGAAGCTGACCACGGCCCCCACCAACGCTTCACCCTTCCGCACCGGCGTGCTCGTGTACTCCACGGGGATCGACGTGCCGTCCTTGGTCCACAGCACGTCCTCGCTGACGCTCACCGCCTCGCCCTCGACGAACGTCCGGGTGGTCGGGCACTCCTCCACCGGGTACGGGCTCCCGTCGGCCTTGCTGTGATGCACCAGGTCGTGCATGAAACGACCCAGGATCTCCTCGGGCTCGTACCCCAGCATCTCCACCGCCACCGGGTTCACGAACGTGGTCCGGCCGTCCCGGTCCAGCCCGTAGATCCCCTCGCCCACGCTCTGCAGGATCAGTCGCGTCCGCTCCTCGCTCTCCGCCAGGCCCGCCAGCGCCCGGACCCGACCCATCTCGTGGCCGATCCACTCGGCGAAGATCTGGATCAGGGCGAAATGGTGCTCGGTGAAGGGCTCGTCCCGGGGCTCGGGTGCCGAGAAGTTGAGGGTGCCGTACCGCTCGCCGGCGATGACGATGGGGGTACCGATATACGCCTCGAGCCCGAACTGCCGGTAACACGGGTGGTCCTCGATCGCATCGCCCGCACGGTCGAACGCCACCGGTCCATCGGCCTCGTAGACGTGGCTGCAGTAGGTGTCCCCGAGCTGGAAGCGGGTGCCGGGCTCCGGCAGGTCGCCGTCACCGGCGGCGTACCGCACCGTGTAGCGATCCGCGTCGATCTGGCTGAGCAGCCCCAGCTCCAGATCGAAGATATCGAGCCCCAGCGCGAGGATCCCCTGGATCTTCTCGTCCAGCGTGGTGTCGGCCCTGGCGGTAACGGCGTACAGGCGCTGGAGCGCGTCGAGGTTCGTGCGCAGCCGGATCGCCGTCTCCTTCCGCTCGGTGATGTCCTGGAGCGTGCCCGTGAGCCGGGCGACGTCGCCGTTCTCGACCACCGGCTCCCCCTGGGCCCGGATCCACTGCACGTCCGGGTCGGGCCCGTCGAACGCGAGCTCCAGGTCGTACGGCTGGTGCTCTTCCAAGGCCCGCCGCACCGCCTCCCGCAGCCGCGAACGGTCGGGCTCCGGGTACCCGGCCAGCGCGGTGGCGAAGTCCACGGAGTCGTCGGGCGACCGGCCGTACAACCGGTAGATCTGCTCCGACCACCGCACCGTGTCAGTCTCAGGGCTCCATTCCCAGCCCCCGATCCGGGCGATCCGGCCCATCCGCTCAAGCAGGTCGTTGGCTCGCCGGGTCTCGGCCTCCCGTCGGGCGTCCAGGAGCCGGAGCCGGATGGTGTCGTTCACCATCTGCCCCACGCGGCGCCCGCTGAGGACCAGGAATCCGAGGAAGAGGGCGGTCATGACGCCCATGGCCACGGGCACGGTTTCCGTGGTCAGTCCCAGTCGGAGGGCGAGGGGCGCCAGTGAGAGGACCAGGAACCAGGCCAGCGCCCGGAACGACGGCGACAGGCTGCCCAACGACCCGGCGGTCACCCCGGCCACGACGAACCCGAGGAACGCCTGGTGGACGATGTCGGGCGGGAAGAGGAGGAGACCGGCCGCGCCCCAGCCGATCCCGCCCGCCACACCGCCCCACATGAACTCACGGTCGTAGAACGCGGCCCACTCGGGGTCTTCGGCCCGCCCCTCGTAGCTCCGGGCCACGAGGAGCCGGCCGAGGTTCAGCACCGAGACGGCCACGAACCAGCCGGCGGCATACCATTCCGAGAGGACATCGGACTGGATCACGGCCAGCACGGCCGCCAGGATCAGCGTGGCCGCCACCGAGGCCGGCAGCGCCTGGTACACGAGCCGGTTCCGCTCCAGCAGCACCGCCTCCCGGGGGATCTCCGTGGCGGCCTCGGCCGCGACGCGGCCGATCACTGGCGCTTCCGGCCCGATGGGGGACGCCTCAGACAATGGTGGCCACCGCGATGGCGTGACAGGCGCTCCCCGCGATCACGAACAGGTGCCAGATCGCGTGGGAGTAGCGCAGTCGCCGGTTGTGGTAGAACGGCGTCCCCACCGTATACGCCACGCCGCCGGCCACCAACCAGACCAGCGTGATCGGGTCGAGATTGCGGACCAGCGGGACCACCGCCACCAGCACCAGCCAGCCCATGGCCACGTAGACCGCCGTGGAGATCATCTTGAACCGGCCGATGAACACCAGCTTCAGCGCGATCCCCACAATCGCGAGTCCCCAGATCACGCCGAACAGGCTCCACCCCCAACCGCCCCGGAGCTCGTCGATCATGAACGGCGTATAGGTGCCGGCGATCAGCAGGTAGATGGCCGCGTGATCCAGCACCTTCAGCCGCGCCTTCACCACCGGGTCACGGGCCGCGTGGTACAACGTCGACGCCGTGTACAGCGCCACCAGACTCGTGGCGAAGACGCTCACGCCCACGATCTCCCACGCGTCCCCGTTCAGCGCCGCGAATACGATGAGCAACGCCGCGCCCGCCACCGCCGCGATCATCCCCACGCCGTGAGTCACCACGTTGGCCAGCTCCTCCCTCGAGCGCCCCGCCATCGACCTCCCTCCGTTTCGATGCTCCTTCGCTTCTGCGCACACGCCGGATGCGTACACGACCTGTAATAGTGCGGCCCGTGGCCGCACGCGTCCAGCACGAACCCTCGACGTACCCGGGCCGGGTTGGTCTCCCGGCACGGGCCTTGTAGGGTCGTTGCACGCGAGGATATGCAACCGCGACCCGGCAACGGGCGTGCCGGTCGACGGAAAAAGGACAACCGCCCGGGAAGTCAAACAGGAGAGATGCCGGACGTACAATACGAGCGCATGAACGAGCGGGTCATCGTCGCCAGGCAGGAAGGCGAGGAAGTGGCGAGAATCGTGGAAGTGCCCGGGAGCAACGTCACCAGCTTCCGGATGAAGGACGGGACGAAGCGCGGCGAACGCGTGGACGACATCGACGAGGCCAAGAACCGCATCGAGAAGTACCTCGACTAACTGCGCGAGGCCTGACGGGGGCGCGGGGCCGCCCCGCGTCTCCGTCAGGCGTCCTTGATCATCACGAGCATCATCTTGAACGGCGATTCGGCGTCCAGCGCGTGAGGCACGTCCGCCGGGAGCGTGAGGGTCTCCCCTTCGGCCACCGTGTGGTCATGGCCGCCGATCCGGATCCGGGCTTCGCCGTCGAGGATGACCACCATGGCGTCGTACGGCGAGGTATGCTCGGTCAACCCCTCGCCCTCGGCGAAGGCGAAGAGCGTCACATTGCCTCGCTTGCCGCCCAGCACCTTCCGGCTCACCACCGAGCCGGGCTGGTAGGCCACCATCGCGGCGAGCGTCTGGACTTCTATCTCCATGGGGATCTCCCGGGTCGATGTCTCAATGTTCGGTACGGCCGTCATGATACGCAGGAATCACGCAACGCTCAGAGGTCCAGGGCGTCCTCGCTCAGCCCGAGCCAGGACCGGGCCTCCTGCACACTGCGACAGACCGAGACGCTCTCGGGGCCGTCCTCGGCAAAGACCTCGTACATCCGCCCGATCCCGTAGGACTGGTCGCGAGGTGCCAGGATCGCGGTCCGGAACGCGGCGCCGGTACCGGCGTAGCGGGCCTCCGTCAGCTCTTCCACCCGTCGCAGCGCTTCCACCGACAGGTCGAGTTTCTCCACGTCGCGGAGGTCCGCCAGCTCGTGGTTGCCCGGCGAGTACGCGGCGTCCACCATGATCCGGCGGTACGTATCGATGAACTCGCCGTCGGAGACCCGACCGGTGAAACGGGTCACGACCACCCCGAGCTCCGTGTGGATGGTATAGCGGATGGGCATGCGGGCGGGTGGAGTGTGAGGGCTTCGCTCCGGCCAATATCGAGCACCGGCCCGCACGGGTCAAATGGGAGCGTGGCCGCCCCGGCGGTCTTCCGGAGCGAAGCGATGGTTCCAGGTGCGGAACTACCTCGGGATCCGGCGCACCGTGCCGAGGGTGCTGAGACACCGCCTCACAGCGTCTCCTCCACGGTCCACTCGCCATCCACGCGGCGAAGCGCGGCCTCGGCCTCGCACGTCCTCGCGTCACAGACCCAGCGGCGGATGAACCGGACGGTGGCGGAGTCCACCCAGCGAGGCGACGCGGCACCCCAGTCACCGGTGTGCTCCCACTCCACGGGGAAGCCCTCGGTGACCCGCCGGATCCGGATCAGGTCGGGCGAGTAGCCCGCCACACCGCCGTACGAGGCCACGGCCAGCCGCTCCCCGTGGGGCGAGATCGCCGGCGAGCCGGCCGGCGTAGGTGTAGTGGACGGCATCGGCCTGGCGGCCGTGGTCCACCAGCTTGCGCCTCTCGCCGTCCTCCAGCCGGATGGCCAGCGTGTCCCCGGAACGGGTGACGCCGGGCGCGCCACGCTGGAGGAGATGGGTCTCCACCAGGCTGGCGCAGTCGTACTGGTTGTGGACCTCGGCGCAGAGCGCCTCTCGCCGCTCCTCGCCCAGTGGTGCCGTGGAAGGAGTCCGCTCGGACGGGCCGCCGGCGTCGCACGCCACCAGCAGGAGCCCGAGTACCGCGATTCGGAATTTCATACGTACCTCCCTGCCATGCAGGCTGGGGGCCAGCGAGGCCGCCTACCAGGCCCTCGAGGAGCGGATCCCCGACGCCCGCTACTACCTCGAAGACGGCGGACACCACCCGTTCATATGGACCCGGCCCGAGAAGTTCCACCCCGAGGCGCTGGCGTTCCTGGAAGCGGTGGACTGACCCGGGGGAGTACCGGCGGCCCGGCGCTACAGCTCCTCCCCCACCGTCCGGGCCCGGATCCGCGCCTGTACCACGTACGGTACCTGCATGGCATCGTAGACCACGGCCCAGAACTGGTCGCCCCGAACAACGGGGGCCAGGGAGGACGGCACGGCCAGCGCCGTGGCCACCGTCCGGTCATAGCGACCGTCCGCCCGGAAGATGTCGAAGTGCAGCAGCGAGCCCGGCGACGCGGTGCGGACCCAGAGCTCGTCGTCGTCGCTGACGAAGAGCTGGGTCACGGGCGGATAGACGCCGGGCACCTTCGACCAGTCGTGGTCCAACCCCCACCCCATCTGCTCCATCCGCTCGCGGATCCGTTCGATGGTGCCGGCCCGGATGGAGTCCGGGACGGGGATCGACGGCCGCGCCATCTCGATCAGCAGCGACGTGTCTCCGTGCAGGTCGGTCCGGGCGAGGCGGTAGACGGGCGCTCCGGCCTCGCTCAGCCAGATGTGGCCGGTGTGGGCGATGTGCCGCTGGGCTCGCGGATAGTACGGCACGCTCATGAACCCCCACGCCCGCCCGTCCGGGCCCTCCCTGATGAACGATCCCGGGTAGTCCCCGTCCGCCGGCCGCTCGGGCCTCGGCGGCGCCAGGATCGAGTCCACCAGCTCCATCGCCGGCCCGTAGATCCGGAGCAGGTCACGGCGCTCCGGCCTCAGCGTGATCGATGGCTTCACGATCCTCCCGTCATCGAGCATGGCACCGCCCCAGACGAACCCGTACAGCAGCACGGGGAGCGGGTACGTGGCCACCAGCCCGCCGTCCGGATCGAATACCGTCATGCGGTCGTTGGCGTGGTCCGGCACCCAGAGCCGGTCCCCGTCGTCACGCATGAGCCCCCACGGCGCCTCGAGCTCGCCGGGACCCGCACCCTGCCGGCCCCAGGTGGCCAGGTGGCGCCCCTCCGGATCGAAGAGCCGGACCTCCCGGGCCAGAGCATCCAGCACGGCGATCCGGCCGTCGCTCAGCACCGCCAGCCCCTTCACCTGCCCGAATTGATCCGGGCCCTCCCCGTCCACGGTCCCGATCCGCAGCTCTCCCTCGATCACATGGCCCGCCACGACCCCGCCCTTCGGCGGGGTGTTCACTACCCGGACCACTCCGCTCTTCAACGTGTCGACGGCAACGGTCCACGACGCGGCGCCGTCCCCGGCGCACCCGGAGAGACCGGGCAAGGCCACCAGCGTGACCAGGGCAAGGGCGGACACGGTGCGGTACATGCGGGCGCGGGAACGGGTCCCGCGTCGTTCGAAGTGGCGCATTCCGGGCCTCCTTTCCAGGGACCGAACTACCCGATGACCTCCACCACGGCGTCGCACCCCGGCACGTCCGCCAGCCGGCGGTCCGTGGTCAGCAGCGGGACCTTCAGCACCTCGGCCAGCGCCAGGTACGCGGCGTCGTACGCCGTGACGTTCTCGCGCAGCGCCCAGATCCGCCCCAGGAAGAGGTGGTGCGGGTAACGCTCGATCCGCAGGTCGTGGTAATCCTGCAGCGCCCCCTCGGCCCGCGACGCGTCCAGCCCACCTCGCTGCACGTGACGTCGGAGCACCTGCGCCACCTCCAGGTCCAGCAGATGCGGCGCGTTCAACACCTCGCCACCGAACACCCGCCCCTCGAGCGTGCGACCGATCTCCGACTGGAGCACCACCTCGATCACCGCCGAGGCATCCAGCACCATCACCGGGCGTCGCGCTCCGCCCGCACCGCCTCCGCCGCCGACTCCTTCAGGTAGACGGGTCCACGCTCCCGGATCCGGCCCAGCAGCTCGCCCGGCTCCGGCCGCTCCGCCGCACGCCGCACCACGTCCAGCAGGTAGTCCGACAGCGTCATCCCCGCCCTCGCCGCCCGGGCCTTCAGCTCCCGGTGCAGCGGATCCGGCACGTTTCGTATCTGGATCATTCCCATGCGTGGAACATGTGCACGTGTGATAAACATGTCAAGAGCTCCCATGTGGACTGTAGGTGGTTCCCGGCGTCGATCAGACAATGCCCGCTTCAACGGGGCAGAACCATGGCGGGATGGGACGACGATGCTCCGTGCCCGTGCCGGACTCTGCCGACGCTCATGGCCCGCTCCTTCGGTACCGAACCACGTACTCCTCGTCCATCGGCCCTCGCGCGAGCCCCGCGAGCTCCTCCGGCGATACGGCCGGGATTCGTGCCTGGTACGGCAGGTCCACGAGAGACACCGAGGCGGCCAGGCGTCCCGTGGCCTCGTCATATACCTTCTCCTGCACGTAGAGCCGGGCCGTGTGCGGCGCTCCCAGCCAGGCGCCGATCCCGGCCTCGGTGACCAGCGGATACTCCTCCAGGAGCTGACCCGCCGGCGCGAATCGCATCGCGCGATGGGTCTCGGGATCGGCCACCCGGAGTCCCCGGCGGGGCCCTCCCACACTGCCCGCCTACGCGCCCGCGAACGCCTAACAGGAACGCTAGCGCCCACGCCCACAGAAGAACTGCGGGCAACGTTCCACGCACCCGCACCCACACGGAGCAGGCTGGGTGAATTGCCCCGTCCCCGCCCCCCCCCCATCTTGCGCCCACGACCGTGACCCCGCCCACCGCACCGGAACCCAGATCTGCGCCATGAACACCAATCGCGCCGGAACCCCGCTCGCCCTCGTCGTCGCCCTGACCGCCGTGCTGACCGCCCTCGGTGCCTGCGCCACGGGCGCCGGCGAGATGGAGGCACCGGACGGACCCCGGCCCCGGGCCACCGACCTCACCTACTCCCCCGACTCGCTGACCGCCGCCGACTACCGGGCGGCCGAGCGGTTCCTGCGGGGTGGACTGGACTCGCTCTACACGGGCGCCATCAGCACCACCCGCTGGCTGGAGGACGGGCGGCTGGCGTACCTGGTGACCACGCGGGTCTCCCGGGACGTGGTGGTGGTCGACCCGGAGACCGGCGCCATGGAGCGGCACGACCAGGAGTCACCGGAGGCCCGGTCCATGGTGGAGGAGTGGCGGGACGGGACGCCGTACCAGGTGGTGGCCTCGCCGGACGGGCGGCTGGGGGCGTTCATCCGGGAGCACGACCTCTGGGTCCGTGACCTGGAGACCGGGGAGGAGTACCCGGTCACGGAAAACGGTGAGGAGGCGTACGGTTACGCCACGAACAGCGCCGGCTGGATCCGGAGCCCGCGGCCGGTGGTGATGTGGTCGGCGGACAGCCGTCGTATCGCCACCTTTCGCCAGGACGAGCGGGGCGTGGGGATGATGTACAGGGTGACCACGGAGGTGGGGCACCCGGAGCTCGACGCCTGGCGCTACCCGCTGCCGGAGGACTCGGTGATCTTCCGGATCGAGCGGCTGGTGGCGGACGTGAGCGACGTCGACGACCCGTCGGTCACCTTCTTCGACATGCTCCCCGACCCGCACCGCAGCGCCACCTGCGACCACATCTACTGCGCCGGCCAGCTCCTGGAGACCGAGTGGTATCCGGACGCGGACTCGGTGGCGTTCCTGTCGGTGAGCCGGGATCACAAGCGGGTGGCGCTCCGGATCGCCAGCGCCAACGACGGCGGGGTGCGGGAGGTCCTGCGCGACTCGGCCGACACCTTCTTCATGTCGGCCCTCTGGGGCGCGCCGCAGAACTGGCGGGTGCTGCCGGAGACCGATGAGTTGATCTGGTGGGACCGGGACACGAACCGGGGGCACCTGTACCTGCACGACCTGGCCAGCGGCGAGCGCCGGCACGCCATTACCGCCGGCCACTGGAACGTGCTCACGGTGGAGCGGGTGGACCCCGAGAGCCGGACCCTCTGGTTCATCGGCAACGGCCGGGAGGACGGCGACCCGTACTTCCGCTACCTCTACTCGGTCAACATCGACGAGGGCCCGACCAGCGTGCGGCTGCTTACGCCCGACAGCGCGAACCACCGCATCGACCTGAGCCCCGACGGACGCTTCTTCGTCGACCACGCGTCGACCCCGACCTCACCGGGCGTGGTCACGCTGCGGGACGCCCGCGCCGGCCACGCCATCGCGGAGCTCGCGCGCCCGGACATCAGCCGTATGGCGGCCGCCGGCTGGCAGCCCCCGATCCCGTTCACCGCGAAGGCCCGGGACGACAGCACGGACCTCTACGGGCTCATGTACGTGCCCACGAGCCTCGACACCACGAAGCAGTACCCCGTGGTGAACTACATCTACCCGGGCCCCCAGGGCGGGAGCGTCGGCGGCCGCAGCTTCAGCCCCACCCGGAGCGACCACCAGGCGCTGGCGGAGCTGGGCTTCATCGTGGTCACCCTCGACGGGCTCGGCAGCTCGTCGGAGCGGAGCAAGTCGTTCCACGACTTCTACTACGGCAACCTGGGTGACAACACGATCCCCGATCAGATCGCGGCCATCCGCCAGCTCGCGGCCACCCACCGGTGGATCGACCTCGACCGCGTCGGCACCTGGGGCCACTCCGGCGGCGGCTTCGCCTCCACCCGGGCGATCCTCGCCTACCCCGACTTCTACAAGGTGGCCGTGAGCCAGGCCGGCAACCACGAGAACCGGAACTACGAGGACGACTGGGGCGAGTGGTGGCAGGGGCTCCTGGTCGAGTACGAAGGCGGCGCCACCAACTACGACAACCAGGCCAACTGGGCCCTGGCCGACCAGCTCCAGGGCAAGCTCCTCATCGCCCACGGCATGATGGACGACAACGTGCCCTTCTCCAACACCATGCTGGTGGTGAAGGCGCTCATCGAGGCCGACAGGGACTTCGACCTGATCCTCTTCCCCGACAGCCGCCACGGCTTCGCCTCCCACCCGTTCATGCAGCGGAACCGGTGGGACTACTTCGTGGAGCACCTGCTGGGGGCAGAGCCGCCGGTGGACTACACCATCGGCCAGGACTAGCATGAAGCGCGGCTACATCCAGGTCTACACCGGGAACGGCAAGGGCAAGACCACCGCCGCCCTCGGCCAGGCCGTCCGCTCCGCCGGCGCCGGGCTGCGAACCCTCATCATCCAGCTCATGAAGGAGTACCCGTACTCCGAGCTCGTGGGGCTCGAGCCGCTGGCAGACCGGATCACAATCGAGCAGTACGGCGGCGACGCGTTCGTCTACAAGGGCGAAGAACCCGGCGAGGAAGAGAAGACGAAGGCGAGGCGGGGGCTGGACCGGGCCTTGGAAGCCATGGAGTCCGGGGGCTGGGACGTCGTCGTGCTGGACGAGGCGTGCGTCGCCGTCTACTTCCACCTCATCACCGTCGACGACCTGCTGGCAGTGATCGACGCGAAGCCCGACTCCGTGGAGCTCGTCCTCACCGGCCGCTACTGCCCCGACGAGGTCATCGAGCGCGCCGACCTGGTCACCGAGATGACCGAGGTCAAGCACTACTACCGGCAGGACGTGCGCGCCCGGCAAGGCATCGAGTCGTAGCGATTCACGACAAACTTGTGATATTTTACCGGGGTCCATATATTGTGTCCTGACCGACGCACAGACTCCGGCGGAGCCCCGCCCCCTACCACCCTCGGAGGCTCCATGCGTACGACCATGCTCGCCTGCCTTCTCCTTTCCCCGCTGTTCGCCGTGGGCGTGACGGCCCAGGGCCCGTCGGATGACGGTCGCTCCGGGGAGTATCTGTACATCGCCCGGGGGTGTCTGGGCTGCCATGGGGCGAGCGGGGAGGGGGGCGTGGGTCCGACGCTGGGCCGGACGCCGCTGTCGTTCGAGGCGTTCGTGGACCAGGTGCGAACGCCGCGGGGCCTGATGCCGCCGTTCCCGGCGGACGCGGTGAGCCGGGACGAGCTTCGAACGATCTTCGGCTACGTGAGCGGGCTCGCGGAGCCGCCGGCGCCGCTGCGGACGGACGTGCCGGAGGGAGAGCAGGACCCGTCGTCGTGCTCGGAGTGCCACCGGGACTACAATCCGACGATCGTGCGGCAGTTCCACGGGAGCGCCATGGGGACGCCGGGGATGCAGAACGCGCGGGTGGAGTGGCCGGAGAAGGAGATCACGTGTGCGGACTGCCACGGCACGGACCACACGAAGATCACAGCGAGCAAGGGTCGGGTTCCGGAGACTCAGTGCGCGGCGTGCCACATGGAGATCTACCAGGAGCACGTGGTGGACGCGGGCCATTCGTACGGGCCGGGCCCCGGGGGGATCGGCATCAACTGGGACCGGAACGTCGCCGTGCCGCACTACGAGCAGATGCCGCGGAAGGTGATGGAGATGGGGTGCGACCCGTGCCACGCGCAGGCGGGCGCCACGGCGGACTCGCTGTGGAGTGATTCGCTGAATCAGTACATCGACGGGAGCAGCCTGACGTACCGGAACGGGTGCATGGCGTGCCACACGCGGCACTCGTTC
>CAZSBL010000101.1:0-13007 GCA_964605205.1 uncultured Gemmatimonadaceae bacterium
CACTAACGAAATGGGTTGGCTGTATCCGGACGACAGTCGCGTCTGGCGTCACCTTGCAGATTCGGGCGAGCAAGAGCGTACGCCCATGATTATTGCACGGAAAGTGCACCTTGGTCTCTTCCCTGTGATGAAACGCGTGGGCGGGTTCGCCAATGAGTTGCACCATCTCTATGTGGAGGACGATGGCATAGCGAGGGCTCATTCCCAGGCTCTGCGTGGTTGGCCACCGATTCGGCAGGTGCAGCAGGCAAAGACGCACGCTGCCTTGCGGAAGATCACGGAGCTGCTGGCGGATCACCCGGGCCGCCATGGAGTCAACGACTCGTTGATCCAGTCCGCAACCGAACTAGGCTTGAGCGAGACGAGTTCCCCGGCCCGGCTTCTCGATCGGGCGCGCAACAACAAGATCCGCATGCATCGGCTCTGGGTGCATCAGGTCCGCCGGTGGCAGCATTGGGACGAAGGTGTCGAATGAGCGTCGGCGCCAGACTGATCGGACCAACGCTCTCGTGCAAGATACGGCGAGCCCTCCGGATTCCTAGTGTAGCAGAGTTACTTAACTTGTTGGTGCAAAACAAGATATGTCAAATTACGAAAGAGCACTTGCAGGGGACTGTTCGACAATTACGATAGAGCCTATCAGCAATTACGAGAGACCGCGCAAATTCACACCGCCAGGGTGCATTCCCCGGCGGCTCGCGTCAGCATTCCGGCTCCGGTCCGCTGATGGTCTACCGCATGGTGGCGTGCTTGTTGACCCAACGCTCGACCGCCGGTTGGAATTCCGGCAGGACCCGGACCCACGACTCGTTGCGCACCAGCCGCTCCCTGTCCCCATCCGCACTGAGCCCGATTGCAGATCCGCCTCGCGAAGCAGGACGCCAGGCGCCAACTCCCCCCACTTCGCCTCAGGTGCGCCGAAGCACGGAACACAGCGCAGGTCCAAACCCAGCAACCTTATCCGCGATAAAGTCCAGAAAGGCGTACATCCGGGCGTTGGCGGTTGACTGCGGTTGGGAGGTCGTGTATAGTAGACGTTAAAACAGTTAAGGTAGAGAATAGGAGACTTCCATGGCCCGTCCCAGCCTCACGCCCGACGATGCCCCGGCCGCTCTCGTGGACGCGGTGGCCACATTAGGGGCGAACATCGCCACCGCGCGCCGGCGCCGGGGGCTTCGTCAGGTAGATCTCGCCGAGAAGGCGGGGATCGCTCGCGGGACTCTCATTCGCGTCGAGGCGGGCGAGCTGGCGACCGGCATCGCGGCGTACGCTGCGGCCCTGTGGGCAATGGGCCTGCTGGACGACCTCGCAGACCTCGCCGATCCCGCCCAGGACGAGGTTGGCCTAACGCTGGAGGCGGCCCGCGCCGGCGAGCGCGTTCGAATCGACGGCGGACTGAGCGATGACTTCTAGGCGGGAATGCTACGTCTACCTGCAGATGCCCCAGTCGATGGAGGTTGTCACCTGCGGGAAGTTCGTTCTCGACGCGCAGGCGCGCGGCCCGAGCGTCGGACGTTTCGTTTACGGGCGTACCTATCGGACGAGAGCGGACGCTGTGGCGCTGGACCCCATCAACCTGCCGCTCAGTGACCGCACGTACGAGACGGCAGAGCTCGGCGGCTTGTTCGGTGCGCTCCGAGACGCCGGGCCCGACGCGTGGGGCCGTCGGGTCATAGAGCGCCGGTCGGGCCACGGGAAGCTCCACGAGCTTGACTACCTCCTTGAGTCTCCAGAGGACGGGGCCGGAGCCCTGACCTTCGGTCTCGGGGTGGCTCCGCCCGCCCCCCGGCGAACATTCAATCGGATCCTCCAACTGAGCGAGTTGCGGCAGGCCGCCGCAGTCATCGAGCGAGCGGAGACCGACGAGGAGGTGGCCCAGCAACTCCGCGACCTCGTCGATCCGACCACGTCCCTGGGCGGCGCCCGGCCCAAGAACGGGGTGGAGGCTGAAGATGGCTTGTGGATCGCGAAGTTTCCGGCGCGCGACGACCGGTGGAATCATGGGGCCGTCGAACTCGCGATGCTGCATCTCGCGCGCGAATGCGGGATCCGGATTCCGGAGGCACGGATCGAGAGGCTCGGCGAGGAGAGCATCCTCCTGGTTCGCCGTTTCGATCGCACGCCCCATGCTGGAGGTGGCTACTATCGGCATCGGATGCTGAGCGGGCTCTCCATCCTCCGTGCCTCCGAGAGCGCCACGGAGATGAGGAATTGGTCGTATCCACTTCTCGCCGACGAACTCCGCCGCATTTCGTCTCGCCCCGACGAAGATCGCAGCGAGCTCTACCGCAGGATGGTCTTCAACGCGCTCATCTCGAACCACGACGACCATCCGCGCAACCACGCCGTGATCGCGCCTGGCAGGGCGTGGGAACTGAGCCCCGCCTTCGACCTGACGCCGGGGCCACAGCATGCGATGGAGCATCGGGATCTGGCGCTCGTGTGCGGCAAACATGGACGCGCCGCTACGGCGAGCAACCTGATCAGTCAGGCGCCCCGCTTCGCGCTCAGCCGCGAGGAGGCGCGTCAAGTCATCGACACGATGCAGTCCGTTGTTGCGGCCCGGTGGCACAGCCGGGTGCTCGAGTTCGGAGGATCTCGGCGGGACGTTGACGCCATCGCGTCGGCGTTCGTCTATCCGGGCTTCTTCTACAACGCGGAAGACGGTGACAACAACCGGGCTCTGGACTCTTAACTGCTGATCTGGGTAACTCGCGGCTGCGGGAAGACGGAGGGCCACTACGATAGAAGTTGGCGACGATTCGTTGAATCTACGATGGCCGCACTTCTGATTACGAGAGTTCCTGGCGAACCGCATTGGGTGCAAATGACAGGGCTACATCGAAGTACACCGGACTGACTCCGGGGACGGCATCGAGGATTTTCGACCGACACCTGGACTTCTGCGGAATTCTCGGTCACTTGGCTCGTACCTGGGCGCACGATAGCCCCAGAGAGCTCCCCAACGGGCGCCGATCGAGATCAACATGCCCGCCGATAGCACCGGTCGCCTTGGCGAGTCCGAAATCCGCTCATTGGCCGTTGCCGTGTGCGAGAGACTCAGGGGACGCCGAGTATAGCGGCCGTCCTTTTCCTGACGAGCCATTGTTCAGTGAAGTGGTGAGCGAGCCCTGCAGAAGAATGACCGACGTGATCGCAGGCTTTCTCCAGAGAGATCATGTCGTCCTGGAGTTGATGCGCGACCGCGAACCGAATTGATCCGCCGTCGGGCGAGCATACCCAGCGATAGCGTTGGCGGTTGTTGAGAGCGTACCAGAATAGATCCTTCTCGCCGTCATGCAGTCCGTCGCTCTTGGGCATCAGTTCAATACTCGCACGTCCAGCTGGCGGCACCTGGTGGATCGCAGACATGCGGGCAACGTCCTCCTCGGTAACGGCGACATACCCGGTTCGGAATCGATCTCCCCTACGGCATTCGCTCCGGACCTCTTCAACCGTTTGAATGGAGAGGCCGCCTGTAAGGGCGTTCCATGCCCCCACTCGGACAGACTCAATGATCGCGTTCGTGTCGAACAGGTAAACGTCAGGAGGCACTCGTACGACCTAAATGTCGTAGGACAACTGCCGGCCGTATGAACGGCAAAGCTCTCCGAATTCGACGGAGGTCATTCCCAGGATCGAAAGGGCCTTCCGCAAGGACAGGCGTCCTGCTTCGACCGCACTGTGAATGAGTTCGACAAACCGCGCGTTGAACCGGAGGGGGGGCGTCCGTTCAGGCTCCGTTGGCCGAGCCCGTGCAAGCTCTGGGTCAGACGGGGCCGAGCCCTCGTCCAGAACCCCCAAGACAACAAGGCGCCATTTTGCGGCAGGCGGGCTCACCTGGAAGTACTCCGCGAGCGTTACGATTGACTCAACGGTCGAGAGAGCGGCCGCTGCCTCCCACTTTTCCAACACCTCTTCGCGGGGCATAAGAAGCGCCGACGCGAAGGAATTCGCGAGTACTTCCACCCGCTTGGCCGACTTGGCACTCGCCGTCTCCACGTCGGGGGGAGGCATCGTGTCCCAGGTGAGCAGGTGAAACACTTCATGGGCCAGATTGAACATACGTCGGCCGGCAGGTTCGTTCCGGTTCACCAGAATCGCCTGGACGCCGGTCATGCGTGCCGCGGCCCCAGCCACCCCCTCAGGCAGATCCACATAGAGGACGTGAATTCCGAGTTCGCTCGCGATCTTCGATTCGAGTCGCCGAGCAGGGACGTTCCCCAACTGGAGGCGTTTGCCCAGCGCACGGGCGGCAGCCTGAGCGTGCTCGTACCGAGCCTTAGACGTAAGCCTTAACGTGCCGCTCTCCTTGGGAAAATACTCATCTTCTTCACCTCTCCAGCCGGCCAATTCGCGCATTGTCGCCAACCAGCGCCCCGCTTGCTCTTCCAAGGCCTCTCGTACGTCCGTATCGATGTTTTCAGCCCGGAAGGAGAATGCTGCTTCCGCGGCAGCGTGGAAGGGATCGGTGAAATACCCGGTCGTGACGCCCAGCGCCTGAGCAGCTGCTGCGAGCTGCTCAGGGGTGATCGCTTGTTTCCCGGTTTCAATGTCCGACAGGGTTTGGCGGTTGTTGATCCCGAGACGGCCGCTGAGTTCTTCCTGATTCAGTTTCAGCGCCTTCCTTCGATCCCTTAACCGCTCACCCACGCGGTTCCTCAGTTCAGTATCCATACGGAAAGGATAACCTTACAAACGCGGCGGATGCAACCCCCAAACCCCTTCCTGTCCGACGTACCGGCCCGCAATCACAGGATTTGCAACTTCACGACCCACGGTCGTAAAGACGTTCCGTGCCATTTCCTGGGTAGTAATCCCACCGTCCAGCGTCTGCCAGGGAGGGCGCCGTTGATTCTGCCGCCTAACGAATCAAACAACAGGATCGGGAGAGAAACGGTAACGAACCCAATACACCCCCTGAAGCGATTCAGCGGGTAGAATTGCGAAAGAGCACTCAGGGGGTCGCAGCGGGGATTACGAAAGAGCCCCGCACGATTTACGAGAGAGCGTACAAATCCACATGCGCCCGGCGAAGAGCTAGAATGTCTGCGGTTCGCCAGGAACTCTCGTAGAACGTCGCCACGTTTTATCGTAAGTATCGCCAAGGGCCTTCGTAATTGGGGTCTTCTCTGGTCTTCTCCGAATTTGTTGAAGAAAGCGATGGGCGAGGGCAGGAACAGCCTCTCACACCGGAATCCACGGAAAACGCGGAAGGACAGCACGCGGAAGGCTTGGTAGCGGAAGACGCCTGTGAATTTGCGCGGTTTCTCGTAATTTGGTGCAGGTGGTTGGCGCACAATGACGTACGGAAATCCCGCTTCGCGGAGGCCCCGAGACTTCTTCTCGGGGCCTCCGGTATTTGGCAGAAGGTATCGGCTGGTGCGCCATCTCAGGAGGTGAGTTCGTCGCTGCGCTTTCTGATCTCCCCCTGGATCCGGTCAATGACATCGGGGGGGACTGCCCCCTCGCCCGCAAAGTCGGGCCAACGGGCCACTGCGTCAGCGATCTCTCCAATGATTCGCTCCGGTGCGCGGATCCCGAACATCTGTGCAACGCCGACGAGATCGGAACGGGTGATTCCCGCCCGCTTGTCCGCCACCCGCATCTGGTGCACCGAGGTCCAGCCCGTGCCCTTCGCGAACGTGAGGTCGTAGGCGGGCGTGAGCGACCACACGCCCTTCGGGTTCATGTGGAAGGATAGGTTCTTGACGTGATCATCCTGGTTGATCGCCAGAACATTGAACACCATCCGCCGATAGCCCTCGATGAGGGAGGCGGGGGGAAGGCCCAACTTCAACATGTTCCGCAGATACTCCTCGTAGCTGCTGGCTCCCGGTTCGTTGTAATCCACGTGGCGTAGACCGCCGAGGGTGTGCTGATGCAGTGGCGTCGCGAGGGGGCGATCGAAACGACGAATCACGAGATGAGCGTGGCCGTCGTCCGTTTCGAGGACACTCAGGTCCACAACATCGATCCCGGCGGCCCTGGCCATCCGCGCGTACGCCGCCTCCACCCGGTTGAACGGCTGGGGTTCGCCCAACCGGGCCGCCGTGGCCTCCTCGCCGACACCGTCGAACTTGAGTAGCGCGGGTACGTCACCCTCGTGCGGGTCTGCGAACCCGGACCGAATGTCGCCTCGTTCCTCGTTATAGAGCACGACTGCCTTGGGCCTCATCCCGCCGGCGGACGAACCCATTCGGTAGATCTCGGGAATCACGACGTCGAAATCGCCGGAGATGAGCCGCCGGGCGTCCGCCACGAGGTCGGCCACCTCGAGAGCCTCGGCCTCTGCCCCCCGGGTCGGCAGCTCCTCGGAGGGATGAAACGTCAGGGCGCCGAGGGCACGGCGCCCGACGTAGAGCAGGTGCTGTACCGGGGAAAACGCCTTCTCGACCTGCCCTCGCGACGTGTAGTAGGCCCGGATCACCGTCTGCCCAAACGCATCCGGCAGGGCGTCCGCGAGCACGCCCGGAAGCCCCCGAAAGGCGGGCTTCCGCAGGAGCTCATCGAAACGAATCGGTTCCCGGATCGACAGGGGGAGATGAATCGGCGAGATCTCCAGGCCGGACGTGCGAAAGTCCGGATCGTATTCGAACACGATCTGCCCGTCCTCGAGTTCGGCGACCGCACCGACGGTCCGACCCCAGAGGCGGACCTCGGCAAACGCACGGACCTCAGCCACCGGACGTCCTCTTCCGCGAACGGATCAGCTCCATGGGGCTCACCTCGGGCTCCGGGATGAACGCATCGAGAGAGGCGAGCCGGCCGTACACACGAAGAAGACGGATCACCGTGAGTAACGTCGGGTTCTCTCCGCGCTCCGTTCGCGACACCGTGGCTCGATCGAGTCCTGCCTGCCGAGCGGCCGCCTCCTGATTCAGCCCCCGGCTCTGTCGCAGCCGGGCCAGCCGCCGGCCCAGCTCCGCCAGAATCTCAGGGTCAGGATACTCACTGATGCGTTTATCCATCATGGTCCCCCGTTACAAGCCCGTCTGTCGAATATATACAACTATACCCGCAGGGCACGCCCGGACACAAGGTCGCCGCGGCATAAATGCCGCGCACCGCCCGATTCGTGGGTATGATGCGGAATAAAATCGGCGAAGCGCTGCGCGAGTCAGGTGCGATATGCGATGGATTGCATTTCTTGTGGCCGCCTCCCCCACAATTACGATAGAGCTCCGCAGGCTTTACGAGAAAGCGTGCAAAGCCGCAGTCGGGAGCCGATCTCCTGGCTGGCTTTTGGGCGGGGGGCGCGGCTCAGAACCCAAGCAGGTACGCCACCAGCCCGGCGGGAAGGGCCCAGCCGCCGTCATGCTTTCTGGTTCCAGATCGAGTGCCAACGATGCCGGTTCGTCTTCCGGAGGCTTCGATGGTTTGAAAGGCGCGGCCCCAGCCTCGGTTCACGAATCTCGACTCCACGCACGTGTGCGCGAACGCCGGTGAGACGAAATCGATCTCCGCCCTGGTCCGAGAACGATAGTACAGCAGGGTGTCATGGCGGACTGCGGCTCCAGGCGATTCCGCCTCCAACGCTCTCAACAGTGCGACTGCGATCTGCTGTTCCGAAAGGGCTGTCATGTCCGGGGGGTTCCCGGCACCAAACTCGGACGCAAGCCGTGCAAGGCGCGGATCGGTAAAGTACCACTTCGCTTGCGCCTGTGGTCGCGGCGCCAATCCTTGCTCGCGGTGGACCGGAAATGCGACAAACGCGCGTCGAAGAGCATCAAGTCGCGCCCCGGCCGTTGCATGCGCAACATTGACGGCGGCGGCAAGACCTGCCACCGAGTAAAGGGAACTGAGTGATGACGTGAGGGATCGGAGGATCGTCTGAGTCTGCGTTGGGCTCAACTCCGAACCCTCGAAGGCATCGCCGTGGATGATGTCCCACAATGCGTCGCGCAACGCTACGTCCGCACCACCCTGAGGGGTGGTCAACTCGGACTCAACCGCCTGAGGGTACCCGCCGACGAGAAGGTAGCGGTCCCACGCATCGATCATTTCCGATAGCCACGGCCGTACGTCTTCTACGGCCTCTCGGATGAACTCCGAGTCACCCAGTTTTGACGGGGCGATGGGCGGCGATTCAGGCAACTCGATGCCAAGGGCCCGGCAAACGTCCCTGAAGCCCATCTGGAACAGCGTACGATCACTACGCTCCGCGTGCCGGCGCCCCGCAAGCTGCTTGCGGGCTTCCTCAAACTTAGCCGCGGAGGAGCCTGTCAGGATCACCGTATCCGCAGAAAAGTGAACGTCGCTGTCGCGCAAGCGCTTGACGCTTTCCGGCCATGGTCCTTTCACTCCCGCAATCTCATCGATTACCCAGAGCCGTTGGCCTGGGTCTCCCCGGAGCCACGTTGTGTTTGCCCGGCGTACGATGTCCACCACATCCTGGGCGGTGCGACCCTCGACCGATACGTGGACGATGCTCCGGGGCGGAGTGCCGGCCTCCAGGTGGCGCGCGATGAGCTTCTTCAGCGCCGTAGACTTCCCCACGCGTCGGGGGCCCCGCAGGATATACAATCCGCCTGGTGTGAGATCGTCGAGTGGGCGTGGGTCGTAGGCCAGAGCGGACCGCCGGGCCGTTCGGAGTTGAACATCCGCGTCCTGCCACTCGTCTGGATCACGCCACCACGGATTGGCGGCGCTGAGTTCGCTATCGATGTCGTTGGCGTTCATGAGTGTTAAGTATACTATTCACGCACTATGATGCAAGGTAAGTATACTTTTCCCTCAGTCCCCGGCTCCCACGCACCTTTCAACCAATTGCTAGTGAACCATTCAACCGACCTGGACTGAACCGCGTCCGCCCCGGACCGCTCACGCCTTCGGGCGGAGTTCTTTCTGGGACAGCTCTCCATAGGATGATTTGGGCTGATACTGATGGGGCGCCCGGGTCACTGCCGTCCTGGCGGACATCCGCCCCGCGGGGTGCAAGCTTGATACACGGCTCCCTCCCGTCGACTCATCGGTCACGCTCATCTATCCGATCCCCGAGCCCGCGTACGCCGTGGGTGAAGGACCGGTGGTGTGCGTCGATGCCGGCCACGAGAACTTCCATACCGCGACCGGCTGCTACTACCCCTTCGCGGAGCTGCTCCGCGGCGATGGCTACCGCGTGCGGGAGACTGCCGACGCCTTCGACGCGAGCTCGCTGGCGCCGTGTGACGTCCTGGTGCTGGAGCCGGACCATCCTTCCTTCACGCCCACCGGGCGGAACGACGGCATCTGATCCCGACCTCGCCGGCCGGTCGGCCATCTGATACCTTTGCCCGGGATACTGGACGGGTTCCTGCCGCTCGGTTCGCATGCACCTCCTCATCCTCACCGCCCTGGTCCTGCTGGCGGCCCTCGTGGCGGAACGGTTTCGCCTCGATCGGGCCCGGGAGTCCGTGGTGCTGCGCGTCGCGGTCACGGGCACCCGGGGCAAGACCACCGTGACCCGGCTCCTGGCCTCGGTCCTCCGGGAAGACGGGCGGCGGGTGCTGGCCAAGACCACGGGCTCCGAGCCCGGCCTCATCCTCCCCGACGGGACCGTCGAGGAGATCCGGCGGCGGGGTCCGCCCTCCATCCTGGAGCAGAAGAAGCTCCTGCACCGGGCCGCCCGTTTGGGTGCGGAGGTGGTGGTGGCGGAGGTCATGAGCATCCATCCCGAGAGCCACCGGGTGGAGGGGCAGGCGCTCCTGGTGCCCCACCTCGTCCTGGTCACGAACTTCCGGGTGGACCACACGGGCGCGGCGGGAGACACCCGGGCGGGGGTGGCGTCGGTCCTGGCCCGGGCCGTGCCCGACGGGGCCCGGGTCATCCTCCACGAGTCGGAGGACGAGAGCGCCTTCCGTGCACGCATCGGGGACGGGTGCACCGTCACGACGGTGGCAGGCTCGGTCGATGGTCTGCTGGACGATGCGACCCCTCTGACCAGCTTCGCCGACAACGTGGAGCTCGTGGTGGCGGCCGCCCGTTCCCTGGGCGTGGACGACGCCGTCATCCGCCGCGGCATGCAGGCGGCCCGACACGACCCGGGCGCGGCCCGGCTCTGGCGGCTGCGTACGGCCCTTGAGGGGGCCCCCGTCTGGGCCGTCTCCGCGTTCGCCGCCAACGATCCCGAGTCCACGGCGCTGGTCCACGACCGTGCGCTGGCGGCCGTGGACGGAGGGGGCGGCCCCTGCGTGGGGCTGCTGAGCCTCCGGGCCGACCGGGGAGACCGCACCCTCCAGTGGGCGGACGCCCTGGCGGCGGGGTTCCTGGACCGGTTCCACCAGCTCTACGTGACGGGCGTGCACGCGAACGCGCTGGCCCGGCGGGTGCGGGGAGGAAGACGGATCCGGGCGGTTCCGTCCGCCGGGCCGGAGGCGCTGACGGCGCTGGCGCTGGAGCCTGTCCGGGAGTCCGGGGGCCTGCTCTTCGGCTTCGGCAACATGGGGGGTCGGGGCCAGGAGCTGGCGGCGCACTGGGCCCGCATCGGCGAGGAGGTGGGCCGTGGGCCTTGAGCTGGCGTTCTTCGGACTCCTGGTGTCGCTGGCCTTCATCGCCCTCACGGGGCTGTACCCGGGGGGCATCATCGTTCCCAGCTACCTGGTCCTCTTCCTGTGGGAGCCCGAGCGCATCGCAGGGACCCTCCTGGCGGCGCTCCTCACCATGGTCGTCTACCGCGTGGCGGCTCGCCGGCTCATCCTCTTCGGACGCCGCCGCTTCGTGTTCCTCATCCTGCTGGGGGGGCTGTGGGCGGCGCTGTGGAGCCAGGCCCTGCCGTCCCTCTTCCCCGCGTCGCTGGAGTTCCGGGTCATCGGCTGGGTCATCCCGGGCCTCATCGCCGGTCACATGGAGCGCCAGGGCGTGGTGGTGACCGCCGCGGCCCTGGTGACGGTGACGGTGGCCGTGGGCGTGCTGGGCCGGGCGCTGGCCCTGGTGTGAGCCGGCCGTGAGCGCCGCTCCGGACGTGGATCCCCGGCTCCGGGCCGCGCTGCTGGCCGCGGCAGTGGTCAGCCTGGCCGCGTGGATCGCCCTCGAGGCACTCTCGCCCCGGCCGATCCTGGAGTGGTCCGTGGCCATGGAAGAAGCCGCGACCGCCATGGCGGAGGCCGTGGCCGTCACCGGTGCGTTTGCGGAGGCGGAGGGCCTGTCCGTGCCTCAGGAGCTGGACCCCAACGGCACCGGGCTCATCGGACCCGGCTACGCGGAGCTCTTCACCACCCTGGGTCACCTGGAGGCCAAGCGCACCACCACCACCCCGGACGTGGCGGCCGTGCTGGCGCACCTGCTGGAAGAGGCGGGCGTGGGGCCCGGCGACACCGTGGCCGTGGGAGCCTCGGGCTCCTTCCCGGCGCTGCTGGTAGCCACGCTCACCGCCACCGAGGCGCTGGGCGCCTACCCGTCGGCGATCCTGTCGCTGGGGGCGTCGTCCTACGGGGCGACCCGGGCGGAGCTCGACCTCCTGCGCGTACACCAGCTGCTCCTGGAGCGGAAGCTGGTGCACGCCGTTCCCGCGGCCGTGTCGCTGGGCGGCAGCCGCGACCGGGGCGAGGACTTCGAGCCCGGCCTCCGGGATCGCCTGCTGGAGAGGCTGGCCCGCAGCGGGTACCCGGTGATCCACGAGACGGGGCTGCGGGCGGCCGTGACCCGCCGGATGGAGGTGTACGCCGCCGGCGCCGCGCCCGCCGCCTTCGTGAACATCGGCGGCGCCGCGGCCAACGTGGGGACGGATCCCTCCATCCTCGGCGTCCCGCCCGGCCGGGTGGACAGCCTCCCGTTCCCCCCTCCGGACCGCCGCGGCGTGCTCCACGAGATGGCGGCCCTGGGCGTTCCCGTGGTCCACCTCCTGGACGTCCGACGACTGGCGCTCCAGCACGGCCTCCCCTGGGATCCCGTGCCCCTGCCGGAACCCGCGAGCACCCGCCTGACCCGGGCCCTGGAGCGGAGCGGCGTGTTCTGGGCGATCGCCGTCGTCTGGCTCGTGGCGCTGACGGGTATCGCCGCGGCAGCGCTGCGGGGACGGCGCCGTTCCCCTGGCGGCGGAGGGTGATTTTTGTCACGGATGCGCGTATGTTGACCCGGGCAGGCAGCAGCCATAGCCCTTCCACCAGGAACCGGACGATGATGCGCTATCGGCGGAGAGTGGTTTCGGGAGCCGTGCTGGCGTGCGCGGCCATCACGTGTGTCGCGACTCCCACCGGTCTCGTGGGCCAGGACACGGCCCTCGAGGCGGAGCTGCCGGTCCTCCTCACCTCGTGCGGCCAGAGCCCGGGCCCCGAGCGGGTGCGCTTCTTCCTGAGGCGCCTGGATCTGAGCCACGAGTTCCTGCCCCAGGCCACGGCCCGGGAGCTGATCGCCGCCCGGGACGCGGGGACGCCCTTCCGATCGCTGCTCATCGTCACCGGCGCCAGCCTCAAGGGGATGGGCGCGGCCGGCGTGTCCATGCCCGACGAGCTGGCCCGGACCGAGGAGCTGATCCGCGAGGCCCGGAACCAGGGCATCACGGTCATCGGGGCGCACGTGGAGGGGATGGCCCGGAGGGCCCAGGGAGCGACCCCGGGGGACAACTCAGACGAGCTGTCCATCGACGCGGTGATGCCCCGGGCCGACTTCATGTTCGTGCGGGAGGACGGAGACCAGGACCGCCGCTTCACCGTCCTCTCCGAGAACCAGGGCGTTCCCCTCATCCTGTTCGAGAAGAATATGGAGATGGGCGATGTCCTCACCGGGATCTTCGGCGGGTAGGAGCCCCGCGACCGGTGCGGTCTCCGGGAACGGCGCGGGCGGTCCCACCTCCAGGTCCGGGGGCTGACGGGTGAGCATGTACACCTGGGCCACCCTGGTCCTGGCGGTCATGGTGGCGGTGTACGTGGTGGCCAAGCTGTTGAAGCTGTCCACCGAGCTGGCCATGTTCGCCGCGGCGCTGGGCGGCTCCCTGGCCGGCGGGTTCGGGCTGCCCCCTCGGCATATTGCCGAAGGGGCCATGACCTACCTGGACATCAACCTCATCTTCATCACCGCCACCCTCTTCA
>CAZSBL010000102.1:0-12930 GCA_964605205.1 uncultured Gemmatimonadaceae bacterium
GCCCCCCGCTCGTGGACCGCGGCCTCTTCCAGCCCCCCGTAGAGGCGACTCAGCGCCACAGCGGTCTGCTCCACGCCGAACTGGTCCCGGGCCAGCTCTACGATTTCCAGGTTGAGCGACGGATTGGGGGTGAGGGCCACCAGACCCCGCCGGCCCGGGAGACCCACCGACTCCAGCGTGGATTCCCGCCGGGCGTCGCCCTCCACCAGCTGGAGCCCCTCCCGGCGGGCCCGCCGGCACTCGGCGACACTGGTATCGACCATCACCACGTCCTCATCACCGGCCTCGACCAGGGCCCGCGCCAGAGCCCGGCCCACCGGGTTCGCCCCCACGATCACGTAGCCCGACAGCTTGTCTTCCCGGACCCCGAGAAGGGAGGCCACCGGGCCAGCCAGCCCACCCTGCACCAGTACGGTCGTGGCGATGACCAGGAACACCAGGGCCTGGAACTCGGCGCTCCCCGGCACCCCCTGCTGGGCCAGGCGCTGGGCGAACAGGGAGGCCACGGCGGCCGCCACCACGCCCCGGGGTGCCATCCACGCCACGAAGGCTCGCTCCTTCCAGGAGAGGGCCGTACCCATGAGGCTCAGGCTCGCGCTCACCGGTCGGACCACGAGCATCATCGCTGCCACCGTCGCAACGCCCCGCCACCCGAGTCCGAGTACGTGGTCCAGCTCCACCAGCGCGGCGAGCAGCACGAATATGAGGCCCAGAAGGAGCATGGTGAGCTGCTCCTTGAACTCCTTCAGCTCCGCGTCCACCCGGGTGCGCGTGTTACCCACCACCAGCCCGGCCGCCGCGGCTGCTACGATGCCGCTCTCCGTCATGAAGGTATCGCTCACCTCGAAGATCGCCACCACGATGGCCAGCGACAGGGCGTTCTCCAGCCCTTTCGGCACCGCCCGTTCCGATCGGAGCAGCGTGCCGATGAGGAGCCCGCCGAGGACGCCCACCACCGTGCCGAATGCCAGCCGCGCCGGCAGCCCCAGGAGGTCAGTGGCCCGCTGCGAGATGCCGCTGGACAGCTCGATCTCCAGCGCGACGATGGCCAGGACGGCGCCAATCCCGTCGGCGAACACGGCCTCGCCCTCCAGGATCGTCGAGAGGTTCCGCCGCACCCGGATGCGGCGCAGCACGGGCTGGACCACCGTAGGGCCAGTGACCACCAGGAGCGCGCCGAACGGCACCGAGAGCTGCCAGCTCCAGCCCATGAGCCAGTGCGACGCCAGTGCGCCGCCGATCCCGGCCACGGTAATGCCCACCGTCACGAGACGCCGAAGCGGCAAGGCCTGGCCCCGGAGCTGCTGGAAGCTCAGGTTGAGGCCGCCCTCGAACAGGATCACCGCCACCGCCATCCCCACCAGGTAGAGCAGGGCGCCATCCAGGCTTTCGGGCTGCACCACTCCGGCCAGCTCCGGCCCCAGCAGCACCCCGGCGAGCAGGAGCAGCACGATGCTGGGCATCCGCATGTGGCGGGCCACCACCTGGACCAGCATGCCCACCGCAAGGGCGAGCCCGACGGTGAGGCCGGGGCTGTAGAAGATGGTCTCCATAGGATGAAAACGTGGGACATCCGTCCCGCGAAGGCGAGGGGGGGAGGGGGCCGGCGATCCCGGGGCCCTCTTACGACTCGTGTTCGAGATACGCCAGCGGATCGACCACCTGGCTCGCGGTTGTCGAACGCCCACGGTGCGTACCGCTGCCGGCGGGGAGCTTCATGCGCGCCGGCGAGCGTCCGCCGCCAGCCGGTCGAGGACCCGCGCGTTCCCGAGGGCGTCGGCCGGCGCCAGGCGCGGCTCGCGCACCCACGTGGCGAACGGCTCGCTGAGGATGAGGGCGCCCTCCGTGCCGATGACCACCCCTCGCTAATAGAGGCCGCCACCGCCCCACTCGGGGTTCAACCGGACGTCGTCCGCTCGGCCCAGGCGGAAGCTGAACGACGCTTCCACCGCGGTCACCTAACCGATGGCGCCCTCCCCTACCCGCCGCTGCGCTGCGGCGATCTGCGGATGATGCCGGTACATGAAGGCCTCCACGAGCAGACGATGGGCGGCCGCGGCGGCGGCGACCATCTCCCCGCACTCCTCGGCCGAGCGCCCGAGGGGCTTCTCGCAGAGCACGTGCTTCCCGTGCCGGAGCGCCTCGAGGACCAGGTCGCGGTGCAGCCCGTTGTGGGTGGCCACGTAGACGGCGTCGACGTCCGGGTCCCGCAGCAGCGCCTCGTAGGAGCCGTAAGCGCGCCGCGGAGCGAGCGACTGCGCCCTGCCCGGATCCCGGCTGGCCGCGGCCTGGAGTACCGCCCCCTCCGCCCGCGCGAGGGCCGGCGCGAACCGGTTCCGGGCGATCCGACCCACACCGACGATCCCGAAGCGTACCTGACGTTCACTCATCAAGCTCCTTCGCGCGCGTGCCGCGGTCGCGGTCGCCCGCCGGGCTGTCGGGCGGTATGATGCGGGCCGACCCGTGACCGGAGCCCGCGACCTGCACCACACGAGCTAACGCATGGCGACCCTCGATCGTACACTTCCGCCGACCCGTCCCACAACTGACCGGCTGCCGCGCCTCGCCGCGCTGACCGCGCTGACCACGGCGTGCATGGCGGCTCCCGCGACGACGCCCTCCGAGCCCGCGGTGGCGGGCGCCCATCCCGTGCCGGTGGCGCCGGTGGCGACCTCGCCGGACCCGGCGGAAGAAGCGTTCATCGACTCGCTCCTGACGCTGATGACGCTGGGCGAGAAGGTGGGCCAGCTCACCCAGGGCCAGGGCGCCGGCGGCAACACCGGCTCCTCCGATGAGACGCGGGGCGCGGCGGAGATCCGTGCCGGGGAGGTCGGGTCGTTCCTGAACGTGTACGGCGCCGAGCGGCTGCGCGAGCTCCAGCGGCTGGCGGTGGAGGAGTCGCGGCTGGGGATCCCGCTCCTGTTCGCGTTCGACGTCATCCACGGCTTCCGGACCATCAGCCCCGTCCCGCTGGCGGAGACGGCCACGTGGGACCCGGCGCTGGTGGAGTGGTCGGCCCGGGTGGCCGCCGTGGAGGCCACCGCCCACGGGATCCACTGGACGTACGCGCCCATGGTGGACATCGCCCGGGACGCGCGCTGGGGCCGGGTGGTCGAGGGCGCGGGCGAGGACCCCTGGCTCGGCTCCGTCATGGCGGCGGCCCGCGTCCGGGGCTTCCAGGGCCGCGACCTCCGTGACGCCACCACCGTGATGGCCACGCCCAAGCACTTCGTCGCCTACGGCGCGGCGGAGGGCGGCCGGGACTACAACGTGGCCGACGTCTCCCGGCGGACGCTCCACGAGGTCTACCTGCCGCCGTTCCACGCCGCGTTGCGGGCGGGGGCGCTGTCGGTCATGGCCGCGTTCAACGAGGTGGCCGGCGTCCCCATGCACGCCAACGAGACGCTGCTGACCGACGTGCTGCGGGAGGATTGGGGCTTCGACGGCGTGGTCGTGAGCGACTACACGTCCATCCGGGAACTGCTCGACCACGGGATCGGCGTCGATGACGAGGACGTGGGCGTGGCCGCGCTCCGGGCGGGCGTCGATGTGGACATGCTGAGCGAGATCTACCTGGAGGACATTCCGCCGGCGGTCCGCTCCGGCCGCATCAACCAGGCGCTGGTGGACCGGGCCGTCCGCCGGGTGCTACGGGCCAAGTACCGCCTCGGCCTCTTCGACGACCCGTTCCGCTACCACGACCCGGCCCGGGAGCGGAGCGAGGTGCTCACACCCGGGCACCGGGCCGTCGCCCGGGAGATCGCCCGGGAGTCCATCGTGCTGCTGAAGAACGATGGCGTGCTGCCGTTCCCGAAGGACCTGGCGACCGTGGCGGTCATCGGCGCGCTGGCCAATTCGCCCCGGGACGCCCTGGGCAGCTGGGTGATCGCGGGCCGCGCGGAGGACGCCATCCCGGTGCTGGAGGGGATCCGGCGAGCGCTGCCCGGCACGGACGTCGTCTACGAGGCGGGCGTGGGCGAGCTCCCCGCCGGCGGCGAGGGTTTCGCCGCCCCGCCCAGGGAGGTCCAGGCCGCGGCGCTGGCGGACACCGCCGGGTTCGCCGCGGCGGTGTCGGCGGCGGAGCGGGCGGACGCCGTGGTCCTGGTGGTCGGCGAGCACCAGGGGATGAGCGCGGAAGCGAGCAGCCGGGCGGATCTCGGGCTCCCGGGCGCGCAGCTCGAGCTCGCGCGGCGCGTCCTCGCCACCGGCACGCCCACCGCCGTGGTGCTGATGAACGGCCGCCCGCTGGCCCTCCCCTGGCTGGCGGAGCACGCCCCCGCGCTCCTGGAGACCTGGTTCCTGGGCACCGAGATGGGGCCCGCCGTGGCCGACGTGGTCTTCGGCGACCACAACCCGTCCGGGAAGCTGCCGGTCTCCTTCCCACGGGCGACCGGGCAGGTGCCCATCTACTACGCCCACAAGAACACTGGCCGGCCGCCGGACCCCGACAACCACTTCTCGTCCAGGTACCTGGACGTGCACTGGACGCCACGTTTCCCGTTCGGCTACGGCCTCAGCTACACGACGTTCGCCTACCACGGCCCGCGCCTCGACCGCGCCTCCATCGCCGCCGGCGACTCCCTCACGGTGGAGACCACGGTCACCAACACCGGCAACGTAGCCGGGCAGGAGGTGGTTCAGCTCTACGTACGCGACGACGTGGGCAGCGTCACGCGGCCGGTACGCCAGCTCCGCGGCTTCCGCAAGGTCCGCCTCGCGCCCGGGCAGTCGGAGACCGTCCGGTTCACCCTCGGCCCCGACGAGCTGGCCTTCTATGACCTGAACATGCGCCGCGTGGTCGAGCCCGGAACGTTCACGGTCTTCGTGGGCGCGAGCTCCGCGGCCGGTGACAGCGCGAGCTTCACGGTGCGGCCGCGGTAAGCCGCGCGGGGGCCGGCGGCACGTGGATGGGGTCGGGGCCCTGGCCCGTTCCCGTCACGGACGCGTCGCCCCTGTGATGCCTATCCCACCTGGCCCGACCACTCCCCTCTGGCCACCGCGGGTACGAAGCCCTCGAGGCCGTCGGGGGGGAAGTCCAGCGTCCGGCCTTCTTCGGCGCTCTGGTACGCGGCCATGAGCAGCTCCACTACATCGAGGCCGTCCCGGAAGGTGAGCATGGGCGTCTCACGGCCGAGGAACGCCCGGGCGAAGTGGCGGTCTTCGGCCTGGTAGCCGTACTTCACGGGCTCGTCGGCCACCACGGGCATCTGGCCCACCTCGGCGTTCTGCTTCTCCACCAGGTCCTCTCCCTCGGGGCCCTGGACGGCCCGGCTGAAGAAGAGGTCGAGGCCGGACTCGAGCGATGTCCATTTCAGGCTGTACTCGGGGCCCAGCAGCTCGGCGGAGAGCCGGAGGCCGGGGCCGACAAAGCTCCACGACGTGGTCGCCTCGCCGATGGCCCGGTGGCCGTCGGGTGTCTCGAACTCGATGATGACGCTGGCGAAGTCCTCGGCGGGCGCCGTCGTGTAGTCCACGCCGTCCATCCGCTCGGCCAGCGTCTGCGCGTAATGGGGCCGGGTCCACTTGAGGCTGGCGATGTGGCCGGTGACCCGCACGGGCCGGAGACCGGAGACCGGCCGGCCGGGCTCGGTGAGGAGGTGCCGGACCACCAGCGCCGAGTGGCACATCATGTCGTTCAGCACGCCGCCGCCCTGGAGCCGCCCCTGCCAGAACCAGGGCTCGTGGGGCCCGCTGTGCTCTTCCGCCGCCCGCGCCAGGTACGGCGGCCCGGTGGTGGCGGCGCCCCGGGCCCAGAGCAGCTCGTGCCCTCGCTCCACGTCGGGCGCGAAGACCTGGTTCTCGAGGTAGCCGGTGACCAGGTCCACCCGCTCCGCCAGCGCCACCATCTGCCGGGCCTCAGCCACGTTCCGGGCCAGCGGCTTCTCGCACGCCACGCCCTTCAGCGCGGCGCCGGCCTCGATGGCGGCCACGATGGCCTCCATGTTCTCGACCCGGGCCTGGTTCGGGCCGGAGATCCAGATGGCGTCGATGGCGGGGTCGGCCACCATGGCGCCGATGGAGTCGAAGGCCCGGGCATCGCCCACGCCCAGCGCCCGGGCCTCGGCCGCGGCGGCCTCCCGGTGCTCCGGGTTCGGGCTCCAGACGCCGAGGACGTCCGCGTCTCGCACGCCCACCCACGCCCGCAGGTGGAAGCCCGCGTTGAAGCCGCTGCCGATGAATCCCACGCCGAGTCGGTCGGTGGCCATGCTCGCTCCTCCAGGCAAAGAGTCCGGGTCGCCGGACCAAGGTACGAACCAGTCCCGGGGGCACGCCACAGAGCCCGCCCGCGTTCCCGGACTTTCCGAACGCGGCCCCGGTCCTCACTTTGTCGGAACGCCCCCACCCACGGTTTGCAACCCCGAGCGGACGGGAGGGATCGATCGATGCTCAGCCCCCGAGCGGCCATCCCCGCCATCACCCTGGCCTTCGCCGCAGCCGCCTGCGCGCCCGATCCGCCGCCCGGCGACGACGGGGACGAATCGGACCCGGCCGACGGCTGGGTGACGCTCTTCGACGGCACCGACCTCTCGGCGTGGCGCGGGTACCAGCGCCACGAGGTGCCCGCCGGCTGGCAGGTCCGGGACGCCGCGCTGGTCCTCGACCCCTCGGCCGGTGACGGCGGCGACCTGGTGACCCGGGCGTCTTTCGGCGACTTCGAGCTGGAGCTGGAGTGGCGGGTGGAGCCCGGCGGGAACAGCGGGATCTTCTTCCGGACCGACGAGGAGGCCAACGCCATCTGGTACCACGCCCCGGAGCTGCAGATCCTCGACGACGACGCCCACGCCGATGGCGCCGACGCCACCACCTCCGCCGGTGCCTGCTACGCCCTCTACGCGCCCACCGACGACGTGGTGCGCCCGGCGGGCGAGTGGAACCACGTGCGGATCGTGGCCCGCGGGCCCCGGATCGAGCACTGGATGAACGGGACGAGGATCGTCGACTACGTGATCGGGTCCGAGGACTGGAACCGGCGGGTGGCGGAGAGCAAGTTCTCCGCGTACCCGAGCTTCGCCGAGGCGACGGAGGGCCGGATCGGGCTCCAGGACCACGGTGACGTGGTCGCGTTCCGCGAGATCCGGATCCGGCGCCTCCATGAGGAAGCCCCGTGATGCGGCGGCGGGAGTTCCTGGCACGGACGGCCGCGCTGGCCGCGGGCGCCGGGGCGCTGGCCGGCGCCGGCTGCTCGGGCGCCGGGTCCGAAGGCGGTGCCACCGACCACGGCGCGCCTTTCCGCATCTCGCTGGCCCAGTGGTCGCTCCACCGCACCCTCTTCGCCGGCGACCTCGACCCGCTGGACTTCCCCGCCGTGACCCGGGACCGCTACGGCCTCGACGCCGTGGAGTACGTGAACCAGTTCTTCGCGGACAGGGCCCGGGACCAGGCGTGGCTGGCCCGCCTCCGACGCGGGGCCGAGGCCGCCGGCGTCCGCAGCCTGCTGATCATGGTGGACGGCGAGGGCGCCCTGGGCGACCCGGACCCGGACGCCCGGGCGCAGGCGGTGGAGAACCACCGGAAGTGGCTGGACGCGGCGTCGTCGCTGGGGTGCCACTCCATCCGGGTCAACGCCCGCAGCGCCGGCTCCCGGGAGGAGCAGGCGCGCCTGGCCGCCGACGGCCTCCGCCGGGTCTGCGAGCACGCCGAGCCCCACGAGCTGAACGTCATCGTGGAGAACCACGGCGGGCTCTCCAGCGACGGTGCGTGGCTGGCCGGCGTCATCCAGCGCTCGGACCACCCGCTGGCCGGCACGCTCCCGGACTTCGGCAACTTCCGGGTCGGCCATGATCCGGAGGCGTGGTACGACCGGTACCAGGGTGTGCGGGAGCTCATGCCGTACGCGAAGGCCGTGAGCGCCAAGAGCCACGCCTTCGACGACCAGGGCCGGGAGACGGAGACCGACTTCACGCGCATGATGCGCATCGTCCTGGACGCCGGCTACCGGGGGTACGTCGGCATCGAGTACGAAGGGCAGACCCTGTCCGAGCACCACGGCATCCTGGCCACCCGCGACCTCCTCCGCCGGGTCCGCACGGAGCTGGCGGACGCGTATGCATAGCCTTCCCGAGCTCGGGTTCGAGCGCGTCGGGGAGCGTGCCGCACGGCGGCTGACGCCCGTCGGCAGCGGGCTGCACCGGCTGGACGTCGAGCGACCGGCCATGGGGACCCGCGTGGCCGTGCACGCCATCGCCGGCTCGCCCCACCGCCTGGAGGAGGCCGTGGGACGGGCGTACGCCGAGATGGACCGCCTCATCACCGTCTTCAACCGCTACCAGGGCGGCTCGGCCCTCACCGTGCTCAACGATGCCGGCCATCTCGACTCGCCGCCCCGTGAGCTGGCCCGCGTACTGGGCCGGGCCCACCGCTTCCACAACCTGAGCCGGGGGGCGTTCGACGTGTCCGTAGCGCCCCTCGTGGACCTGTTCGAAGGCCGCGTCAACGGCGCGCCATCCACACCGCCGGGCGAGGCGGAGATCGCGGAGGCCCGGGAGCGGGTCGGGGCCCACCACATCCGGGCGTCGCGGCGGCGCATCCGCTTCCAGCGGGAAGGCATGCGGGTCACGCTGGACGGCATCGCCAAGGGGTACATCGTGGATGCCATGGCGGCCGCCCTCGAGAGGAGCCGGGTCCGGCATTACCTGATCGACGGGGGCGGAGACATACGCACCCGGGGTCGGAACGAGCGCGGAGAGGCGTGGACCGTGGCCGTCCGGGACCCCGACGCCCCCGGCGCCTTCCTCGACGCCGTGCGCCCCGGCCGTGGCGCGGTGGCGACCTCGGGGAGCTACGAGCGGTTCCACGCCGCCGACCCGCGCTGCCATCACCTGGTGGACGGGGCCACCGCGGCGTCGCCGGGCCGGGTCCGGAGCGTATCGGTGGTGGCGCCGAGCGCCATGGACGCCGACGCCCTGGCCACGGCCGTCTTCATCCTCGGGCCCGCCACGGGCCTGAGGCTCATCGATTCACAACGCGGCTGCAGCGGTCTGATCCTGGACCGCGGCGGCCGGCGGCTCACCTCGCGGGGCTGGAGGAGCGCCCCGCTTCAGCGCGACGGATTGGAGTGAACATGCAGCGATTCCAGACCGGCGCCCTCGTGGCGCTCCGGATGCTGATCGGCTGGCACTTCCTCTACGAAGGGCTGGCGAAGCTCACGAACCCGTACTGGACGTCCGCGGCGTACCTCGCCGACTCGCAGGGGTGGTTCGGCCCCCTGTTCGAGGGGCTGGCGGCGAGCCCTGCGGCGGTGACGGCCATCGACGCCCTCAACGCGTGGGGTCTCACCTTCATAGGCCTCGGGCTCCTCCTCGGGCTCCTGGCCCGGCCCGCGGCCATCGCGGGGATCGTGATGCTCGCCCTCTACTGGCTGGCCGCGCCACCCTTCCCCGGGCTCGAGTACGCCATGCCGGCCGAGGGCTCGTACCTGGTGGTCAACAAGATCCTGATCGAGCTGGCGGCGCTGGTGGTGGTCCTGGCGTTCCCGACGTCACGACGGTACGGGCTCG
Source organism: uncultured Gemmatimonadaceae bacterium (assembly GCA_964605205.1). Classification (GTDB taxonomy): domain Bacteria; phylum Gemmatimonadota; class Gemmatimonadetes; order Longimicrobiales; family RSA9; genus JAWVYT01. The sequence continues at coordinate 9,498 of CAZSBL010000102.1, forward strand.
ACCGGCTCGTGTTCGGCCCGGAGCCCGAGCCGGTCACAGCCGAGCTCGCCGCGGCGACCCCGACTTCAGACACTGAGCTCACCGAGGAGGTGCACGCATGAGCCCGGACGAGCGGATGGATCAGGAGCAGCACGACGGAGGCCGCTGGTCGCGTCGCAGCGTTCTCAAGGCGCTGATCTCGGTCCCGGTCCTCGGCGGCTTCCTGGCCGCGTACGTCGACAAGCGGGCGCTGGAGCGGGCCCGGCGGCAGGCGGTGCTGGACGAGCTGGGCGTGACCGAGACCGGCCCGGCGGTGATCGAGGACTTCGTGTCCCGCCCGCCCGGCCAGCGGATCCGTCTGGGCATCATCGGCTACGGCGGCGAGGGCGAGTCGCTGACGCGCCACGCGGGGTTCGCGAGCCCCGAGTGGGTGGAGGACGCGCGCAAGCGGCACCTGGAGAACCCGGCGAACAAGGACCTGGAGACGTACCTGGCGCAGAACGACCTGAACGTGGCGGTCACGGCCGTCTGCGACCTGTACGACGGGCGGGCGGAGAAGGCGTTAGCAGCGTCGGCGGTGGACGTCCGCCCCGGCGGCGCGCCGGCGAACCCGGCGGCTACGCGGTACCGCAGCTACCGGGACCTGCTGGAGAGCGGGAAGGTGGACGCGGTCATCATCGCCACACCGGATCACTGGCACGCGCAGCCCTCCATCGACGCCGAGTCCATGGGGATCCACGTCTACTGCGAGAAGGCCATGACGCGGACGGAGGAGGAGGCGCTGGCCATGCTGGAGGCGTTCCGGGGCTCCGACGTGAAGTTCCAGCTCGGGCACCAGAACCGTCAGTCGGAGAGCCACCTCAAGGCCCGGGAGATCATCGAGAAGGACATCCTCGGCAACATCACGCTGATCGAGGGCACCACCAACCGCAATACGCCGTGGGGCGCGTGGGTGTGGGACATCCCCGAGGACGCCGGACCCGACAACGTGGACTGGGCCCAGTTCCAGCAGCACGCGGGCGGAACGTCTCCGTTCAGCCTCGAGCGGTTCTTCCGCTGGCGCTGCTGGTTCGACTACGGCACCGGCCTGGCCGGCGACCTCATGTCCCACGAGTACGACGCCGCGAACATGGTGCTCGGGCTCGGGATCCCGAAGTCCGTCGTCGCCTCCGGTGGCATCTACCACTTCAAGGACGGCCGGGACGTGCCCGACGTGTTCCAGGCCGTGTGCGAGTATCCCGACCGCGATCTCACGTTCATGTACAGCGCCACGCTGGCCAACGGGAACTACCGGGGCCTCCAGTTCATGGGCCACGACGCCACCATGCGGCTCGCCGGCTCCCTGGACGTGGTGCCCGACAACAACTCGACCCGCTACGAGGACAAGCTCCGGGAGGGGATCGTCTCGCCGGACCGGCCCATGTTCACGTACCGACCCGGCTTCAAGGGGATCGACGCCGTGACCTCGGCCACCGCCGAGTACTTCGCGAGCCGCGGCCTGCTGTACACGTACCGCGGCGGCCGGCGGGTGTCGGCCTACCACCTGCACATCGCCGAGTGGCTCGACACCATCCGCAACGGCGGGACGCCCAGCTGCGACATCGAGCAGGGGTTCCAGGAGGCCATCGCGTGCCACATGGCCACCCGCTCCTTCCTGGAAGGCCGGAAGGTGGAGTGGGACCCGGCCCGGATGCGGATCGTATGAGCTCCATCAATGCTCGTTTGAGCACCATGATGTTCCTGCAGTTCTTCGTGTGGGGCGCATGGTACACCACCGTGGCGGTCTACATGACCGCCCAGGGGATGGAGACGCTGACCCACTGGCCGTTCACGGTGAACCCCATCGCGGCCATCGCGGCGCCTTTCTTCCTGGGGCTCGTGGCCGACCGGTACTTCGCTACCGAGAAGGTCCTGGGCGTACTCCACGTGCTGGGAGGGCTGGTCATGCTGGCGGTGCCCCAGGCGACGGGGGCGCCCACCGCGTTCATCGGGCTGCTCCTCCTCTACAACCTGTTCTACATGCCCACCCTCGGCCTGGCCAACTCGCTGTCGTTCCACCATATCGGTGACCAGGAGAAGCAGTTCCCGCTGATCCGCGTGTTCGGGACCATCGGCTGGATCGCCGCCGGGCTCGTGGTCAGCTTCGTACTGGTGGCGTTCGTAAGCGGCGTGCCGGAGCGGACCGCGGCGCCTCTCTACCTCACCGGCGCCACCAGCATCGTGCTGGGGCTGTACGCCTTCACGCTGCCCCACACGCCGCCGCCGGCCGGCGGTGAGACGGTCTCGCTGCGCAGCATCATCGGGCTCGACGCCCTGGAGCAGCTCGGCAGCCGGTCGTTCTGGGTCTTCATCATCAGCTCGCTGTTGATCTCGATCCCGCTGGCCGCGTACTACAACTTCACCCAGGTCTTCCTCGGCGCCGCCGGGGTCGAGAACATCGCCGCCACCCAGACGCTGGGACAGGCGTCGGAGGTGGTCTTCATGCTCCTGATGCCGTTCTTCTTCGTACGGCTCGGGGTCAAGTGGATGCTGCTGGTGGGGATGGGCGCGTGGTCCGTGCGCTACGTCCTCTTCGCCATCGCCGCGCCCGACGCCGTCTTCTGGCTCATCGCCACGGGCATCCTCCTCCACGGAATCTGCTACGACTTCTTCTTCGTCACCGGCCAGATCTACGTCGACAAGAAGTCCACGCCCGCCGTACGGGGCCAGGCCCAGGGGTTCCTGGTCCTCATCACCTACGGCGTGGGGATGCTCATCGGCGCACAGCTCGCAGGCAACCTGTACAACGCGTTCCTGGGCGGCGCTTCCGCCCTGGCGCTCACCGAGTGGCGGGGCTTCTGGTTCGTGCCCGCGGCCTTCGCCGCCGTGGTCATGGTATTCTTCGGCCTCGCCTTCCACGACCGGGTGGACCGGGAGACCGGCACGGTGCCGGCCACGCCCGAGCCGGCGCCGGGTGCGGACGAGCCGCAGCCGGGATGATGCCTCGCCACGAGATACGCCAGCGGATCGACGAGCTCGAAGCCGCGTGCCTCACGGAAGTGCCGCTCGAGCTGATGCTTGTGCCCTGCGCCGTACACGATCAGCACGGTGTCACCTGGTTCGGCGTAGTGCGCGGCGCGGGCGAAGATCACCAGGTTGCGCTTCCACCAGTCGGCGATCTGGAGTGCGCCGAGCGGATTCTCCACAGTGCCCATCCGTGCCACGTTCAGATAGAACGCGTTGCTGTGCCTTACAGGATCGCCGTTGAGGGCGATCAGCCGCTCGAGTACGGTCCGCTCTTGTTCACCGTGTGATTTGGCGCGTAGCTCGGCGATCATCGTCTCCTGCTCGGTCAGGACCCCCTCCTGCCCGAGCTCTTCGGCCAGGGCAAGGGCGGGGCGGTAGTCCAGTCCCGCTGAGTAATCGATTCCATAGAGGCGATCGTGGCCCAGCCTGGCGGCGAGCTGCATGCCGA
>CAZSBL010000103.1:0-12929 GCA_964605205.1 uncultured Gemmatimonadaceae bacterium
GCCACGTTGTCGTAGATCGACTTCGGGAACGGGTTCGGCTTCTGGAAGACCATCCCGATCTTCCGCCGCACGTCCACCGGGTCCACTTCGGGGGCGTAGAGGTCCCGGCCGTGATGGCGGACGGTGCCCTCGATCCGGGCGGCCGGTACCAGGTCGTTCATCCGGTTGAAACAGCGCAGCAGCGTGCTTTTCCCGCACCCGGACGGGCCGATGAACGCCACCACCCGGTTCTGCGGGATCGTCAGCGTGATATCCTGCACCGCCGGGGTCTCGCCGTACCGGACCCAGAGGCCTTCCGTCGACAGGACGGGCTCGCCGGGCGGCTTGATAATGGCCTTGCTCATTCGCCTCGTTTCTGCTGGAATCGGTTCCGCAGCAGGATCGCCACGGCGTTCATGGTCAGCAGCACGATGAGGAGCACCACGATCCCGCTTGCCGCCAGCTCGTGGAACTCGGCCTGCGGCCGGCTGATCCAGTCGTAGATCTGGATCGGCATCACGGTGAACTCATCCAGCACCCCTTGCGGCAGGAAGGCCACGTACCCCACGGCCCCGATCACGATCAGCGGCGCCGTCTCCCCGATGGCTCGCGACAGGGCCAGGATCGTCCCGGTCATGATCCCGGGGAACGCCATGGGGAGCACCTGCCGGCGCACCACCTGCCACCGGGTGGCGCCCAGGGCGTACGCCCCGAACCGGATGCTCGGCGGCACCGCCTTGATTGCCTCCTGGGCCGCGATGATGATCACCGGCAGGATCAGGAGCGCCAGCGTAGCCGAGCCCGCCAGGATGCTCCGTCCGAAGCCGAAGAAGCGGACGAAGACGGCCAGCCCCAGGATCCCGTACACCACGCTCGGCACCGCCGCCAGATTCGAGATGTTGAGCTGGATGATCCGCCGCAGCCGGTTGTTCGGCGCGTACTCCTCCAGCCAGATGGCGGTCCCGACGCCCAGCGGGAAGGAGATCACCGCGGTCAGCACCAGGACCCAGATCGAGCCGATCACCGCCGGCCAGATCCCGGCCCGCTCGGTCAGCCGTGACGGGAACGAGATGACGAACTCCCACGACAGCCGCGGCAGCCCGTCCGTGATCAGGTCGAAGAGGAGCACGCCGAGCAGCGCCACGCCGAACAGGGTGGCCGTCATCGCCACGCCGGCGAAGATCTTGCCCTTGGTGTGCCGCCACTCGACGCGCGGCTCGTACTCGGCCCGGTCCGTCAGGGCGGCGTCCGGCGCCCGGGTCGGCTCCGTGGGGCGCTGCCCGGCTCCGCTCATTCGTACGCCTCCCGGAACCTGCGCAGGATCCGCAGGCTCAGGGCGTTCATGGCCAGCGTGATCACGAAGAGCAAGAGCCCCACGGCGAAGATCGTCTTGTACTCGATGCTGCCGTACGGCGTCTCGCCGCGGCTGACCTGGACGATGTACGCCGTCATGGTCTCGATGCTCGTGAACGGGTTCAACGTCAGCTTGGGCGTGGCGCCCGCCGCGATGGTCACGGCCATGGTCTCGCCGATGGCGCGGGAGAGCGCCAGAATGAACGACGCCACCACCCCCGACAGCGCGGCGGGAAGCACCGTCCGGGTCGAGACCTCGTACTTGGTGGCGCCCACCGCGTACGCGCCCTGACGCAGCGAGTCCGGTACCGCGGTCAGGGCGTCCTCCGACAGCGACGAGACCATGGGGATGATCATGATCCCCACCACGATACTCGCGCTGGCCGCGTTGAAGATGTTGGTCTCCGGTACCACCACCCGGATCAGCGGCGTCACGAAGGTCAACGCGAAGTAGCCGTAGACCACCGTGGGGATCCCCGCCAGGACCTCCAGCGCCGGCTTCACGATCCGCCGGACCCGCGAATGCGCGTACTCGCTCAGGAAGATGGCGATCAGGAGCCCGATGGGGAGCGCCACGATGGCCGCTCCGACGGCCACCAGCACCGACCCGGCCAGCAGCGGCAGCACGCCGAAGCTCTGGGGCTCGATCAGCGGCGCCCATCGAGTGCCCGTCAGGAACTCCCACGGGGAGACCTCGAGGAAGAAGCCAATGGCCTCCTCCACCAGGACCACCACGATCCCGACCGTGGTCAGGATGCTCACCAGGCTGAACAGCAGCAGGACGCCGCCGATGGCGCCTTCCGTCAGGCGCCGGCGGCGACGTCCCGCGGTGGCCCAGTGCGCTTCGTCAGTTGCCGGCAAGCTCGTGTACCCGCTCCAGGTTCGTCTCGTACACCTCCGCCGCCAGCGGCACGTATCCCACCTGTGGGACCAGCTCCCCCGCGTTCTGCATGTAGTACTCGAGGAACTGCTGCACCTCGGCCCGCTCCAGGGCACCGGCGTTCACGTAGATGAACATCGGCCGCGAAAGGGGCGAGTACTCGCCCGACGCGATCGCCTCGTACGTCGGGTCCACGCAGCCCACCCCGTCATCCACGGCCACCGCCTTCAGCTGGCCCGTGTTCTCGGCGTAGTAGGCGTAGCCGAAGTAGCCCAGGGCACCCGGGTCGCCAGCTACACCCTGCACCAGCACGTTGTCATCCTCGCTGGCCGTATAGTCCTGACGGCTCCGGTCCTCCTCGCCCATGATGGCCTCGGTGAAGTAGTCGAACGTGCCCGAGTCCGTGCCGGGGCCGTACAGCTTCAGCCCCTGGTTCGGCCACTCGCTCCGGATGTCCGACCACATCTGGACCGTGCTCCCAGGCTCCCACACCCTGCGCAGCTCGTCCACCGTCAGGCAGCTCACGAACGTGTTGTCCGGGTTCACCACCACCGTGATCCCGTCCTTCGAGACCTCGAAGGCCTCGTACTCCACTCCGTTCGCGGCGCACGTCTCCGCTTCCGTGGGCTTGATCGGCCGCGACGCGTCGCTGATCTCCGTCTCCCCCATGCAGAACCGCTTGAAACCGCCGCCCGTACCCGACTGGCTCACGGTCACACGCGTGCCCCGGCCCTCGGAAAGCATGAACTCCTCCGCCACCGCCTGCGTCACGGGGTACACGGTGCTCGAACCGTCCACCTGGATCCGACCGCCATCGCCGGCGTCACCGCCGCCGCACGCGGCGAACAGGACCGGGATCGCCAGCGCCGTCAGCACCGGCAGCACTCTCTTCATAGTAGGCACGGTCTCATCTCCTCGAATGTCTCACTTTCGGTAACAGGCCGATGACAGAGTAGCCGGGGCCACCCCACCGGGGCGTCACGGCTACGTAACAGAGCGGTAACACGGTCTAGTGCCGGCTCGGGGCCGTGGCCCACAGATCGTCCCGATCCGGGTCGAGGAAGATCAGCTCGTCGGGGTCGAGGAACGCCCGGAGGGGATGCCACGGCATGCGCTCGGCGAGTGCGGGCTCGAGGTTGAGGACATCGATGGAGCGGTCGGCCCGTGCATGGACCCAGTCCAGGAGACCGCGGGCGAGGGTCATGGCGGCTCCGGCGTCGACGGCCTGGAGGGTCGAGCATTCGATTCGGAGCCGGATGCTGTGCCGGTCGCCTCGGAGCTGTGCGGCGATGCCCCGGGCCATGGCGGCGTCGAGGGATCCATCCAGGCGGACGCATAGCGAACGTCCCTGCGTGAACGTGGCGAATCCCGCCTTGGTATCGACGAACCTGGTCACGCGCGCCGTCTCCGTGATTTCCGGGGCCCACCCCGCGGTGCCGGTGGCATCCCCACAGTTGCGTTTCTCCATGAGGGTCGCGGGGGGGTGTGCGCGTTGGGCGACGCGGCTGTAACGACTCCGTAACCGCATGCCGGCGCACAATCGTTACGCGACGGGGAGCCAGATCCGCAGGATGGTGCCCTTGCCGAGCTCGCTCCGTGCGTCCACACCTCCGCCCATGCTCTCGAGCAGGTGCCGGACGATGGAGAGGCCGAGCCCGGTGCCGCCCTCGGCCCTCGAGCGCGCGGGGTCAACGCGGTAGAAGCGCTCGAAGATCCGGCCGAGGGCGTCGCGCGGGATCCCGGTGCCGGTGTCGGCCACCTCCACCACCAGCCAGGGGCCCGTGTCCGCGTCGTCCGCGGGTCTCGATCGTACGGCGGCAGTTCGGGGCCCCGCCCCGGTGCGGGGCGCGGCCCCGTCACCGGGCTCCGTTTCCCGGAGCCGGGCCGAGACCCGGATCCGGCCCCCCTCGCCGGTATAGCGGAGCGCGTTGTCGTAGAGGTTGGAGAAGATCTGCTCGAGGGCGCGCCGGTCGGCGTGGGCCCGGGCGTCGGTCTCGCTCCCGGCATCGAAGGTCACGCCCTGGTCGGCGGCCCGGTCGGCGAAGGAGAGCCAGCAGGCATCGGCGGCCTTGATGACGTCAACGGGCTCGAGCTCCGGCTGCCAGCGTCCCACCTCGAGGCGGGACAGGTCCAGCAGGTCGTCCACGATCCGCTGGAGCCGCTCGGCGTTGCGGGCGATGGTGAGCAGGAACTGCTGCTCCTCCGACTCCGGGAGCCCGCCGCTCAGCAGCGTTTCGGTATAGCCGCGAATGGAGGTGAGGGGCGTCTTCAACTCGTGGCTCGCGTTGGCCACGAAGTCGCGGCGGACCTCCTCGAGACGGCGGAGGTCCGTCAGGTCCACGAAGGTGGCCGCGGCCCCGCCGCCCTGCTGCGGGCTGACGGAGACGAGGATCCGCTGCTCGTCGATCACCACCTCGGCGGACTCGGTGGCGTGCCCCTCGGCGCCGGCCTCCATGATCTTCCGGAGCTCGGCGTTGCGGAACAGGGCGCCCACGGGGCTGCCCACGGCGTCTTCCGGGAGCCGCAGCAGCCGGCGGCTGGCCTGGTTCGCTCGGGTGACGCGACCCTCTGCGTCGACCTGGATGATCCCCTCGGAGACGGCCTCCACGAGCCCGGACAGCTCGGACCGCTCCCGGAGCTCCCGGTCGTGTCGGTCCCGGAGCTCACTGGCGGCCCGGCTGATGCCCCGGGACACATCACGGATCTCGGCCACCGGCGTGTCCTGCTCGGCGTCCACGTCCTCGTCGGCGAGCCGCTCCGCCACGGCCCGCATCCGCCGCAGTGGCTTCACGATGAGCCGGGCGATGATCGCGCTGACCACCACCGCGATGATCGTGATGATCGTGCCGGTCAGCGCCACCACCCGCACGCCGCTCTCCACCGCGCGGTCCGCGGTCAGGCCCGGGACGGTGGTCAGAGCGCCCCGGATGGCGCCGCCCACGGAGAGGGAAGCGATGAGGAAGCCGGCCGCGACCACCGCACCCACGGCCAGGGGGAGGAGAACCCGGAGGGGAATCCGCATATCAGTCCGGCTCACCGCTCCGGAACCGGTAGCCGAAGCCGCGTACCGTCTCGATCAGGTCACCGGCCTCGCCGAGCTTGGAACGGAGCCGCTGCACGTGCATGTCCACCGTCCGCGTCTCGATCTGGACGTGGATGTCCCACGCCGACTGGAGGAGCTGGCGTCGGCTCTGAACCCGCCCCTTCCGCTCCATCAGCGATGCCAGGAGCCGGAACTCGGTGGGCGTAAGGTCCACCGGCTCGTCGTCGAGGTGCACAGTCATGGCCGACAGGTCCATCGTGATGGGGCCACCCCGGAGCACCCGCCCCGAGCCCGCCACCGGCGGGGCCTGGACTCGCCGTAGCACCGCCCCGATCCGCAGCACCAGCTCCTGCGGGCTGAACGGCTTGGTGAGGTAGTCATCGGCGCCCAGCTCGAGGCCCTTGATCCGGTCGCTCTCCTCGCGTCGCGCCGTCAGCACCACCACCGGCACCTCTTCCATCTCCGGCTGCCGACGCATCTCCTCCAGGATCTCGTAGCCGGAGAGCCCCGGGAGCATCAGGTCGAGAACCACCAGGTCCGGACGCTCGTTCCGCACGGCGTCCATGGCATCGTCCCCCGTGCTCACGGTACGGACCCGGTAGCCCTCCTTGGTCAGGTGGTACGCCACCAGCGCGGCAATGTCGCGCTCATCCTCGACCACCAGGATCTGTGCGGACGCCGTCTTGGTTTCCGCCATCCCCGCTCCCTTCTTCGCGGTCATCTCTGGAACGGATTTCATCGCTCCTCCCCCTCTGTAAATACCGGGGGCCCGTCATTGAACCGCAACGACAATGTAACGAGACGATCACGACCCGGCAGTCGCGGGCCGGAAGTGGCCGACGATGCGCGGCGTCGGCTCACCGGTCACCGTCTCCATGGCGGTCACTGTCTTGCTGGCGTACCCCAGCGCCTGTACCCTGATATCGACGGTACCGGGCCGGTGGCAGCCAGTACCCACGCCGTCCGTGCCCTGCGTTTCTTTCATGTCGAAGGATGAGAGTGTCGTGTTACGCCAACCCGCGGCACAGGCAACATGAGCATACCGTCGGCGCTCCACCGGCGTACCACACGGAGCCCCGCCCGGCGGACCCCGGCCGGCCCCAACGTTTTCCGGCCCGCGGGCGTCATCTGGTCATGAAGGACGACGCCACCCTCGTCGCCCGGGTGCTGGACGGAGATCGCGGCGCGTTCGAGGGGTTGGTGCGGCGGTACACGCGGCCGGCGTTCGCGGTGGCCGTGGGGATCGTGAAGGAGTCGGCGGATGCGGAGGACGTGGTGCAGGACGCGTTCATCCGGGCGCTGGAGCGGCTGGAGGACTGTCGGAACCCGGCAAAGTTCGGGGCCTGGTTCCTCCAGATCGTCCGGAACCGGGCGCACAGTGTACGACGGTACCTGAGCGTTCGTCAGGCGGCGCCGCTGGACGCGCTGCCGCTGGCGTCGAACCGGCCGAGTCCGCGGGTGGACGTGGCCCGGTCGAAGCTGCGGGCCGATCTCGCCGAGGCGATCGGGGACCTGACGGAGGTCCAGCAGAACGTGGTGATCCTCCACGACATGGAGGGGTGGAAGCACCGGGAGATCGGTGAGATGTTGGACATGCCTACGGGCACGGTGCGGGCGCACCTGCATCACGCGCGCAAGGCACTGCGGGAACACGAAGCGTTGAAGCGCTCGAACGAGGACTGAGAATCATGGACACGGAACGGGTGGACCTCTCGCCGCTGGACCTGGCGGAAGATCGGCTGGGGTACGAGCGGCTCGTACGGCGGGTCCTGGACGCCGCCGACGCCGAGCTGGCCCGCAGGGCCCGGGAGGCCGGACCTCTCGCCCTCGTGGTCGGATGGGCCCGACCCACCATGGTGGCCGCGGCCATCATCGCGGCCCTCGCCCTCGGTGGGCTGAACGCCCTTCAGCGCAGCGGCCCGGAGCCCATGGGCTCCATGGTCGACGCCCTCGGCGTCCCGACGCCGGCGGCGGAGTGGCTCGAGGACGGCCGTGAGCCCAGCGCCCACGACCTGGTGCTGGCCATGGAGCGACGCCGATGAGTGTATTCGAACGGGTCCGCCTCCTCGGCTTCGGGGTGCTCGCTGTGACGTTCATCGCCGGCGCCCTGACCGGCGCGGTCATCGACCGGGCCCTCACGACCGACCGGCCGGCCTCCGAGTCCCGTCGCGACTCCGATGATGACGACGACCGCGACCGATCCTACATCATCGACCGGGTGGAAATGTCCAGGAATCAGCGGGCCACCATCGACAGTATCCTGGACGTACGGGTCCGGCGCATGCGCACGGTGTGGCGGGAGGTGGAGCCGCGGCTCGACGCCATCACCGACTCCGCCCGGGCCGAGATCATGGGGGTCCTCACGCCCGACCAGCGCGCGGAGTACGAGTCGATGCTGAACCGTCATCGGGGTGACGGGGACCGGAACGATGACGGCGAAGGCGACCGCTCCGGCGGGTCGCACTAGGGTCGCAGCAGCAGCTTCCCCGACGTTTCCCGGCCCTCGAGCCGGCGATGGGCCGCCGCCGCATCCACGAGCGGCATGACGTCGTGGACCCGGACCTCAAGCTCGCCCCGCTCCGCCGCCGCGAGCAGCTCACCGGCCCGCCATTCCACTTCCTCCCGATCCGCCGCGTAATGGGCCAGCGACGGGCGCGTGAGAAAGAGTGACCCGCCGCCCGCCAGCTCCCGGGGGTCGAACGGCTCCACGGGCCCGCTGGACTGCCCGTACAGCACAAGCATCCCCCGCGGCCGCAGCGCCTTCAGGCTGTCCCGGAAGGTGGCCTGCCCCACGGAGTCGTAGACCACGGTGGCGCCGCCATCCGTCAGCCGCTGGACCTCGGGCTCGAAGTCGGTCTCCGTGTACCGGATCACGTGGTCGGCGCCCCGGTCACGCACGCGGGCGGCCTTCTCTTCCGTGGAGCATGTGCCGATGACCGTGGCGCCCTTCGCCTTCGCCAGCTGGACCAGAAGCAGCCCCACGCCACCCGCCGCGGCGTGGACCACGGCCACGTCCTCGGGGCCCAGGGCGTAGGTGCTGTTCACCAGGTAGTGGGCGGTCATCCCCTGCACCATGAGTGTGGTGGCCACCTCGATGTCCACCCCGTCCGGGACCTTCACCAGCTTCCAGGCGGGGACGGGAGCGAACTCGGCGTACGAGCCGGGCGTCATGCACCAGGCGACGCGGTCGCCCGGAGCCACGTGCGCCACATCGTCCGCCACCGCCTCCACGATCCCGCCCCCTTCCACGCCGGGCGTGAACGGGCGCTCCTTCGCGTAGAGCCCCGTGCGGTGGTAGGTGTCGATGAAGTTGACGCCCGCCCGCTCGACCCGGACCACGGCCTCACCGGGGCCCGGCTCCGGTGTCGGGATCTCCTCCAGGGTCAGGACCTCGGGACCGCCCGTCTCCGATACGCGAATGGCCTTCATGGTGCCTCCCGTGCCGCGCCGTGCTCGGCCGCGGCCGCGTGGATCTCCTCCGGGGTGAGCGTGTGGTCGGTGCGCTTCGCCATCTCGAAGATGTGGCGGGCCAACCCTTCGTCGGAAGGATCGTACCCGTGCTCGGCGAGCCAGTACTTCACGTTCGACATTCCGCTCATATGGCTGACCTCTATCACCTGGTGCCGGCCGAACTCGGCGGCGGGAACGCCGCTGTAGACCAGGTCGGCGAGCCAGTCGTCGCCCTTCTGCTGCGCCTTGATGATGGCCGCCGCGTGCACGCCCGTTCCCGTGCGAAACGCATCGGCGCCGATGACCGGGTAGTTGTCCGGGATCGGGATCCCCGTGGCCTCGGCCACCTTCTCGCAGTACTCCGGGAGCCGCCGCAGGTCGTAGTCGTGGAGGCCCAGCAGCTTGAGGTTCACCAGCAGCAGGTCCATCTCGGCGTTCCCGACACGCTCGCCGATCCCCATGGCCGAGCCGTGGACCCGGTCCACGCCCTCCTCGATAGCCGCCAGCGTGTTCGGCAGCGCCAGCCCCCGGTCACGGTGGCCGTGCCAGTCGATCTTCACCGCCTCGCCGCTCGGCGCGATGATCTCCGCCTTGATGAACCGGACCAGCTGGCGCACCCCGTTCGGCGTGGCGTGCCCCACCGTGTCGGCGATGCAGATGCGGCGGGCGCCATACGTGATGGCCGTGCCGTAGAGCGCCCTCAGCGTGTCTGGCGCCGCCCGCGTGGTGTCCTCCGTGACGTACATGACGTCGAGCCCTTCCGAGACGGCGAACGTCACCGCGTCCTCCGTGGCCCGGCGCATCCGGTCCAGCGTCCAGTCTTCGGCGTACTGCCGGACCGGCGACGACCCGATGAAGGTGGCCGCCTCGATGGGCACCCCGGTCTCCTGCGTGATCCGGGCGATGGGCTCCACGTCGGCCCGGACGGTGCGGGCGGCGCAGTTGGCGGCGATCCGCATCCCCTGGTCGGCGATCTCCTGCGCCAGCGCCCGGACATCGGCCACCGCCCGGGGTCCGGCGCCGGGCAGCCCGATGTCCGCCGCGTGAATCCCCAGCTCCTCCATGAAGTGCAGGATCTCGATCTTGTCTTCGACAGCGGGGTCCTGCGCCGACGGACTCTGCAGGCCGTCCCGGAGCGTCTCGTCATCCAGCTCCACCGGCCGGAGCGCCGCGTAGTCGAACGCGTCGGCCACGGTATTCCAGTCGTGGATCAGGTCGGACTTATCCATTCAGAGGGCCTCGAAACGCGGGGGGTCGGCGCGATGAAAATGCCGGAACGCGGCCCGGGCTGTCAATCGACGGTCGACCGCAGGGCCGACGGCATCGAACTCCGCCACATGCGGGTCCCGGTGCCGCGTCAGCGGCTGCGGGGATCGAACCTCGACCTACGGCTCGATGACGCTGTCCGCGGCCACGTTCACCGATCCGGTCACGCCCTTCACCACCGCCCGGTCGCCGATCACCGAGTCGTGGAGCTCGCAGTCCTCGATCACCGCGTCGGCGCCGACGATGCAGTCTCGCAGGGTGGCGTTGCGCACGGTGGTCCCGGCCTCGACGGTGGCGTTCGGCCCCAGCGTCGCCCCCTCGAGGGTGACCCCGTCCTCGACCCGGAGCGGGTCGTTCAGCGTGACGCCGTCCGGCGCGTCGGGGCGCACGCCGCGGGTGGTTTCCACCAGGTGGTGGTTGGTCTCGATGAGCGTCTCCGGCTTGCCGCAGTCGTACCAGCCGGCCACCTCGGCGGTGCGGATCTTCGATCCGTGGTCGATCATGTACTGGAACGCGTCGGTCAGGTAGTACTCGCCGCCGGGGCCGAGCTCGCCCTCCAGCGCGTGGTCGATCCCCTCGAAGAGCAGCTTCCAGTCACGGATGTAGTAGAGCCCGATGTTGGCCAGCTTCGAGATCGGCTCGCTGGGCTTCTCGATGATCCGCTCCATGTAGCCGTCGGCGTCGGTGACGATGACGCCGAAGCGCTGGTAGTCCTCCACCTCCTTCGCCCAGATCACGCCGGCCTCGTCCTCCGGCAGCGACCGGACCAACGAGAGGTCGGCATCGAAGAGGGTGTCCACGAAGATGATCAGGAGATCCTCGTCGATGAACGGCTGGGCCAGCTTCACGGCGCCGGCCGTGCCGTCCTGGACCTTCTGCTCCACGAAGTGCGACGTGAACCCGGGGTACTCATCCGCGATATACCGCTCGATGTGATCGCGCATGTACCCCACGATGAAGATGACCTCCTTCACGCCCAGCTCCCGGAGATCGTCCAGGATGTAGCTCATGACGGGGCGGCCGCCCACGTGCACGAGCGGCTTCGGGGTGGTGTACGTGTGCGGACGGAGCCGCGTGCCTTTGCCTGCCAGCGGTATGACGACCTTCACCGTTTCTCCTCGTCTCTGGTCGGGGTGCGTGTCACGGGGCCAGGGATGCAAGGTCGGTTCCCGGGCGCGGCACAATAGGCCGCGGCGCCACCGACCGTCAAACGGGGACGGGACAGACCCGTGGCGATGGATCCGTGGCTGCGAACGCCGGGACAGAAGCGCAATCACCGCTGCGGCGCGACGGCACGCGTAATCACCGCGACGGCGCGACGGACGCGACGAACTGTGGGATTATCGGCGGCAGGGCAGCGTTGCCGGCGGGGTTCGAGTCACCGCGAGGGGCGGCTTCGATGCTCCCCCATCCATCCATGACGCTGTCCCACCCGGCAGGTCGGGCTCGCCCCCGCCTCGCGTGCGGTTGCCGCTTGGTCTATTTTCCGGGCATGATACGATTCGCAGCGATTCTCCTCGGGCTGCTGGTGTCGGCGTGCTCCTCGGCAGCGGTGCCGGCCACGGCTCAGGACCCCGACCCCGCACCGGAGCGGCCGTACCGCACGGTGGACGTGAGCGCCGACGCGACCGTGCTCCGGGCGCCCGACCGGGCGGTGGTGCGGCTCGGCGTCGAGTCCACGGCGAGGACGGCACAGGGAGCCACCGCCGCGAACGCCGAGGCGATGACGGCGGTGGTGGACGCGCTGGAAGGCGCGGGGATCCCGCCAGCGGCGATCCGAACGGAGGCGATCTCCCTCTCGCCCCGCTACGAGCGGGGCGGCGGGGAGCCGACCATAATCGGCTACCAGGCGTCGAACCGCGTCTCGGTCCGCGTGGCCGCCATCGACCGGCTGGGGCGGGTGGTCGACGCGGCCATCGGCGCGGGCGCCAATCGGGTGGAGGGGATCGAGTTCGGGATCACCGACACCGAGGCCGCTTATCACGAAGCGCTGGAACGGGCCGTGGCCAAGGCGCGGCGCGAAGCGGAGTCGCTGGCCCGGGCGCTGGGCGAGACGCTGGGTCCGCCGATCCGGGTGTCCACCGGCGGTGTGCGGGCACCCGCGACCCAGGGACCGATGTCGGAGATGCTCCGGGCCCAGGCCACCGTCACACCCGTCCAACCCGGCGAGCTGGAGGTCCGTGCCGTGGTGCACATTACCTACCGCCTGGGCTCGTGAGCGGCAATCTGGTAGACGCCGTGGTCCGGGGCTTCACCCGGAACGTCGCGTTCACCACACCGGAGGCCGAAGACCCCCGGATGCGGGGCCGGACCTACGCCATCCCCTTCGAGGAGGTCTGGCAGGCGTCGCTCCACCTGGTGGATGGCGGCCTCCGGCGCTGGGAGCTCCTCGAAGCCGACGACCGGGAAGGGATCGTTCGCGGCGTGGCCGGCAGCCTCCTCGACCGGTTCTCCAGCGCCGTCACCATCCGCATCACCCTCGACTTCAACGCCCAGACCCGCGTCGACGCCCTCTCCGCCGCCCGCACCGGCCGCTACGACCTCGGCAGCAACGCCCGAAAGCTCCGCAAGTTCTTCCGCGCCCTCGACCGGACGCTGGGGAAGGCACTCGGGCAGGAGATCGAGACGCTGAGGGTGGACGGCGCGGCGGCGCCGGAGGGCGCCGCCGCGCAATAGGCGGCGCGACTGGCACGGCCGCGACATCTCCAGGCGCCACGGACGCGCCGCAACAGGCCCGGGGCGGAGGGGTTCGTGGCACCGGGCCTCTGTTCGGGGTGAAGTCCGGGCTCGCGGCTCCCTCTCCGGGCGCGGCGCCCCGGGCATCAGGCGCCGCGAACGGCGGATCGGTCTGGCGTTCGGGCTGCGGGCGCGGCGCATCCGGCTCGGCCCTCCGGGCCTCGCAGCGGCTCACTTCGTTCGCAAGCACGCTCACTCCGTTCGCAACAGGCGCCGCTTCGC
>CAZSBL010000104.1:0-12860 GCA_964605205.1 uncultured Gemmatimonadaceae bacterium
CAAGGGCGTAGAGCATGTCTGACCGCTTCCGCAGCCTCCTGTCCGACGACCACCCGCACCTGTTCGATGGCGCCATGGGCACCGAGATCTACGCCCGCGGGGTTTACATCAACAAGTGCTACGACGAGCTGAGCCTGACCGATCCGGATCTGCTCCGGAGCGTGCACGAGGACTACGTCCGGGCGGGTGCGGAACTGCTGGAGACGAACACGTTCGGCGCCAACCCGGTGCGGCTGGCGGAGTACGGGCTCGAGGGGCGGGTGCTGGAGATCAACGCCCGGGCGGCGGAGGTCGCGAAGGAGGCGGCGGGCGAAGACGTGCTGGTGGGCGGCGCGGTGGGGCCGCTGGGGCTGCGGATCGAGCCGTACGGCCCCACGTCGCGGGAGGAGGCCAGGGGGTTCTTCCGTGAGCAGATGGACGGGCTCGTGGATGGCGGCGTGGACTTCATCATTCTGGAGACGTTCGCGGATCTGTCGGAGATCCAGCAGGCGCTGCTGGCGGCCCGGGACGCGTGCGACCTGCCGGTGGTGGCGCAGATGACCATCCAGCAGGACGGCACCACCCTCTACGGGACGGCGGTGGAGCTCATCGGACAGCGGCTTCACGAGTGGGGCGCCGACGTCATCGGGTTGAACTGCTCGGTGGGACCCCACGGGATCCTGTCGGGGGTGGAGCGGCTGGCGCAGGTCACCGACCGTCCGATCTCGGCGCAGCCGAACGCCGGGCTGCCCCGGGAGATCGAAGGCCGGAAGATCTACATGGCCAGCCCGGAGTACATGGCGAAGTACGCCAAGCGGCTGATCCAGGCGGGCGCCACGTTCGTGGGTGGGTGCTGTGGGAGCACGCCGTCACACATCGAGACCATCGCCGACGCGGTCCACGCCATGTCACCGGGTCGGACCCGGGCCCGGATGGAGGTGGAGCGGGTCACGCCGGAGCACGAGAGCGCCGTGGCGCCGGTCCCGCTGGGCGAGCGGTCGCGACTGGGCCGGAAGCTGGCGGCGGGGGAGATGGTCACCAGCGTGGAGATCCTGCCGCCGAAGGGGGTCGACCCCACCAAGATGTTGACGGGCGTCCGGAAGCTGCACCGGGCCGGCGTCGACGCGGTGAACGTGCCGGATGGCCCCCGGGCCCAGATGCGGATGAGCGTGCTGGCCACGAGCATGCTGGTGGAGCAGGCGGTGGGGATCGAGGCGGTGATCCACTACGCGTGCCGCGACCGGAACCTGCTCGGGATGCTGAGCGACCTGCTGGGCGCCCACGCCATGGGGCTCCGGAACATGCTCCTGATCACCGGCGACCCGCCGAAGATGGGTCCGTACCCCGATGCCACCGCCGTCTTCGACATCGACTCCATCGGGCTCACGAACCTGGTGAACCGGCTGAACCACGGGGTGGACCCGGGCGGGAACCCCATCGGAGACCCCACGGCGTTCACCATCGGGGTGGGCGCGAACCCGGGCGCCATCGACCTGGACCACGAGCTGAATCGCTTCTACTGGAAGGTCGAGGCCGGGGCCGAGTACGCCATCACCCAGCCCGTCTTCGACCCGGACCAGCTGCTGGCCTTCATCAAGGAGATCGAGGACCGCGACATCCGGATCCCCATCGTGCCGGGGATCTGGCCGCTGGTCAGCGTCCGGAACGCCGAGTTCCTGGCCAACGAGGTGCCGGGGATCACCGTCCCGGAGCCGATCATCGAGCGGATGCGGAAGGCCCAGGGGAAGGGGAAGGAGCACGCCGTCCAGGAGGGGCTCGCCATCGCCCGCGAGTCGTTCAACGCGGTCCGCTCCGAGGTCCAGGGGCTGCAGGTCAGCGCCCCGTTCGGCCGCGTGGAGCTCGCCCTCGAGGTCATGGGCGAGATCGAGAGCGTGCACCCGGAAACGGCCGGGGATGACGACGAGGAGCCCGGGCTGCCGGTGTTCTCACCGCCCGCCGGCGCGGCCCCGGAGGCCGGGGAGCGGTAGACCCGGCGCGCCACCGAGCCCGGTGGGGCCCGACGGTCGAAGCCGTCCGAAAAAGGAGCACCCCGCCACGTGCGGAGACCTGATTTCCACGTGACGGGGCGGCCGCCCGTCCTTCGGGCGGACTCCACAATGACGACGGTGAGCGACGCGGCGGGCTACCCGATTCCACCCTGCCAAAGGAGGTCGCTGCCCGTGTGCCACGCCTCCCACCGTCAGGCTCTATAATGTACCGTTGCGGTCGAAGCCTCGGCGGCCGACCTTTCCGACCACCGCCTGCTTCATGGACTTAGACGCGGCCCGGCCCGATTTCGTTGCATCCGGCTCCCGGCTCGGCCCGCGTTTCACCGTGGGCCCGGGATGGCGGGATTCCTGACCAGCGGGAGAGCCATGCGTTTCTGGAAGGGGCACGCCCTCGGCAACGACTACCTGGTGCTCGATGGCACCGGCACCGGTCCGCCGGCGCCCGGCGTGATCCGGGGGCTCTGCCACCGCCACCGGGGCGTCGGCGCGGATGGCGTGCTGGTGGCCGATCTCGCGGCCGAACCGGTGGGGCTGCGGATCTTCAACCCCGACGGTGGTGAGGTGGAGAAGAGCGGCAACGGACTCCGGATCTTCGGCGCCTGGCTCCACGACACCGGGCGCGGGGCCGCGTTCCCGGTGGCGCTGCCCGGCGAGACCGTGGAGCTCGTGGTCGTCTCGAGCCGGGCCGGCGTCCACACCCTGCGGGTGGCCATGGGTACCCCGAGCTTCCGGGCCGGCGACATCCCGTTCACGAAGGTCGGGCCCGACACCGAGGCGCAGGGGCTATCGCTGGCCGTGGCCGGCATGCCCCTGGGCATCCACCTGGTCTCCATGGGGAATCCCCACTGCGTGGTCTTCTACGACGACCTGGACGACGACACCTTCCGGCGCCTCGCCCCGGCGCTCCAGGCGCACCCCGCCTTCACCGAGGGCGTGAACGTGCAGTTCGCCACCGTCCGCGGCGACGACCTCCTGGCCATCCGGGTCTGGGAGCGAGGCGCAGGCGAGACGCTGGCCAGCGGCTCCAGCGCGTGCGCCGCCGTGGCCGCCGCCCAGCGCTCCGGCCGCATCGACGCCAGCACCGTCACCGTCGAGATGCCGGGTGGCGCCGTGGTGGTCGAGCGCGACCAGGCCGGCGGGCTCCACCTGACCGGCGAGGCGGGCATCGTGTTCGAAGGACAGGTCCGCGACGCGGTCGTCACGGATTGGGCCGGCGGGTAGGCAGGGGGGATCGATTTCCATTTCGGGCTCTTCTCCGCATTTGTCGACATGCGGGGCTGAGATTCCAGCGCCAGGCGGCCACGCCGGTCGGGGTAGGAAGGACGGCACGCGGCCGTCCGTCCGGGAAACCGCACGGATCCCACCGCGAAGGCCGCGACGACGCGACGAAAACAGCAGAAGAAAGCGGCTCTTCGAGATTTCGAGTGGGGCGTGGGCTCCGGAGGCATCGTTAACCGCGGAGCCGCGGAGGCGCGGAGCACGCGCGGAGAACTTCTCTTGAGTTTGATCCGGGCAGGGCCGGCCGGGCGGCGGAAGACGCAAGCTCTGCATTGGTATCACGGAGGACGGGGTCGGGATCACCTACACGAGCTGTCGGGGACTGTCTCCGCCCGGGAAGGCAGCCTCGCTGGCATGCCGCCCCCCGCCGGCCGCGCCGCCTCACCGGAAAAGACTCAAAAAAATTCCGCGTATGCTCCGGGGCTCCGCGGTTGACCAGGCGCCCGTCTCGCCGGTGCACCCGGGAGCCGACCCTCGCTCCGTTTCACCCACTCCAGATGTCGAAGACCCGGCTATGAAGAAACCTCGCGGCGCATCCCGACCCGCGGCGTGAGGCCGGAATCCCAGGGGGGCTCCGCTCGCCACCCTCGTCGCGGTGAACGTTTCCGCGTGCTGTCCTTTCGCGTCTCCCGCGGATTCCGGTGTGAAAGGCTGTTCGGTGCCCCGGCTACGTCCTGACCCGTCGAATCAGGAACACCGACGCGAGGGCGAACAGCACGTTGGGTACCCAGGCAGCCGCCTGGGGCGGGATGGCGCCGGAGGAGCCGGCCGCTCCGGCCACCTTGAAGAGCATCAGATAGACGATGGTGATCCCCAGGGAGACGCCCACGCCGTAGGCGGCGCCGCCGCGAGGCGAGGAGCTGGCGAGGGGCGCGGCGAAGAGGATGATGACCAGCGCCGCCACCGGGATGGCGATCTTCTGGGCCCGCTCCACCATCAGGTCGAGAGGCTCGGCGCCGGACCGCAGCAGGATCTCGATGAGCTGGCCCAGCTCGAAGTAGCCCATCTCGTCCGGGTCCTTCTGCCGGTCGAGGAGCGTTTCGGGCGGCTCGTCGAGGCCTCTCGTCCAGAGCTGGCCGAACTCGAAGGTGCGCTCGATGTCCGGTCCGGCCATGAGCCGGAGGTAGCCGTCGCGGATGACCCAGCCGCGGGCCGAGTCGTAGACGGCCTCAGGCGCGAAGATATGCACGCTGGGCACCGCCGGCTCGGCGCCCTCCCGCTCCACGGTCACCCCGGTCATCTCGCCGTCGGAGGCGTCGAGGCGGCGGATGGCGACGGTGCGGCCATCCAGATCGCGATAGACGAAGTTGGAGCGGCCGAGTCCCCGGCGCTCGATGGTCTCGCCGAGCGCCTCTTCCCGGAGCCGGTTGCCCACGGGGATGAGCTCGGTGAGGAGGAGCCCGGCCAGGGTGAGTACGATCCCCAGGAGCGGGAGCGCGGCGTAGAGGCGATAGAAGCTGATGCCCCCGGCCTTGGCCGCCGCCACCTCGCTGTGCCGGGTCATAGTGTTGACGGTGAAGATGGTGGCGATGAGGGCGGCAACCGGGATCCCCCAGCTGATGAACAGGGGCAGCTGATAGACGTAGCCCATGGCGATCTGGCCGGCCTCGTAGCCCCGATCGATGTAGCTATCCAGGTTGTCGGTCAGGTCGCCTAGGATGAAGAGGACGGGTGAGGCCAGGATGAAGAGGCCGAAGAGCCGGATGAACTCCCGGACCACGAGCCGGTCGAGGATCCTCATGCCTCGCTGCCCCGGAGCCGGCGGATCGGCGAGGTGACGAGCGACTTGAGGGAGTTCCACATGTCGTCCCATCCACCGCCCCGGGTGGTGGCGGCCTCTTTCCCGATCCGGGACAGCCCCCAGATGGCGATGGAGAAGAAGAGGATGTTCGGCGCCCACATGGCGATCCACGGCGAGAACGCGACCTCGTCGGCGAGGCCCTCGCCGCCGATCAGCCCGGCGTAGTAAACGGCGAAGATCCCGATGGAGGCGGCGATGGTCAGCCCCACACCGCCCCGGGGGAAGCGGACGGCGAGGGGCGCGCCGAGGAGGACGAAGACAATGACCGCCCACGAGATCGCCCACTTCTTGTGGTACTCGACGAGGTGGACGTTGGCGCGGCGATCGAGCCCCCGGACCCGCCCCGCGAAGGAGCGGATCTCGAGGGCGGTACGGCGGGTCAGCTCGTCGTAGATCGAGTCGCCGCTGGCGGAGTACTGGTCGTTGGAGAGCCGGAGCCGCTCGAGCTTGCTGTCACCGACCGCGACTCCGGCGCCGGGCCCGGCCAGGGCGCGGTCGAGGGCGTCGTGGGCGAGCCCGATGGCCTCGCCCCGGAGCGAGTCGGCTCGCTCCCGGGCGTTGCTGGCCGCCTCATCGAGCATGGCCAGCGACATCTCCCGGTCGGACCGGTGCGCGCTGGAGTCGGTCCGGGTCAGCTCGTTGCCCACGCCGCGGATCTGGATCCGGTACTGGTCGAAGAAGCTGCGGACGAAGCGCTCCGGCGTCCGGTCCTCGATCTGGTTGATCCAGCCGTCGTGGAGTGTGAGGAAGAGGTCGGTGTGGTCGGCGTTGAGCGCCATCACGCCGCTGTCGGCGTAGATGGTTCGGACGGTCTGGAGGTCGCTGAAGTCGTAGATCACGATGTCCTTCAGCTCGTTGGTGGCCGACCGGATCTCGCCCGCCTGGAGGTAGTACTGGGGCCGGTTCCCGCGCCCCGTCCGGATCGGGTTGATGGCCTGCTCCTTCAGACTCAGCGTGGGCGTCTTCCGCTGGATGTCGGTGAGGAGCAGCTTCAGCTCGTGGTTCGTCTCCGGGAGCAGGTAGTCGTTGAACCAGAGCATGAATCCGCCGAAGAGGGTGGCTACCACCAGGAGCGGGAGGAGGAGGCGGTTCAGGTTCACCCCGCTGGCCTTGAGCGCCGTGATCTCGTTGTCCGCGGCCAGGCGGCTGAAGGCGAAGAGGGTGGCCACGAGCACGGCCATGGGGAGGGTCAGGGCCAGGATATGGGGCAGCGAAAGCACGAAGACCTCCGCCATCACCGACCACGGCAACCCTTTCCCGGCCAGCGACTCGAGCCGGCGGGCCACCGTGTTGATCATGAGGATCCCCGTCAACACGCTGAGCGCGAAGAAGAACGGCGCAACGTGGGCCTTGAGGATATACCGCGTCAGAATTCGCATGCGCCGCTCGTTGTCCCCATGTCCCGTGGACGGTTATAGTACCTTGCAGTTACCACACTTACAACCCGCAGGGTCCGCGCTCCGAGGCCCCTGACGCCCGTGCCATAAAACGCCATCCGGGATGCGGTTGACCAAGCTCCTGCCACACTTCGTCCTGGCTGCTCTGCTGCTCGGACCCGCGCCCGCGTGGGGCCAGGAGCCGCAGGACCGCCAGGGCCCCGGCCTGCGGATCACCGCGTGGGAGCTGCTGGCACCGCCGCTCCCGGTCCTCCGGCTGGGGCTCGCGCCGCTCCCCGCTTCGCTGGCCGTGCCGATCCCCGCGTGGTCTGCCGAGGCCGACCCACGCCGGTGGGGGCTCCCGCGCCCGGCGGGGTGGGTGGTTCGGGCCGCGCCGTCCCTCGCCCTCGGCTTCCCGGGCGGCGGGCCCGGTGAAGTCGTGCCGCCCGCCGAGGCCGGGGCCCCCGCGCCCGGTGATACGACGCGGGGCCCCGGTCTGTTCCCGGACATCGAGCTGCCGGCCGTGGTCCAGGAGGTGGCGGACCTGGGGCTCCAGGTAGAGGGCCGGGGCGAGCTGGGGGGCGAATGGAACCAGTACCGGCCCTGCCGCCCGGGGCTGCGGCTGAACTGCAACCCGGACCTCATTCCCAAGATCCGGCCGGAGATCCAGTTCGGGGTCCAGGTCGGCGGGACCATCACCGACCGGGTCCACGTGGACGTGGACTATGACCAGCGACGGGAGTTCGACGCGGCGAACAGCATCAACGTCTACTACCAGGGCCAGGCCGGGGAGACGCTGCAGCGGCTGGAGATGGGCGATGTGACCATCGACCTGCCGTCGTCCCGGTACCTGGCCCGGGGGATCCCGGCGGGCAACTTCGGGTTCAAGGCGGCGGCGAGGCTGGGGGACACAGACGTGGAGGCGATCTGGGCCCAGCAGAAGGGTGACATTGCCACCCGGGAGTTCCGTCTGGGCGGAGCGGGGCGGGAGGGGCTGGTCCAGGACCAGGAGCTGATCCTCGATGACGCCGACTACGCCTCCGGCCAGTTCTTCTTCCTGGTGGACCCGGCCACCCTCGACGCCTCGCCGCACGTCGATGTCCTGTCGCTGGACCGGAGCGCGGCGCCGGCGGCCGTCCGACCCCGGGCCGACCGGCTGGTGGTCTATCGCGACGAGGGCGTCTCCCTCTCCCGGTACGCCGACCAGGCCCAGACCGACCGGTTCCTGGCCGACGCCGTGAGCGATGATGGCACGCTGCGCCACAGCGGGCTGTTCACCCTGCTGGAGCCGGGCCGGGACTACTACATCCACTCCAGCGGGCTGTGGGTCGCGCTCCGGGCGCCGCTGCGCAGCGACGAGGCGCTGGCCATCGCGTACGAGACGGAGACAGGGGCGCTGGTGGGAGACCCCGACGCCGAGGCCACGCCCGCCGGCTCCACACCCGAACTGCGGCTGGTCCGGGGGCCGATCACCATACATCAGCCGGGACAGCCCACGTGGGACTGGGAGATGCACCAGGTCTACCGGCTGGACAGCTCGGCGGGGGTGGAGGCGTCCACGCTGGAGCTGGTGATCTCGTTGGGGCACGAGGCCGGCGGCGCGACCTTCGAGGAGTACCCGGGCGGCCGGCTCCCGCTCCTCCGTCTGTTCGGGCTCGATGACGACGCGCCGGTGGACCGGATCGACGTGGCCCATGTCTTCCGGCCCGGTGCCGAGCTCGAGGCCGTGGGCGCCGCGGCGCTGCGGGGCACGTTCATCGTGTTTCCCACGCTGGAGCCGTTCGCTCGCCCGCCACCGGTCCCCAGCGAGGGGCTATCGGCCGTCGAGGCGGCGGCGATCCTGGGATCCAACGCGAACCCCGCCATCTACGACGAGATCGACCCGGTGATCCGGGAGGGGAGCAGCCGGTACCGGCTGAACTTCGACTACCAGGTGCAGCTGGAGGGTCTCCTCAGCAGCTTCAACCTGGGCGCGTTCGGGATCCGGCCCGGGAGCGAGCGGATCACCATCGATGACCGGCCGCTGGCCCGTGGGGTGGACTACGTGATCGATTACGACCTGGGGCTCGTCACGCTCCTCGAGCCCGAGGGTGTGCTCGGTGGGAACCCGGAGGCCGAGATCCGGGCCACGTGGGAGGAGCGGTCGCTCTTCCAGATCGCGCCCACCACCGTGGTGGGCGTGAACGCCGAGACACCGATGGGCCAGTACGGTCGGCTCAACTTCGTGGGGCTCTACCAGTCGGAGCAGTCCATCGTACGGCGGCCGCAGCTCGGGCTCGCACCCGGCGCCGCGCTCCTGGGTGGGGTGACGGGCGAGGCGGCGTTCCAGGCCGACTGGGTGTCGCGGGCTCTCGACGCGATCCCGCTCCTGGCGGTGGACTCGATCACGCGCCTCGATGTCTCCGGCGAGCTGGCCGTCTCGGCCGCGGACCCGAACCGGGCGGGCGACACCTACCTCGATGACTTCGAGGCCACCGACGAGATCCCCCTCAACCTGGCCGCCTTCGAGTGGAGCCTGGGCAGCGCGCCCCAGGACATGACCGGCGTGGCACTGCCCATGGACCCGCCCACCGTCGACAACGCGGTCCAGTTGGTCTGGCAGGACACCTACCTGGATGGGGGCCGCGAGCTCGGCTCGCTCACGCCCGAGAACATCGATGAGCAGATCGCGTTCGCCGGCGCCCGGCTGGCCGAGCGGGTCCTCTACCTGACGCTGGGTGACGGCCGCCGGCCGGGTACGCCCCAGTGGCGCTCGATCACCACGGTGCTCTCCACCACAGGCCGCGACCTCTCCCGCTCCGAGTTCCTGGAGCTCTACGTGGCGCCCATGAGCGGGGCGGTCCGGGACGCCCGGCTGGTGATCGACATCGGCACGGTCAGCGAGGACGCCTTCTACTTCGACGCCGACGAGAACCTGTCCGGGATCGACCCGGAGACCAGCCGTCCCTGGGGCGAGGACGTGCTCGATGAGGAGGCGCGGCTGGCCTTCCGGGAGGTCTGGGGCCCCGAGAACGACCGTCAGGGGCTGTGGGACCAGCAGTGCGAGGCCGACCGGCTGAACCCCGTGCCGCTGGGCGATCCCCGGGCCAACTGCACCGTGCTCAACGGCCGGCCCGACACCGAGGACCTGAACGCCAACGGCGTGCTGGACGGCGAGGGCCCGCTGCACCGGTACGTCGTCAGGCTCGACGAGAGATCGCCGTACCTGGTGCGCGACTCGGTGGCCACCGGGACCCCGTTCCGGCTCTTCCGGATCCCGCTCCGGGGCTCCGGGGCGATCCCGCTGAACGGCGCGAGCGACGCGAGCTGGCGGTTCGTCAAGCACCTGCGGCTGACCGTGCTGAAGCCCGGCCGCGGAGAGGGTACGCTGGCGCTGGCCCGGGTCCGGATCGCCGGGTCGCGCTGGGCGAAGCGGAACATCGAGGGCGTCCTGGCCGGGTTGACCGGTGACGTCCCCGGCACCGGCGCCGCCACGGCCAACGTCCGGGTCGGGCCCGTGAGCCGGCTGACGGATGGCGCCGCGTACGCCTCACCGCCGGGCGTGGGTGACGAGATCCAGGACCCGGCCGCCACGCTGGGCGCCAGCGGCGTGGAGTTCAACGAGAAGGCGCTGCGGCTCAACTGGGACGCGCTGCCGGTCGACGAGCGGGCGGAGATCTACTTCCGCTACCCACAGCAGCCCCGGAGCTTCCTGGAGTATCGTCAGATGCGGTTCTGGGCGGTGGCGCCGAAAACCGACTGGGGTCCGGACCCGGACCACCGGGTCCTCCTGAAGGTCGGGACCGACTCCCGGAACTATTACGTCTACCAGGCCCCGGTGCAGATGGCGCAGGGCGATGTATCGCCGCTGTCGTGGCTGGAGTACGTGGTGGACTTCGAGGAGTGGTTCCGGCTGAAAGCGGAGGTGGAGGAGAGCATCGGGCTCGGCGAGGTCACCGGCCCGCTGGAGGCGTGGTCGGCGGACAGCACGTACGGACTGGTGCTGGAGGACCGGGCCCGGGCGCCGAACCTGTCGGCGGTGCGGGAGCTGACCGTGGCGGTCTACAACGGCGGTGACCAGGAGACGGCCGGCGAGCTCTGGGTCAACGAGCTGCGGCTCGGGGCCGGAGCCCGGGAGCCGGGGTTCGCCGGGCGGATGAAGATGGACCTCGACGCCGGGGGTGTGGTGCAGGCGGCCGTCTCCTTCGCGGGGCAGGGCGGCCGGTACCGTCAGCTGCGGGAGGCGCCGACCTACCAGACGGAGCAGGACCTGAGCATCAACACCACCACGCAGCTGGGCCGGTTCGCCCCGGCCGCGTGGGGCGTGGCGATGCCGTTGACCGTGAGCTACCAGCGGACCCGGATGGACCCGGTTTTCCTGCCCGGGACCGACGTGCGCACCGACCAGCTGCCGGGGCTCCGAAAGACCGGCACGTCGCGCCGCCGGATCGGTGTCTCGCTCCGGAAGACCACGCCCTCGGCGAACCCCGTGGTCTCGGCGCTGGTGGATGGCACCGCGGTACGGGTCGGCTACGTCGGGCTGACCGACAACACCGTGACCCGTGCGAGCCGCCTCACCGGTGTGGATGGCGGCGTGCAGGTGGACCGGGCCGTGGCCAACGTGGACGTGGACGTGGTCCCCGGCTTCCTGGAGCGGGCGCTGCGCTGGCTCGCACCCCGCCGCCTGGAGGAGAGCGCCTTCTTCCAGCGCCTGGTCTCGACCCGGCTCCGGCTCACGCCCGAGCGCGTGGGCTTCTCCACCACCTACCTGCACCAGGAAGCCCGGATCTGGCGCTACGGCCAGGTCATCGAGTCGCGGGCCGACAACGCGGTCGAGCCCATCGAGTCACCCCGGGAGACGCTGGAGAGCGGTGCCCGGATCGCGCTCCGACCCCTCGAGACGCTGACCGCGCGGGTGGGCGTGGTCAGCGGCCGCGACCTCCTCGACCCCGACCGGGCGACGCCGCTGGAAACCCAGCGGGAGGCGCTCCGGCGGGCCCGCACCGACGTGGCCGGACTCCCCGTGGGCTGGGAGCGGAGTCGGGTCCTGACTTCGGAGGCGACGTTCCGCCCGCGCATCGCCCAGTGGCTGCGGCCATCGGTGAGCTGGAGCAGCCGGTTCGGGCTCCGCCGTGACCCGTCGTACGTGGCGCAGCGGAGCACCGACCAGGGCGTGGTCTCGGAGCTGCTCGAGACCTTCAACGCCGACCGTCGCCTCTCCGAGGGACTGGTGGTGGACCTGCCCGGCGCGCTCCGGGCCGCTACGCTCCCGGCCCGGGACCCGGCCGACGGCTCGACGAGCGGGCGCGCCGGACCCGGGCTCCTGGCCCGGATCGGACTCGCGGTCCTGAGCCCGATCAAGCCGTTCGATCTGAGCTGGACCGACGAGGTCGGGGCCCGGTTCGAGCGCGACCTGGCGGACCCCGGGCTCGCCTTCCAGCTCGGCCTCCAACCCCTGGCCGAGCTCCGGTATATCGACGACGACACCGCGGCCGTGGCGCTCCACCGCGACGCCTTCCGGGCACGGTCCGGGATCCGCATCGGACAGGCCGCGTCGCTGGATGTCACGTACGCCGAGTCCGCCCTCCAGGTCTACGACCTCCGGGTCGGGAGCCGGAGCCAGCTCGAGCGGTCTTGGCCCAGCGTGCAGCTCTCCCTCGACCGCGTCCCGCTGCCCGACTTCCTCTCCGGCGTGCTGGACCGATGGTCCGTTTCCACTGGCTACATCCGCACCCGGCGAGCCACCCGGCTGGCCGGGCAGCTGGTGCGGATCCGCGGGCAGCGGGAGAGCACCGTTCCGTTCGAGGTCCGCCTCGGGTTCGTCGCGGGCGTGTCACTGGCCTACGTCGGCGCCTTCACCGACGGCGACGGCGAGGACCCCACGGGGTACACCGACCAGGAGGCCCTCTCCCACTCCGTGGATGTGAGTGGCCGGGTGCGTCTCCCCGGCGCCCTCCGTGACCGGTTCCCGGCCCCGGTCCGGCTCTCCCTCACGTACGACTACGAGCACGAGCGGCAGACCCGGGTGGCGGCGGCGCTCGAGGGCGCGGTCGCGCCCACCCCGTTCATCGATTACCTCAACCGACGCCTGTACCTGAGCGCATCGACGCTCGTGCAGCGTATGGACGTCGGGCTCCAGCTGAGCTATGTCGATCGGCGCAACTTCATCGGCGCCCAGATCGGGACGAGCCGGCTCCAGCTCGGGATCTTCGGGCAGTTCAACATGGCGACGGGGCGGGAGCTCGGCCGCTGACGCGGCCTCGCGGGGGAGGGGGCGGCCGCTGCGCGGCGCGCCCCCGGGTAGGTCGCCGGCTGCGCCGGCTCCCGGGTAGCTCGGCCGCTTCGCGGCCTCGCGATTAGCGACTCGCTTCGCTCGCGCGGTTCGGGGAGAGGGAGAGGGAGAGGGAGAGGGAGAGGACACTAATGGGATGGGTGAAA
>CAZSBL010000105.1:0-12705 GCA_964605205.1 uncultured Gemmatimonadaceae bacterium
CCCTGGAACACGATGGGCGCGCCCGCCTCACCCACGGCGGCCAGCGAGCCGTCGGTGTCCACGTAGAAGCCGGCGTCCGAGCCGAACTCGAACGTGGCGCCCGGCGCGATGCTCATGGCTCCGCTCACGTGCGTGTTCCCCGTGACCCGGTACGGTACGTTGAGCGCCGCCACGGCCATGTCGCTGTTCACCGACGCGGCGTACACATCGATGTAGTCGTTCGTGTTGCCCGCGTAATCCGACTGGCCGTCCAGCGCCCCCATCATCCGGAACGGGATGACCACCGGCGCGGCCGCATTGTCTTCGAGAAGATTGTCGGCGAAGTCCGGCAGGGCGGCGTCCGACTCGGCGTACACCCCCGCCGACCCGCTGTGACGGATGTGGCTCTCCGTGATCTTGACCCGGGCACCACTCTCGACGCCCACGTTGCCGTCACCCGCGATGGAGTAGAGCGAGCCGCCGCCACCGTAGCTGATCACGGTGGCCGTCAGCTCGTTGCTCACGTCGTTGGACCGGAACCCGATCCCGCGCCAGTGGCCCGCCTCCGCTACGGTGCCCGTGAAGACGATCAGGCTGTCGGCACCGAACGCCGTGGAGCCCACGGCGTTCAGCGAGCCGTTACCGGAAACGATCATATCGGTGTCACCAGCGAACTCGACGGTGACCCCCGGCTGTATGGTCAGCGCCGCGCTCACCGACACCGACGCCGGCACCAGGTACGGTGCGTTCAGCAGCCGGATCAGCGTCGTGTCGGCGCCCACGTCACCCAGCGCACGGTCGTACGCCTGAATCTCCAGCGTGTCCGTCGTGACGTTGAACCCGTCGGAAACCGCGATCTCGATCTCGTACGCCCCCGGTGCGTCCACCTGGATGTTGGCCGTGTCCGCCGCCGCTGCACCCGCCGAATCCGGGAAGCTCAGGCTGCCGGGCCCGCTCGCCAGGCTCCACGTGTACGTCAACGCGTTGCCGTCGGCATCAGTCGCCTCCACGAACACCTGATGGGGCACGTCCATGGCGATGTCACCCTCGGTACCCACCGCCCCGATCACCGGCGCGGCACCCGGATCGATGGCCGTCACCTCCGCGGTGTCCGACGATGACTCCCAGCCGTCATCCACCGTCAGGATCGCCCGGAACACGCCCTCCACGTCCGCCGTGAAGGTCGGCGTTTCCGCCGTCGGGTCCGACAGCGCTGCGCTGCTCCCGCTCGGCGCCTCCAGCACCCACGAGAACGTCAGCGCGTGGCCGTCCGGATCGCTGGACGCCGAACCGTCCAGCTGCACCGTCGAGTCCAACGCCACCGTCGTGTCCGGCAGCGCCAGCGCCACCGGCGTCTGGTTCGTGGCCGTGACCTCCACCGTGTCGGCGTCCGACTCGGTCCCGTCCGAGACCTGCAGCTCCGCCACGTACGTCCCGGGCTCGTCCGCTTCGAACGACGCCTGGACCGTGTTCCCGTCCGTCAGCTGCGCCGCGCTACCGGTGGGCATCGACAACAGCGTCCACGCGTAGCCCAGGTCATCGCCGTCGGCATCCGAAGACGCGCTCCCGTCCAGCGACACCGTGGTGCCCACCACCACCGTGCTCGCCGTCGCCGCCGAAGCCTGGGGCGCCGTGTTCTCGTCGCCCAGCTCCGTCCCGATCTCGTCACACGCCGTGCCGCCTGCCACAAAGGCGATCAGCGCCAACCACCGTACTGCTCGTTTCATGTACCGCTCCTGAGCTGCTCGTGAATCTGTTTCTCGAAAGGACCTGGCCAACGCAAATATTCCGCGAGACGCGGCGCTCTGACGCAGCACCCCGCGCGGCCATGTCCACTTGTGTTTTGTGTTGTTTGAGGGGTTCGGGCGTCGGCCGGACGCC
This sequence comes from uncultured Gemmatimonadaceae bacterium, assembly GCA_964605205.1. Classification (GTDB taxonomy): domain Bacteria; phylum Gemmatimonadota; class Gemmatimonadetes; order Longimicrobiales; family RSA9; genus JAWVYT01. Next base: position 1,861 of record CAZSBL010000105.1, read on the forward strand.
CACCCGGCCCGGCCTCGGAGGCCGGTCATCCCAGTCTAAGCCGCCGGGCCGGGGAACGCAAATGATTCCGGATATCAACTATCCGACCGGGCCATCCGACCGGGCCATCAGTACACGTCGCCCACGCACTCCACGATGTTGCCGTCGTTGTCGTCGGTGAAGAACGGCTTGCGGAAGTCGGGCGCCACTCCGCCGGAAGCGCCGCTCAGCATCATGCTGGTACCGCACATGGAGCTGAAGGAACCGCCGGCGCACACGCTGGATGCCCCATCGCTGTGACGGGCGCCCAGCATATGCCCGATCTCGTGTCCGGCCACGATGATGCGGCCGAAGAGCGTGGAGAAGGCGTACCCGCCGTCGACATCCTCCACCTGCTGCCCCCAGGCGTGATTGTCCTGATGGGTTTCGTCGCTTCCGAAGGTGTCGTCGTAGCCGGGCACGTTGCAGATCCCGCCGGCCATTCCGGCGATGCCGCCGTCCATGTCGTACCCGACGAAGAAGTAGCTGACCTCGTTGTTGTCCGGATGGTTGATCATGTAGTAGCCCGGATCGTTGATCTCGTCGGTCATATCGTGCCGGTTGGTGGTGGTGGGTCCGTTGCCCGGGAGCCAGGCCTCCTGCCCATCGATCTCGAACCGGATGCGGAACTCATCGGAGCTGAACGGTTCGACCAGGGCGTAGATCAGGTTCACGAACGCGATGACCGATGCCTGTCGGTTCCACACGGTGGCGCTGTTCATGTCGTAGAATTCCTGGTCGGCGTCCAGGACGATGGGGATGGTGACGTCGAGGCTCAGCTGCGCCGCCACCTCGTTTGCGTCGGCACCGGACGGCACACCGACATCACTGGCGGCCACGTCGTAGTCGTAGAAGTTCAGGCCGCCGTGGAAGTCACTGTTGTACAGCACCTGGCACCCCTGTTCGGCGCTGGTCTGGCCGCCCTCGATGTTGGTCAGAAGACCGCTGGCCGACTCGATGAGGGTGAAGCCCAACTCGTCATCGGCAATGGCGCCCTCGATCTGGGAGCCGTTGGAATCCAGGAACACCAGCGTGCCACAGCTGCCTGCCCCCTCGCAGTCCAGACGGTAGATTTCGGGGGCCCGTGCTGGTGTCGTCGAGACTTCCTGGTCCCCGCCCTTGGAGTGGAACGCTTCCAGTTGGGGCGACAGGATCGACACCGGCTCGCCATTCGCCTCGAACGACACCAGCTCGCCGTCCGGGTTCATTACGGGGATGGAAACGCGCTGGCCCTCGCGGAGGTCCGCCAGCAGCTCGGCGCCGTCCACCTGCACCAGCTCGAACGTCGACAGTGTCTCGCCGAGGTGTCCCTCGAGCTGGGGTCTCAGCGACTCTTCCGTTGTGCACGCCGCGAACTGGTCCTCCTGGTCATCGTCGTCATCCGTGTCGAGAACCAACTCGTCACACGCGGACAGCAGGATGAATGGTACAACCAGCGCGAATAGAAGCGCTCTCTTCATGGGTCCCTTCAATATGAGGTGCGAAGATCTGAGCCGGCTCCATACCGACGGTGGACACCGCCAGTGACGGGATGCCGGAATTTTCAACCAGGTGTATGGGTGTGCAAGATCGACGCCGGCGGACTGAATCCCCCCGGATCCCGCCGCGGATCGGGGAGTAGGGGCCCATCGGCTGGCGATGGACGGTGTCCCGTACCGCTCGGGCATCCATATTGGAGAGCAGACGATCCCCGGGACCGCCCGGGGTCATCCCTTTTGACTGTGACGGCCGATGAACCTCATGGGACTCCTCGTGGTGGCGCTGATGGCGCTGTCGATCGTGCTGATCCCTGTGGGGCTGCCGGGGCTGTGGGTGCTGGTGGCGCTGATCGGCGTGGGGGCGTGGCTGGGCGAGGTATCGGGGTGGGTGCTGATGGTGGGCGTGGCGCTGGCCGCCGTGGCCGAGCTGGCCGAGTGGCTGATCGTTCGGAGCATGAACGTCCGATACGGCGGCTCGCCCCGGGCGTTCTGGGGCGCCGTGGCCGGCGGCCTGATCGGCGTGCTGGCCGGCGCGCCGATCCCGGTGGCCGGCCCACTGGTGGCGGGGTTCCTGGGCTCGTTCCTGGGCGCGGCGCTGGTCACCTGGCAGGAGCTCGACGACCTGCAGGCCGCTCGGCGGGTGGGGTGGGGCGTGCTCCTGGCCCGGGTCTTCTCCGTGGCGCTGAAGGTGGGCGTGGCCGTGGTGCTGCTGGTGCTCGGCGGCGTGGCCTGGGTGGTCTAGATGTCCAGGTTCTTCACGAACTCGGCGTTCTGCTCGATGAACTCGCGCCGGGGCTCCACGTCGTCGCCCATGAGCTGGCTGAAGATGCGATCGGCCTCGACGGCGTCGTCCAGGGTGACCTGGAGTATGGTCCGGGTCTCCGGGTCCATGGTGGTGTGCCAGAGCTGCTCGGCGTTCATCTCACCGAGCCCCTTGTAGCGCTGGAGGCTCACGCCCCGGGCGCTTTCCGTGCCGTTGGGACTGACCCGCTGGAGGATCTCGACCCGCTCCTTGTCGTTGTATGCGTAGTACTCGTCCTTCCCCTTCGAGATGCGGTAGAGGGGCGGCTGGGCGATGTAGACCATGCCCTGCTCCACCAGCTCCCGCATGTGGCGGAAGAAGAAGGTCAGGAGCAGCGTGCGGATGTGGGCGCCGTCCACGTCGGCGTCCGTCATGATGATGATCTTGTGGTAGCGGGCGTTCTCCAGGTCGAACTCGTCCTCGCCGATCCCGGTCCCGATGGCCGTGATCATGGTCCGGATCTCCTCGTTCGACAGGATCTTGTCGAGCCTCGCCTTCTCCACGTTCAGGATCTTCCCGCGCAGCGGGAGGATGGCCTGGTAGCTCCGGTCACGGCCCTGCTTGGCGGTGCCGCCGGCGGAGTCACCCTCCACCAGGTAGATCTCGCACACGCTCGGGTCGGTAATGGAGCAGTCGGCGAGCTTGCCCGGGAGCACGCTGCCCTCCAGCGCGCTCTTGCGACGGGTCAGGTCGCGAGCCTTCCGGGCGGCCATCCGAGCCCGGGCGGCGCTGACCGCCTTCTCGATGATGGCTTTGCCGACCTTCGGGTTCTCCTCGAGGAACGCCGCCAGCTTGTCGTTCACCACCTGCTCCACGGCGCCCCGCACCTCGCTGTTGCCCAGCTTGGTCTTGGTCTGCCCCTCGAACTGGGGCTCCTTGACCCGGATGCTGAGGATCGCCGTGAGCCCTTCCCGGACGTCATCGCCGGAAAGGGCGTCCAGGTCCTTCTTGAGCAGTTTGTTCTTCTTCGCGTAGTCGTTTAGCGTCCGGGTCATGGCCGCCTTGAACCCGGTCAGATGCGTCCCGCCCTCGTGGGTGTTGATGTTGTTGACGAAGGTGAACGTGCTCTCGTTGTACCCCTGGTCGTACTGGAAGGCGAGCTCGATCTCCGCCTCCTCGCGGGCTTCCTCGAGGTAGACCGGCTCGTCGTGCAGCGGCTGCCGCGTGCCCCGGAGGTACCCGACGAACTCCACGATCCCGCCGTCGTACTTGTACTCCTCGACCTTCGGTTCGCCCTCCTCCGTCTCCCGCTCGTCCACCAGCCGGATCCGGAGCCCCTTGTTCAGGAACGCCATCTCCCGGAGCCGATTCGACAGCGTGTCGAAGGCGAACCGGGTCTCGGTCATGATCTCGTCGTCCGGCTTGAACGAGACCCGCGTCCCGCTTTCGCTCTTCTTGACCTTCCCGACCTCCTCCAGCTCCGAAGCCTTGATCCCCCGGGCGAAGCGCTGACGGTAGACCTTACCGTCCCGCTTCACCTCCACTTCCAGCCACTCGCTCAGCGCGTTCACCACGCTCACGCCCACACCGTGCAGCCCGCCGCTGACCTTGTACGTGGTCCGGTCGAACTTCCCGCCGGAATGCAGCGTGGTCATGGCCAGCTCCACGCCGGGGATCCCCTCCGTGGGATGCACGTCCACGGGGATGCCCCGGCCGTCGTCGTTGACGGTGACCGAGTCGTCCTCGTGGAGGATGACCTCGATCTCGGAGCAGTAGTCGGCCATCGCCTCGTCCACGGCGTTGTCCACCACCTCGTGGACCAGGTGGTGCAGCCCCCGCGCGGCCGTCGAGCCGATGTACATCCCCGGCCGCTTCCGCACGGCCTCCAGGCCCTTGAGTACCTGGATCTGCCCCGCCGTGTAGTCGTTCTTGTTCGCCTTCTTCGCCATTTTCGTCCAGTTCGTCTGGTTCACAGCCGTCATTCATACCCGCGACGGCCCGCTATGTTGCCCTGTCCAGGCCTCTATTTCCGTCTGCGCCGGCCCCAGCCGGGGCGACGACGCTCCGTCTCCGTCTCCTCCTCCATCACGAACCGGATCCCCTCGATCCGGCCCTCCCCGCGGTCCTCGTTCACGCGACGACGGATCTCGGCCTCCATCATCCGCAGCTCCATGAGCCACGCGCTCGACGTCACGCCCACGAAGAGCACCCCGTTGTGGACCCGGAGCGGCTCCGTCACGGCGGCGATCTTCTCGCCCACCCGCTCCGCCCATTCGTCCACCGCGTGCGCCTGCTCGATCCGCTCGCCGAGCCCCGACTCCTTCAGGTAGCTCGCCAGCGCCTCGCTCACCGCCAACGGCTTCTTCCGCTTCCCGTCGCTCATGCCGCCGTCCTCACCTTCCCCGCCTCGATCCGCCATCGCTCGAGTCCGCCCCGCCGGACCTCCACGTCCGACGGCTTCGGCGCCGTCAGCACCGCCTGGCCCGGCTCGTGGTCGAGCAGCTCCAGCACCCGCTCGCTCCGGTCCGGATCCAGCTCGGCGAAAATGTCGTCGAGCAGGATCAGCGGCGCCCGGCCTTTCGCCTCGCGGATCGTCACCGCCTCCATCAGCCGGAGGCTCACCGCCGCCGTCCGCTGCTGTCCGCCCGAGCCGAAGTCCCGGAGGTCACGACCGGTGCCGCCGGTGCCGCCGGTGCCGCCCGCCCTCTCCACCGCGTCCTCCATCCGCGCGAAGCTCAGGTCGTCGCGGTGCGGACCCCGGAGCGTGATGCCCCGCTCCCGCTCCCGCTCCCGCAGCCGGTCGAGATTGGCCCGGAGCGCCGCCGCGAATTCGGAGGCCGCCGCGTCGGCGGCGGGCGTATCGTCGTCGCGGATGCTCGCCTCGTACGCCATCCGGGCCGGAACCTCGCCGCCGATCCGCTCGTACCGCTCGGCGAACCCGGCGGCGTGCTCGGCCACCCACCCGGCCCGGGCCTTCATCACCACACCACCCGCCGCCGCCAGCGCCTCCGTCCACGGCTCCAGCGACGCCGGCGGTGCGCCATCCTTCAACAGCGCGTTCCGCTGCTTCAGCACCTTCCGGTACTTCTGCACCGCCGGCAGGTAGCCCCGGACGTTCAGCGACAGCACGATGTCCAGGAACCGCCGCCGTCCCGATGGCGCCCCGGCGATCAGCTCCACGTCCGACGGCGAGAAGACCACGGCCCCGATCCGGCCCAGCGCGTCGCTCAGCCGCTCCGGCTCGGCTCCGTTCACCGTCACCCGCTTCTTCCGACGCCGGCTCTCGTACCCCGCCGTCACCTCCAGCGCCTCCCCGTCCGGCGTCTCGAACCGACCCCGGATGTGGAACGCCTCCTCCCCGAACCGCACCAGCTGCGCGTCCGGCGCACCCCTGAACGAGCTGAAAATCTCCAGGTAGTACAGGGCCTCGACCAGGTTCGTCTTCCCCGATCCGTTCGGCCCGATCACCGCCGCGCCCGCGGGTGGAAAGGCCAGCTCCAGCTCCGCGAAATTGCGGAACTGGCGCAGGCGCAGCTCACGACAGAAAAGAGAGGGCGGGGCGTCCATTCACGGTACAATTTATCACGCGCGTGTGCGCGCGGCAAACGCCGCGGCCGTCCGCCGCCGCGCGTCGAGCTCGCCCGACCACCCACCCCTCAACACGCCCAACCGCCTGCCTCGCCCCGACTTGCGAGGCCCACAGGGCCGAGCCGGTTGCGAGGCCGAAGGCCGAGCCCTTGCGCCCGAAGGGCGCCGGTTGCGAGGTCCGTCAGGCCCGAGCCGTTTGCGAGCCGCAGGCGAGCCGTTGCGCGGCGCAGCCGCGCCGGTTGGGAGGCCGGAGGCCGACCCTGTTGCGGCCGCAGGCCGCCTGTTGCGCGAAAGAGAGGGCCGCCAGGCCCGAACGTCGCGCCTGTTGCGGTGGCCGCGGAGCGGGCGAACCCGCGCAGCGGGAGAGCCCGAGCCGCGGCCACCGCCCCTACTTCCCCTCGAACTCCGCCGCCCGCTTCTCCAGGAACGCGTTCATCCCTTCCCGCATGTCGTCGGTGCTGGCCAGGAGTCCGAACAGATGGCTCTCCAGCCCCAACCCTTCCTCGACGCCGGTCTCGAGGGACTGGTCGACGGCCTTCATGGCGAACCGCAGCGCGATGGGCCCGTTCTTCAGGATCGTGTCCAGGAGCTCCTCGGCGGCGGCCCGGGTCTCCTCGGGCGCGACGACCTTGTTGACGAGCCCCATCTCGTAGGCCCGATCGGCGCCGACCATCTCACCGGTGAGGATCAGTTCCAGCGCCTGGCCGCGCCCCACGATCCGGGGCAGCCGCACGGTGCCGCCGTAGCCGGGGATGATCCCGAGCTTGACCTCGGGCAGCCCGAACTTCGCCTTCTCGGAGGCGACCCGGAGGTGGCACGCCAGCGCCAGCTCCAGTCCACCGCCCAGCGCGTAGCCGTTCACCGCCGCCACCACCGGCTTGCCCATGGTCTCCAGCAGCCGGAACGCGTCCTGGCCCTTCCTCGACACGTCGATCCCGTCGATGGAGCCCATCTTCGCCAGCTCGGCGATATCGGCGCCTGCCACGAACGCCTTCTCGCCCTCACCGGTGATCACCACCCCGCCCACGTCGTCGTCCTCCGCCAGCGTGTGGAACGCCACGAACAGCTCGTCGATGGTCTCGTCGTTCAGCGCATTCAGCTTGTCCGGCCGGTTCACGATCACCGTGGCCCGGGCGCCGTCACGCTCGATCCGGATGGTATTGAAGTCAGACATGGCATTGCCTCTCATGGGAGTAGTCTGCGCAGGCAATATAGGCCCCCTCCCAAACGGCCTCAATCGAGCACGCGAAGAACGCGACGGCAAGCAGGAGTCACCGCGACGACGCGGGGAACGCGACGAAGGGGCCGAGCAGAGACCCCATCCGCTGGCTTCCCTACTCCGCGTGCCCCCGGACGGTGGCCTGGACCAGTCGGTCGGGCCGGAACCACCGCCTCGCCGCTTTCGCCACGTCGTCCCTCGTCACGCTCCGGACTCGCGTCTCATACTCCCGGATCTCGGCGAGGCCCTCGCCGAGGACCAGCGCGGCGGTGAGCTCGGAGAGCTGGGCGACGTTGGTCTGGGTCCGGATCTGCCAGCCGCCGATGGTGTAGCGCCGGGCGCGCTCGAGGACGTCCTCAGAGGGCGGCTCGGCCCGCAGGGCCAGCAGCTCCTCGATCAGCGTGTCCCGGGCCTCCTCCTCCCGTTCGGGCCCGGTGGCGATGTAGCCGACGAAGGCGCCGCCCCGGCTCCGGACCACGGGGTAGGCCGCCACGGTGTACGCCAGCGACCGGCGGCTCCGGAGCTCCTCGAAGAGCCGGTTCCCGAGCCCGCTGATGGCGTTGGCCAGGACCCGGAGCGTGATCCGGTCCGGGTCGGAGCGGTCGGGGCCGGGGAACGCCAGCGCCAGCGCCGTCTGGGCCCGGTCCCGTCGGACTACTTCGTGGGTCGGCTCCTCCGGCCACTCGGGCGCCGGCGCCCGGGTCTCCAGCGTGTTGGCCGGCGTGCCCAGCAGCTCCGTCACGGCGTCGGCCACGGCGTCTGGATCCACGTCGCCGACCACGAAGACCCACGGGTCGGCCAGCTCGGTGGCGTGCCAGCGCCGGAGCGCCTCGGCGCCCATTTCGGCCGCGGCGGCCTCCAGCTCGTCGGGCCCGAAGCCGTAGGGGTGCTGCCCGAACGCGGCCCGATAGAGTAGTCGGAGCGGGTAGCGGTACATGTCGTCTCGGAGACTCTCCAGGTCGGCCAGCAGCACGTCCCGCTCGCGCAGCACCTCGGGCTCGGGGAACGAAGCCCGCAGCGCCACGTCGCCGAGCAGCTCGAAGCCTTGGCGGAAGTGGTCGGCCGGGACGGTCAGCGACCACGACAGCAGGTCCGACCCGGCGGACGCGCCGATGCTCCCGCCGAGCCCCTCCGACTCCAGCGCGATCCGGGCGGCCGAGCGGGACGTGGTGCCCTTCACGCTCGACCGCATCATGAGCCCTGTGAGTCCCGCCGTCTCCACCGTCTCGTGGAGCACGCCGCCCTGCCGGGCGATGGCCATGGAGACCAGCGGGGAGCGCGATCGGGGCTTCACCACCAGCCGCCCCCCGCCCAGGTCGAACTGGACCACGCCGTCGTCCACCTGGCGACCGGTCACCACCAGCGGCGAGGGGACGGGTGCCGCTGCCACGAGCTCGGGGATCGGCTCCGGGCGACGCTCGCCGCCGGTCCACTCGGCCATCACGTCGTCCCACCCCAGCGCGGGTGTGTCCTCGGGGCGGTAGACCAGGAGCGTGCCCCGGTCGGCGGACAGGTGCTCCCGGGCCGCGGCCTGGAGGTCGGAGGGCTCCAGCGCGCGGATCGCGTCGAGGTACGTTCCAGCCTCGCGCCAGTCGCCCAGCGCCTCCCACTCCGCCAGCAGGTTGGCCTGTCCCTGCGCCGTCTCCAGCCGCCGGAGCAGCCGGGCCTGCATCACCGTCCGGACCCGGTCCAGCTCCTCGTCGCTCACGCCCTCGGACCGGACGGCCTCGACCTCCGCCCACGCGGCCCGGAGCCCCTCGGCAGCGTCCTCCGGCTCGGCCTCGAAGCTGATCCCGAACACGCCGATCTCCGTGGGCGTGTAGTTGTACGCGTCGATGCTCGAGACCAGCCCCCGCTCCCGGACCCCCCGATACAGCCGCGACGCTCGCCCCTGACCCAGCACCACCGCCAGCGCGTCCAGCGCCGGCGTGGCCTCGTCCAGCGTGCCCGGCGTCCGCCAGCCGATCTCGCCGTAGCTGTGGCCGATGTCACCCGCCAGCTCCGTCAGTCGCGCGCCCTGGCGCTCGGGCTCCGACCGCGACTGGCGCTCCGGCGCGCCCGGCGGCACGGGGCCGTACAGCTCCTCGACACGCTCCATGACCCGGTCCGGGTCCACGTCGCCGGCCACCACCAGCGTGATGTTCCCGCCCCGGTACATGGACGTGTAGTAGTCCATCACGTCCGCGCGCTCGAGCCGGCTGAGCGCCTCCTCCGTGCCCATCCGCCACCGGCGCATGGGGTGCTCGTCGAACATGGCCTCGTACAGCTTCTCGCTGGCCAGCGCACCCGGGGTATCGAGCTTCCGGTTCACCTCCTGGATGATGACCCGCAGCTCCTTCTTCAGCTCCTCCGGGTCGATCTGGCTGTTGATCAGCGCGTCGGCCTGGATGTCCAGCCCCATCTCCACCGCCGAGCTCGGCAGCACCGTGTAATACGACGTATGGTCGTAGATCGTACCGGCGTTCAGGTACCCGCCGGCGGCCTTCGTCTGCCGGGCGATCTCGCCCACGCCCCGCCGCTCGGTGCCCTTGAAGTACATGTGCTCGAGCACGTGGCTGATCCCAACCAACGGGTCCGGCTCGTCGAAGTAGCCGGCCCGCACGTGGGTCACCACCGCCACCACCGACGCCGAGTGGTCTTCGTGGATCAGGACCCGGAGCCCGTTCTCCAGGCGGTGCTCCACGGGGCGGATCCGGTCCAGCAGCTCGTGTCCGTTCATCCAGGCTCCATGCGACGAGGGGCGTATCCAACCTCCACGGTCCGATCATCCGGCCGGGCAACTCTGCGCTCCGGGCGGTTGCGCCCGGCCCGCGTCCGCGCCAATCTGCGGCGACGGCCCGAGACCACAACCCTGGAGGCAGCGTGCTGGTGTACCTCGATGGAGAATTCGTGCCGGAAGCCGACGCCACCGTCTCGGTCAACGACCGCGGCTTCCTCTTCGGCGATGGCGTCTACGAGGTGGTCCGCGTCTACGGCGGCCAGCTCTACCTCTGGCAGCCGCACATGCAGCGCATGCAGCGAGGGCTCCAGGGTCTGCGCATCGACTTCGATGACTTCGGCGCCCTCCACAGCGCCGCCGAGCGGCTCCTGGATGAAAACGAGGTCGACACCGACGGCACCATCTACATCCAGGTCACCCGCGGCGTCGCGCCCCGGCGCCACGCCTTCCCGCCCGCCGGCACGCCGCCCACCGTCTACGTCCGGGCGCAGCCCATCTCGCCGCACCCCGAGGCGATGTTCCTCGATGGCGTCGACGCCATCACCGTCTCCGACAACCGCTGGGGCCGCTGCGACATCAAGTCCACCTCCCTCCTGCCCAACGTGCTGGCCAACCAGGCCGCCCACGCCGACGGCGCCTTCGAAGCCCTCTACGTCCGCGACGGGATCGTCCTCGAGGGCTCCCACTCGAACCTCTGGGCCGTACACCGCGGTCGGCTCATCACCTACCCCGCCAGCAACTACATCCTGGCCGGCATCTCACGCGCCCGCGTCTTCGAGATCGCCCACGAGTTGGGCATCCCGGCCACCGAGAGCCTGATCCACTACGAATCGCTCTACGACCTCGACGAGCTCTTCCTCTCCGGCACCACTACCGAGATCATGCCCGTGGTCCGCGTGGACGGCCGCGAGATCGTGGACGGCGAGCCGGGCCCGGTGACCCGGAAGGTGCAGGACGCGTTCAAGGCGGCGCTGCCGGGGTAGCACGCGGCGCTGCCGCGGTTGTAGCTGTAGTTGTAATTGTAGTTGAGCCTGTCCGACAAACCCCTTTCGGGGGATGGAAACGCTGGGGTCTGATGGTT
>CAZSBL010000106.1:0-12206 GCA_964605205.1 uncultured Gemmatimonadaceae bacterium
TGCAGCGGGCGCTGGGTTGGGATGTGAGGGACATGGCAGGGCACGGAGACACGGGGACCGCTCCCGGGTACGAGGGGATCGACGCGCCGTTCTCGCCGTCGGCGTTCGGACACACGGGCTTCACCGGCACCAGCCTCTGGATCGACCCGGCCCGTGACCTGTACGTGATCCTGCTGACCAACCGGGTGAACCCCACGCGGGCCCGGGGCGGGATCATGGAGCTGCGCCGGGCGGTGCACGAGTGGGCCGTGAAAGCGGTCCGCTAGATGTTCACACTTCTCGATACCCTCGTCCTGATCGTGTACCTGGCCGGTGTCATCGGGCTGGGCACGTGGATGGGTCGCTCCCAGACGTCGGCCCGGGACTACTTCCTGGCGGGACGCGACGTGCCGTGGTGGGTGGTGATGCTGAGCGTGGTGGCCACGGAGACCAGTGCGCTGACGTTCATCAGCGTCCCGGCCACGGCGTACACCGGCGACTTCTGGATCCTGCAGCTGGCGGTGGGCTACCTGATCGGCCGGGTGGGGGTGGCGTATGTGCTGCTGCCCGGTTACTTCCGGGGCGAGCTGAGCACGGCGTACGAACTGCTCGAGGGTCGGTTCGGGCTCGGCACGCGACGGTTCGCCAGCTCGATCTTCATGGTGACCCGGGCGTTCGCCGACAGCGTCCGGATCTTCGCCGCGGCGATCCCGCTGGCGCTCATCACCGGGTGGCCGTACTGGCAGGTGATCCTCCTGGTGGGCGCGGCCACGCTGGTCTACACCTGGTACGGCGGGCTCAAGGCGGTGGTCTGGGTGGACGTGGTGCAGATGGGCCTCTACATCGTCGGGGGTGTAGCGGCACTCTGGGTGCTGGCGGGGGCGGTACCCGGTGGCTGGAACACCATCGCGGGCGTGGCCCGGGAGGCGGACACGTTCCGGGTCATCCACCTGGAGGGCGGGCCGGCGCAGGCGACGTGGCTGGCCACCGGCCTGGTGGGTGGCGCGTTCCTCTCGGCGGCCAGCCACGGCGTGGACCACCTGGTGGTGCAGCGGCTCCTGGCCGCGCCGGGGCTCGGCGGCGCCCGGAAGGCGGTGATCGGGAGCGGGGTGGTGGTGATCTTCCAGTTCGCGCTCTTCCTGCTGGTGGGCGCCGGGCTGAAGGCGTTCTACGCCGGCCGGGTGTTCGAGACGGCCGACGAGGTTTTCCCCCTCTTCATCATCGAGGGGCTGCCGCCGGGGCTCAGCGGGCTGATCGTGGCCGGGGTCCTCGCCGCGGCCATGTCCACGGTCTCGTCGTCGCTGAACTCGCTGGCCAGCGCCACGACGCACGACCTCTACGCGCCAGCGGTGAGCGGCGGGCGCGGCGGTGATGGGCTCGGCCAGAGGGCCGGGGAGACAGCCGGGGCGGAGGCCCGGGATGCCCGGGAGGATGCGGACGGGCGTCTCCTGGCCGCCGGACGGATGTTCACCCTCCTCTGGGCGGTCATCCTCATCGGGGGCGCCATCGCATTCGAGCTGGTGCAGCAGGGGACGCCGGTGGTAGTGATCGCGCTCCAGATCGCGTCGTTCACCTTCGGCCCGCTCCTGGGCGGGTTCCTCCTGGGCACGCTCTTCGAGGGGCCGGACCAGACCGACGCCATCATCGGGATCGGCACCGCGGTGGTGGCCATGACCGCCCTCTGGGCCGTGCAGACGTTCGGCGTGATCACGCCGGTGGTGGATACCCTCTGGTTCGCGCTCATCGGCTCGGCGCTGACGGTGGCGGTGGGACTCGGGAGTGGAGCGGTGCGGGGCCTCCGTTAGCAGCGGTGAGGGGCTGTTCGGGGCGAGCCGAGCGGGGGAGGAGACGCTGCTGGGCCGCCTCGAGAAGGCGGTGAAGGGGTACGAGGAAGAGGACGAAGGCTAGGGCCTCCAGCAGCCAGTCGCACAATCCGCCGAACGCCACGGCGTCCGGGTCGATCGCCACCCGGTCGAAGATCCGGTTTATGGCTCGCTGACAGAAACGAGCCCGGTCCTGCGTTTCAATTACGACCCCGGGCCCGACGGGGCACAGCGTCCCGAGGGATCGAACGACCGACCTGCCAGACGGAGTACACCATGCGCCTGCGCCCCACCCTGATCCTCGCGCTGATCGCCCTGCCGGCACTCGGGTGCGACGACGCCACCGGGCCGGAGAAGCCGGAGTTGATCACCGAGCTTCCCCGTGCGCTGACCGCCGCCGAGGAGACCGTGGTCGAGGCCTCCAATGCGTTCGCGTTCGAGCTGCTGCAGCGGGCGGTGCAGCCCGACACCCCGAACGTGTTCCTGTCGCCGCTCAGCGCGTCCATGGCGCTCGGGATGGCAATGAACGGGACGGACGGGAACACCTGGACCCAGATGCGGGACGTGCTCGGATTCGACGGTCTCGAGGAGGCGGCGATCAACGACGCCTATCACGACCTGATCGCCCTGCTTCTCGACCTCGACCCGGCGGTGACGTTCGGGCTCGGCAACTCGATCTGGGCGCACCAGGGCGTGCCGTTCCACGACGCGTTCTACGACCGGGTAACCGAGCACTTCGACGCGGAGCTCCAGGAGCTGGATTTCGGAGACCCCGCCACCCTCGACGCCATCAACGGATGGGTCGACTCGGTGACCGACGGCCGGATCACGACGCTCCTCGAGGTGATCCCGCCGAACATGATCATGTACCTGATCAACGCCATCTACTTCGAGGGCGACTGGCGGGAGCCGTTCGACCCCGACCGCACTTCCCAGGCGCCGTTCCACCTCGCCGATGGCACCACCGTGACGGTGCCGCTCATGGACCTCGAGGCGGAGTTCCGGTCATTCCGGACGCCCCGGGCCTCCGGGGTGGAGCTGCCGTACGGCGGCGCGGCGTTCAGCGCGGTGGCCATCCTGCCCCCGTACGACGAGACGATCGGTGACCTGGTTACCGGCCTCGACCCTGCGACCTGGACGGAGTGGATGAGCCTGCTGGAGGAGAGTGGGGAGCGGGAGGTGCTGGTCGGGCTGCCCCGGTTCGAGCTCGAGTACGAGCGCCGCCTGAACGACGATCTCGCCGCCATGGGAATGCCCGACGCGTTCTCCGACGTCCAGGCCGATTTCACCCGCCTCACCCCCATCGACCTGCCCGCCGGCGAGGGACCGCCGTGGGTCTACATCTCTCAGGTCAAGCAGAAGACCTTCCTCGAGGTGGATGAGCAGGGCACCACGGCCGCGGCGGCCACGTCGGTAGGGATCGGGGTGGACTCGGCGCCGCCCACCTTCCGCTTCGACCGCCCGTTCCTCTTCGCGATCCGGGAGCGGCTGTCCGGCACCATCCTCTTCATCGGGGTGATCGGCGACCCGAGCTGACCAGGAGGCACTCCGTTCTACGCGCCGCGTGGCTCACCTCCGACCACGCGGCGCGCCTGCGACCGCGCGGCGCGCGCTTTGTCCGGGTGCGGGCGGGCTTCTATCTTTGCCCGGCGGGGCTGGGCGGGGTGGGACTAGACCATCGCAAGGGAGTGGAAAGATGACGGTCGCGAAGCGCATTGTTCTCGCCTGCACGCTGGGTCTGTTCTTTTCCCCTCTCCTGCCGGCAGCGGCCCGCGCCCAGGAGGCGGATCACGCCTACATCAACGGCATCATCTACACGGTCGACGAGGCGTTCAGCACGGCCTCGGCGCTGGCCGTGAAGGACGGCCGGTTCGTCTATGTGGGCGATGAGGCGGGGATCGAGGCCCACATCGGGCCGAGCACCTCGGTGGTCGACCTGGAGGGCCGGACCATCATCCCCGGGCTGCACGACGCCCACGTGCACATCCGGTACGGGGAGCGGGAGCTGTACCCACGGGTTCCAGACATCCGGCCAGGATTGGGGGAGTGGGCTTCGGTGGAGCGGATGCAGGCGGTGATCCGCCACGCCCTGGAGACCGGTGAGGGGATGCGCCCGGGTCCCGAGCCGCGCTGGATCGTCCTGAGCGGATGGATGTCGGATGTCTGGGACCCACCGGTCTTCCGGAAGGAGCTCCTCGACGCTGTCGCGCCGGACAACCCGGTTTTCATCACCCGCTACACCCACGGCAGCGGTGCGAACAGCAAGGCGCTGGCGCTGGCCGGTATCACCCGGGACACACCGGATCCTCCGGGCGGCCATATCAAGAAGGACGAGAACGGGGAACCGACCGGCGAGTTCGTGGAGCGGGCGCCTCCCCGGCTGACGCGTCTCATTCCACCGCTGCCCCCGCTCACCGACTACGAGCGGAGCCGAAATCTCGTGGAAGGCACGCAGCTGGCCGTGGCCAGCGGCCTGACCACAATCCACGGCGCCAGCCGGACGGGTTACGAAGCGGTGCAGCGGCGTCTCAAGCTCTACCAGGTGGGGCTCCTCCGGATCCGGATCAACGAGATGGTGAACGAAGACGCGGCGAGGCGGTTGGGTGAGCCGCTGAACTACGAAGACAGGTTCTTCGTCCAGTCCGTGAAGGCCTTCGCCGATGGCGCCCTGGGGTCCCGGGGTGCCCTCTTCGTCGAGGAGTACAGTGACTACCCGGGCTTCCACGGCGAGCCGGTGGTGAGCGAGGACGCGCTGGCCGAGCTGGGCACGGAGCTGCTGGGCCTGGGCTTCAATCTCCGGGTCCACGCTATCGGCGACGGTGCGAACCGCGTGGCCATCAACGCGTTCGAGCGGGCGCTCGAGGCGACGGGTACGGACGGGGCGGATGCGCGCTTCGCCCTCGAGCACGCCCAGATGTTCACGCCCGAGGACCTGTCGAGGCTCCCGGAGCTGGGGATCATCGCCTCGGTACAGCCGCTCCACGCCACCGAAGACATGCACTTCGCCGAGGCCCGCATGGGGCCGGAGCGCCTGAGGTACGCCTACAACTGGAGCGACCTCCTGGAGCTCGGGGTGCCCCTGGCCACGGGCACGGACTACTCCGTCTCGCCCTACAACCCGTTCTACACGCTGCACGCCGCCGTGACCCGGCAGGACCGGAACAACCAGCCGCCCGATGGCTGGCATCCGGGGCAGGCGCTGACCCGGGAAGAAGCGCTGCGCGCCGCCACCATGGGCAGCGCTTACGCCATGAAGGCGGAGGACATCCTCGGTACCATCGAGGTGGGCAAGCTGGCCGACTTCGTGGTGATCCCCGTGGACTACATGACGGTCTCCGCCGAGGATATCTGGAAGATCGAGCCCGACATGACGGTCATCGGCGGCGAGGTGGCGTACCGGAAGCCGCTGCGAGCGGGTCGAGGGCGATGACCCCGGGCGAACGAGACCGCACCCCGGACGGGCAAGACCCCACCGACTCGGAGCGCGGCCGGGCTGCGGATTCCCCGCCGGGCCGGGGCGGCTGGGGTCCATCCACCCGGTCGGTATGGTCCGGCGAGCCGGGGGATTCGCCCGAGGGTGCCACCGTCCCGCCGGTGTTCTACGGCGTGACCTACGCCTACGAAGATCTGGACGAGTGGACGGCGGTGGGCGCCGGCGCGAAAGCCGGGCACATCTACAGCCGGAACACCAATCCCACGGTGGAGGTGTTCGAGCGGAAGGTGGCCGCGCTGGAGGGCGCCGAGCGGGCCACGGCGTTCGCCACGGGGATGGCCGCGGTGTCGAATACACTGTTCGCGCTCCTGGAGCCCGGCGCCCGGGTGGTGAGCATCAAGGACACGTACGGCGGGACCAACCGTCTGTTCACGGACTTCCTGCCGATGTGGGACGTGGACGTGGCCCTGGTGGAGACGGCGGACCCCGACGCCATGGAGGCGGCCATCGACCAGGGCGCCGACCTGGTCTATCTGGAGAGCCCGACCAACCCCACCCTCAAGGTGCTGGACATCGAGCGGCTGGCCCGGGCCGGCAGGGACACTGGTGCCCTGGTGGTGGTGGACAACACCTTCGCCACTCCCATCAACCAGCGGCCGCTGGCGCTGGGCGCCGACCTGGTGCTGCACAGCGCCACCAAGTTCCTGGGCGGGCATTCCGACGCCATGGGCGGTGTGGTGGCCGGTGATGCCGGCCTCATCGAAACGCTCTTCCGGTTCCGGGAGATCAACGGTGCCTCTCTGGACGCCCATTCCGCGTTCCTCCTGGCCCGGGGGATCCGGACGCTGGAGCTGCGGGTGGCGCGGCAGAACGAGAACGCGCGGCAGGTGGCCGGGTTCCTGGCCGGGCACGAGAAGGTCGACGAAGTCTTCTACCCGGGGCTCCCGTCGCACCCCCACCACGACGTGGCCCGGAGGCAGATGACCGGCTTCGGCGGCGTGCTGGCATTCTCCCTCAAGGACGGTGACCTGGCCGCGGTCAAGCGACTCCTGTCCGGGCTCCGGCTCGCCCATCGGGCCGCCAGCCTGGGCTCCGTGGCCACCCTCGTGGGGCCGCCGGCCACCACGAGCCACGTGGAGCTGACGCCGGAACAGCGGGCGGCCGCGGGGATCCCCGAGTCGCTGGTCCGTTACTCGGTGGGGATCGAGAACGGTGACGACCTGGTGGCCGACCTCCGGGCGGCGCTGGAGGCGGTGTGACCGGTCCGGCGCGAGGGCGGCGCCCGTTGCCGTCATCGGGGTGGCGGCGATCGGAGGGGACGCCGTGAGCGGGCTCACCGATGTCGAGCGCCGGGTCGTGGACGCGGTGGACATTGCCGGGCTCCTGGATGCGCTGGAGCGGTTCATCGCCATCGACAGCTCGGGCGGCAAGGAGACGCCGGCCCAGCGGTACGTGGCCGCGCTCATGGAGCGGCTCGGGCTGGAGGTCGACGTGTGGGAGCTCGACCTGGCGTCGCTGCGCGGGGACCCGGCGTACTCCGAGGAGCTGCGCCGGAAGGAGGCGCTGGGCGTTGTCGGGCGGTTCGGGCGTCCGGGCGCCGGAGCGGCCCCCGGCCGTACGCTCGTCCTCAACGGCCACGTCGACGTGGTACCTGCCGGGGAGCGGGACCGCTGGACCGTGCCACCGTTCGAGATGACCGTGCGCGACGAGCGGGTCTACGGCCGGGGGAGCGCGGACATGAAGGGTGGGCTGCTCTGTGCCCTCTTCGCGTTGAAGGCGATCCGGGACGCGGGCGCCACGCTGGCCGGCGAGGTGCTGGTTCACAGCGTGGTCGGGGAGGAGGATGGCGGCCTCGGGACGCTGGCGGCCGTACGCCGGGGGTACACGGGTGACGGCGCCATCGTGCTGGAGCCCACCTCGCTGGTCCTGGCCCCGGCGCAGGCGGGGGCGTTCAACTTCCGGGTGACGATCCCGGGGAAGGCGGCCCACGGGGCGCTCCGGGCCGAAGGGGTGGACCCCATCGCCCGGTTCCTGCCGATCTATCGGGCGCTCCAGGCGCTCGAGGAGAAGCGGAACGACCCGGACCGGCAGCCCCGGCACCCGATGTTCGCCGACGACGCGCTCCCCTACGCGCTCTGCGTGGGTATCGTCCGGGCGGGGATCTGGGCGTCGACCGTGGCGGAATCCCTGGTCTTCGAGGGCCGGCTCGGCATCGCGCCCGACGAGGACCCCGGCGTGGCCCGGTGGGAGCTCGAGAGCGTCGTCGCCGAGGCGCACCAGAAAGCTGCCGGGGATGACCCGTGGCTCCGGGCCCACCCGCCGGTGGTGGAGTGGTGGGGTGGGCAGTTCTCTCCCGCCGCCACCGCCGCCGATCACCCCATCGTCACCACCACCCGCGGCGCGTTCGACGCCGTGGCCGGCGCGCCTCCGGAGATCCGGGGCATGCCGTACGGCGCCGATATGCGGCTGCTGGCCAACGAGGGTGAGACGCCCACGGTGCTGTTCGGCCCCGGCGACGTCCGCCGCGCCCACGCCCCCGACGAGTACGTCGCCATCGACGAGCTGGAGACGGCCACGAAGGTGGTGGCGCTCACCGCCCTGCGCTTCTGCGGGACGGGCGCCTCGTAAACCGCGGAGACGCGGTTGACCGGGCCTGGTGGCTACACGACGCCTTCCGGCAGCGGTCGGCCGGTCTTCCGGGCCACCACGGCGTAGTAGTAGAGGGGCTTGCCATCGATGGCGAGGCGGTGCCGGTAGCGCTCCATGTGGTGGAGCTGCATGTAGTCGCTGAAGACCAGCTCCCGGACCATGCGGGAGAAGCCGCTGTTATCCGCCGGGTCGAGGAACGTTTCCTTGATGTTGAACGCGATCCACGCGCGGTCGTTGACCAGGTCGAGGCCCTCGGCCAGGACATCGGCCGGGATGTCGCCGAACCCGAGGGCGGCTATGGTGAGGAGACAGTTGAAGTTCCACGCCTCGAGCTCCGACCGCTCGTTGTCGCTCAGGTTGCCCATGTCGCAGACGTAGTAGTGGTCGTAGAGCCCCGGCCGGTCCCGGAACGCGGCATCCCGGGCCTCGGGCACGATGTCGACGCCCACGAGCCGCGCCACGCCGTACTTCGCCACGGCCTCGCCGCTCATCCCGTTGCCGCCGCCCAGATCGAGGACCCGGAGCTCCGAGTGATGACAGTCGTTTTTCTCCAGCGTGGCCTGCAGGATCTCCGAGACCTTCCCCGGACTCTGGCACTTGAGCCGGTCGTAGAAGAGCTGCTCGTAGAGCCCCTGCCGGCGGTAGATCTCGCCGTACTCGTGGAACCGGATCTCCGTTCGCTCGTCGTCCTCCACCAGCTGGAACGCCGCCTCGTCCTGGTCCGGCGTCTCGTCAACGGCGGGCGGTGGGAACTCGACCCGGTGGCGGGGCAGGTTCGGCCCGGCGTGATCGGACGGCTGGGTAGCGCGGTACGTCTGGTCTATGGCGCTCATTGTGCTTTCCGTTGTGTCGGGGGACAGGAGTCGATCAGCATAGGATAGGAAGAAACGTACCGGGACCCAAACGAGAGGGCGCAGGTTGTGGGACCTCGCCCGGAAGGTCATCATTCGACGCCTGTCGAATCGAAACCTGGAGTGGGCCGCATAGATGACCGAATCCGCTGACGCCGGGAACGCCGGGCCGGCCACGAACGCCGGGGCCGGCGCGTCGCCGGGCGAGCACGCCGTGAAGCCGCCCCCGGAGCTGAATCCGCGCACCGATCCGGCGCTCGACTTCCCGGACAAGCCGCTCGAAGCCATGACGCCGGCGGACTACGATCGCCTCGGCTTCATGTCGGGTCTCGAGGTCCATCAGCAGCTCCTGACCGAGTCGAAGCTCTTCTGCCGCTGTCCGGCGGGGCGGCGGGTGGACGTGGTGGACTCGGAGGTGCTGCGCCACATGCGGCCGACGCTCAGCGAGCTGGGTGAGTATGACCGCACGGCGCTGATGGAGTTCAAGACGCAGAAGGAGATCGTCTACCTGCTGGAGCGGGGCACGGTGTGCACGTACGAGATGGACGACACGCCCCCGTTCCACATCGACGAGGAAGCGGTCCGGATCGCGGTGGAGATCTCGGAGCTGTCCGGCCTGAGCCTGGTGAGCGAGCTCCACGTGATGCGGAAGCAGTACTTGGACGGCTCGATCCCGACGGGGTTCCAGCGGACGGCCATGGTGGGCCTCACGGGCGCGATCCCGCTTCGGGTCCCGGCACTGGGGATCGACCGGGAGCTGCGGATCCGGCAGCTCTCACTGGAGGAGGACTCGTGCCGCGAGGTCGATGACGTGGGCCATCGGATCACCTTCCGGACGGACCGACTCGGCATGCCGTTGACGGAGGTGGTGACGGAGCCGGACCTCATGACGCCGTGGGAGCTGCAGGCGGGCGCCGAGCTGCTGGCCCGGGTGGCCCGCTCGACGGGGAAGGTCCGACGAGGCGCGGGCGCGGCGAGGCAGGACGTGAATGTGAGTGTGGCGGGCGGCCGACGGGTCGAGATCAAGGGGGTCCCGCACCACAGGGGCCTCCCACTGCTGACCCACATCGAGGCGTTCCGCCAGCTCAACCTGCTCCGGGTCCGGGAAGCGCTCCGGGAGCGGGGTGTGGAGCACGTGGACCTGGCGGACCCGCCGGGCGGGCAGCGGAGCACCCGGGACCCGGCGTGGGAGACGTCGTCGCTGGTGATGGACGCCCTCCCGATCCTGAGGCAGTCGGACTTCCGCCCGATGCGGAACGCCATCGAGCGGGGCGACGCGGTGGTGGCGGTCCGGCTCCCGGGCTTCGCGGGGCTGCTGGCCCACCGCACGCAGCCGGGGCTCGACTTCAGCCACGAGCTGGCGGAGCGGGTCCGGGTCATCGCGTGCCCCACGGACCGGCCGTTCCTGACCCACACCGACGCCGCCCGCGGCACGCTGAACGGCCACCACTGGGACGAGCTGCGGGCCGCTCTCGAGGCCGAGGAAGACGACGCCGTGGTGGTGGTCTGGGCCCCCACCCGGGACGCGGACACGGCCGCCCGGGAGATCATACTCCGGGCCCGGGAGGCGCTGGACGGCGTGCCCGCCGAGACCCGGATGGCCAACGATGACATGACCACCGGCTTCGAGCGGCTCCTGCCGGGTCCGGACCGGATGTACCCGGACACCGACACGCCGCCGCTGCCCATCGCCGATGCGCTGGTGGCCGAGGTGCGCGACGGGATGCGGGAGACGCCGTGGGACCGGATGAGCCGGTACCAGGCGCTGGGCCTCGACGACGAGGCGGCCCACCGCCTGGCCGGTGCGCCCTGGGCCGACCTCTTCGACGCCCTGGACCCCGAGGCCGGCGATGTGGCCCGGCGCCTCGCCGACGCGCTCCGGCTCCGGGTCCCGTTCTGGGCCCGACGGGTGCGGACCGGGGAGCTGGCGCAGCCGGAGCGCACGGGCGCGGTATCACGGCCGGGAGACGACCCCCGCAGCTACGCCGGCGAGCCCTCCCCGTACGATGGCGTGCCGCCGACCGACCGGGTGGCGCCGCTGGTCCGGGCGCTGGAGTGCGGGGAGCTGCGAACCGACGCCCTGGTCCCGGCCCTCGACGCCGTGGCCACGGATCCGACGCGGCCGGTGGACGAGGTGCTGGCGGCGTACCGGCCCACTGCCGCGGCCGACGCCCGGCTCCGGGAGCGGGTGGCGGACGTAGCGGGCCGGGCGCCGGTGGATGGTCCGTCGCCGGATGGGCCCGATGGGATGGACGCACTGGTGGAATGGGCCATGGGTGAAGTGCTGCGGGAGCTGCGGGGGAGGGTGGACCCGCGGGTGGCGCGGGAGCGGATCGTGGTCGCGTTGGGCGTGGAGACAGAGGCCGGGGAGCCGGTGGAGGTGCGGGGATGAGCCAGGACAACGGCGGCTACCGGGGCCCGGCGCTGGAGGTCATGCGGGAGCACGGAGTGACCGTCTGGTGCGAGGTGCGGGCGGAGACCACGCGGGGCGAGTTCATCGGGCTGATCCTGCCCCGGAGCGAGACATCCGACGCCGAGCACATCGTGCTGAAACTGGGCACGGGCTACAACATCGGCGTGCGTCACGATACGGTGCAGCGGCTCGAGAAGCTCGGGTACCGGGAGGCGAACTACAGGATCCCGGAGCAGGAGTTCCCGCGAGACGAGGCGCACCCGAACGTGAAGCTGCTGGGGACGGGTGGCACCATCGCCAGCCGGCTGGACTACCGTACCGGCGCGGTGATCCCGGCGTTCAGCCCCGGCGAGCTGTACGGCTCGGTGCCGGAGCTGGCGGACATCTGCAACCTGGAGACGGAAAAGCTGTTCGGCGTCTTCAGCGAGAACATGGGCCCCGACCAGTACCTGGTCCTGGCGGAGGAGGTGGGGAAGGCGATCCGGGACGGTTGGGACGGGATCATGATCGGCCACGGGACCGACACCATGCACCACACGGCAGCGGCCCTGAGCTTCATGGTCCAGGATCCCCCGGTGCCCGTCGTCATGGTGGGGAGTCAGCGGTCCTCGGATCGACCCTCCTCCGACGCCGCCCAGAACCTCATCAACGCCACCCGGGCCGCCGGCCACGGACCCATCGCCGAGGTGCTGGTCTGCATGTTCGGCCCCACCTCGGATCTCTACAACCTCCTGCACCGGGGCACCCGGGTGCGGAAGATGCACAGCTCCGTCCGGAGCACCTTCCGGACCCTGGGAGACATCCCCGTGGCCATGGTGGAGGACGACCGGATCACTCCCCTCACCGAGGACTACCGGCCCCGCCGGGACGACCGGGAGGTGACGGTCCGGCCGGCCTTCGATTCCCGGGTGACCCTCGCGTACTACTATCCGGGAATGCAGCCCGACGTCATCGACGCCCTGGTGGAAAAGGGGTACCGGGGGATCGTCATCGCAGGCACGGGGCTGGGGCACGTGAACCGCCTCATCTACCCGGCCCTGGAGCGGGCCCGGGAAGTC
>CAZSBL010000107.1:0-12162 GCA_964605205.1 uncultured Gemmatimonadaceae bacterium
GGATGGTCTTCCAGAAGCCGAACCCGTTCCCGAAGTCGATCTACGACAACGTGGCGTTCGGCGCGAAGATCAACGGGTTCAAGGGAGACATGGACGAGCTGGTGGAGCGGTCGCTCCGCCAGGCGGCGCTGTGGGACGAGGTCAAGGACCGGCTCCACGACGGCGCCCTCGGGCTCAGCGGCGGGCAGCAGCAGCGGCTGGTGGTGGCCCGGGCGCTGGCCATCGAGCCGGAGATCATCCTCATGGACGAGCCCACCTCGGCGCTGGACCCCATCGCCACCCAGCGGATCGAGGAGCTGCTGTTCGACCTGAAGCAGGACTATTCGGTGGTGATCGTGACCCATAATATGCAGCAGGCGGCGCGGATCAGCGATTACACCGCGTTCCTGTACATGGGCGAGCTCATCGAGTACGGCGAGACGGACCGCCTCTTCACGAACCCCGTGGAGGAGCGGACGGAAGCCTACATCACCGGGAGGTTCGGATGAAGCAGCACCGCCATTTCGAGGAGGAGCTGGACAGGCTCAAGGAGACCCTGGTCCGGATGGCGGGGCTGGCCGAAGAGCAGGTGGACATGGCGGTGGAAGCGCTCCTGGCCCGGGACATCGAGCGGGCCGAGCGGGTCATCGACCGGGATCCGGAGATCGACGACCTGGAGATGAGCATCGACAACCAGGCCATCAGCCTCCTGGCCCTCCAGCAGCCCATGGCCCGGGACCTCCGGTTCATCACCATGGCCATGAAGATCTCCAATGACCTGGAACGCGTGGGTGACCACGCGGTGAACATCGCCCACGCCCTGGGCTACATCGTGGAGGCACCGCCACTCCCCCATCTGCCGGAGCTGGAGGAGATGACCGGCATCGCCACCGAGATGCTCAACGATGCGCTGGCCTCCTTCGTCCAGAGCGACGCCGAGCTGGCCCACACCATCGGTGACCGGGACGACCGGGTCGACGAGCTGCACGAGAACGTCTTCCGCATCGTCCTGACCCATATGATGGAAGACCCGCGAAAGATCGGCGCCGGGATCGATATCG
The DNA here is from genome assembly GCA_964605205.1 of uncultured Gemmatimonadaceae bacterium. GTDB lineage: Bacteria > Gemmatimonadota > Gemmatimonadetes > Longimicrobiales > RSA9 > JAWVYT01. The sequence goes on from CAZSBL010000107.1 coordinate 1,041, forward strand.
TCCTGGTCAGCCGGAATCTGGAACGGATCGCCGACCTGGCCACCAACGTCGCCGAGGACGTGGTCTTCATGGTGGAGGGTCGGAGCATCAAGCACGGCGCGGCCATCAAGGACGACGGTGACGGGGAGCCTGACGTCGGCGAGGAGGGATAAGCGCCGGCGTCGCTTGACATTGCGGTAATTCGGACCCCATCCTGTCGAGTTGACGCCACTCCCACCGCGGCCGCTCCGAAAGGGGGTCCATGACCGACGAGCCTGCCCGCGAGCCCCCGCACGACCGCAGCAACGGCGATCCCGAGCCGCCGAAGCCCGGCCCCCAGGTGGTGGACGAGGTCGAGGTCCTCGAGGAGCTCCTGGCGCAGGTGGTCGAAGAGACGCAGCCGAAGCCGGCCGCCTGGTTCGGCGGGCTGCGGGGCCGGGGCGCCATCGTCACCGGCGGCGCCACCGGCATCGGCCGGGCCACCGCGCTGGAGCTCGCCCGCCACGGGGTGAGTGTGGCCATCAACTACCTGGACACCGACGAGAGCGTGCGCGACGAGGCCGCCCGAACGGCCCGGGAGCTGCGGCAGCTCGAGGTGAGGACACTCTGTCGGGTCTGTGATGTTCGTGACCCGGAGGCGGTGGAGGCGTTCGTCGAGGAGGCGGAGGAGGAGCTGGGCCGGCTCGACATCCTGATCAACAACGCCGGGATCGGGCGGGACCGGGCCATGTGGCGGATGACCGACCAGGAGTGGGACGACGTCATCGCCACCAACCTCACCGGCGCGTTCAACGTCATCCGTGCGGTGGCCCCCATCTTTCGCGCCCAGCAGGATGGCAAGATCGTGAACGTCGCCTCGATCCACGGGTTCCGCCCCGAGTTCGGACTCGCGAACTACGCCGCGTCGAAGGCGGGGCTCATCGGGCTGACCCGCTCGGCCGCGGTGGAGCTGGGGGCGTCGAACGTGAACGTCAACGCGGTGGCGCCCGGCTACATCCGGACCACGCGGCTCACGGAGTCGGTGCCGGCCGAGATCCTCGATGCCGCCCGGGAGGAGGCGGTCCTCGGACGCCTCGGCGGCCCCCAGGACGTGGCCCACGCGGTGATCTTCCTCTGCTCGGAGCAGGCCCGTCACATCACCGGCGTCGTGCTCCCGGTGGACGGCGGACACCTGCTTTAGCCGATGACACCGACCCCAGTACTGCGCATGACCTCCACGGGCACCGCGATCCCGATTCTCGTCCTCGCCCTCACCGTGACGCTCCTGCCTGCGTGCGGCGGGCGACAGGATCCCGGGGATCAGCCCCCGCCCGCACCCCTCGACCTGGCCGGCGCACGGGTCATGATCGTGCCCGCCCGGGCCGGCGAGCCCCGGGAGCTCGAGGCCGAGCTGGTCTTCTGGCTCACCGAGCGCTCGCCCGGCACCGACTGGGTCCGGCCCGCGGCGGTCGAGGCGGCCGTGGCATCGATCCCGGCCCGGTTCGCCCTCGACGCACCCCGGCGCCTGATCGAGGATCGGCGCGACCGGATCCGCCTCGCCGATCCCCTCTACGGTGACCTCCGGCGTCTCGGGGCGGTGCTCGACGCGCAGCTGGCGCTGGTGCCCCTGGGCACCGGTGTCGTGACCGACTCGACGGGCGTGACCGTGGAGCTGGCGGCCGCGCTGGCCTCGATCCAAGGCGGGCGAGTGCTCTGGGTGCACACCGTCCGGGCCGGGCCGGTAGAGACGGTGAGCGCTGGCGTGGCCGGCGCCGCGGAGGCACTGGCGCGAACCTTGATCCGGGACGAAGGGTAGACGCCGGCGGGATCCACCAGACCAGCGAGGAACGTGAGCTCAGCAGTGCGAGCGGGCCGGACGGCCTGCGCTGCCATCGTCGCGCTCGCGGCCGTGGGCTGCGAGCAGCTGCAGGAGTACGTCGACCCGCCGCCGGAGCCGCCGACGGTGGAGGAAGTGGCGCCGTACTACGCCCGGTTCCAGGGCGTGGACTCGGTCCGGATGAGCGGGAACGTGGCGGTGCTGCACCTCGAGCAGCCGTACGACCAGATCGAGCGGGGCGGATCGCTGTGGGCCCGGGTGGGGCCGTACGTCTACCTGATGACGCCGGCCACGCGGTCGGTGTTCACCGATCACCCGGGGCTGGCGGCGGTGCGAGCGATCACGTACCTGCCGGGCGGCGAGGAGGTGGCCCGGGCCATGCTGCGGCGGGATGCGTTGACCGACGTGCTCTGGCGGCGCACCCTGAATCTGCTGGGCCACGCGCTCCAGGGCGGGCAGGAGAACCCGCGCAAGCTCGAGGAGCTGCGGGAGTGGAGCGAGCGGTACACCGAGCATCGGTACAACCCGGACTATGTGGGAAGCAGGTGAAGGCATGAGTACCTCCGTTACATTGATCCCCGGCGACGGGATCGGCCCGTCCATCACGGAAGCCACGCTCCGGGTGCTGGAGGCTGCCGGCGCGGACCTCGAGTACCACCGGCAGATCGCGGGGATGGCCGGCGTCCACGAGGTGGACGACCCGCTCCCGCAGGCCACCATCGACTCGGTGCAGGAGACGGGTGTGATCCTGAAGGGCCCGCTCACCACGCCGGTGGGTCACGGGTTCCGCTCGATCAACGTGGCGCTGCGGAAGAAGTTCGACCTGTACGCCAACGTGCGGCCGGCGGTGACGCTCATGTCCGGCAGCCGCTACGAGGATATCGACCTGGTGCTGATCCGGGAGAACACCGAGGGGCTCTACGTGGGTGTGGAGCACTATATCGGGATGGAGGGCGACCCGAAGGCGGCGGCGGAGAGCGTGATGATCATCACCCGGTTCGGCGCCGAGCGGATCGTCCGCTACGCCTTCGACTACGCGGAGGCCAACGGCCGGAAGAAGGTCACCTTCGCCCACAAAGCCAACATCCTGAAGTATACGCAGGGGCTCTTCCTCGACGTGGGTCACGAGGTGGCCGGGGAGTACGAGGGGATCGAGTTCGAGGACATGATCATCGACGCGTGCGCCATGAACCTGGTCCTGAATCCGCACCAGTTCGATGTGCTGGTCATGGAGAACATGTTCGGCGACATCCTCAGCGACCTGATGGCCGGGCTCGTGGGCGGTCTCGGGATGGCGCCCGGCGGCAACATCGGGGATGACGTGGCCATGTTCGAGCCGGTGCACGGCTCCGCGCCCGACATCGCCGGTCGGAACATCGCGAACCCCACGGCGCACATGCTGGCCGCGTGCATGATGCTCGAGCACATCGGGCAGGAGGCGGTGGCGGAGCGGATCCGGACGGCGCTGACCCGCTGCCTGCGGGAGTGCGGACCCGATGATCGGACCCGCGACATCGGCGGCTCCGCCGGCACCGACCAGTTCGCCGACGCCGTGGTCCGGCGCATCGACTGATTGCCGATACCGCTCCCATGACACAGGCCGCCACCCGTGAGACCCCCGACCTCGACCGGGTCATCGACCGCATGGACCGGCGGCTCGATGAGCTGCGGCGAACCGGCGACCGGCGGGAGCGTTTCCTGCTCATGTACCGGACGTTCAAGGGCGAGCTCCGGCGCAACCTGCGGGAGGGGCGGTTCCGGGACCACGCCTGGTCGGAGGCCATCTGCTGCCGGATGGGCGAGATGTACTTCGAGGCCGACGACCTCTACCGGGAGGACCCGGCTTCCGCGCCACCGCCGTGGGCGCTCTGCTTCGACTCGGCGGTCACACGGCGGACCAACCTCCTCCAGGACATGCTCCTGGGGATGAACGCCCACATCAACTACGACCTTCCGCTCTGCACGTACGACGTCATGGAGCGGTTCGGAGACACCGCCGAGCTCGGCGACCAGGCAGACACCAGCCTACGGTTCCGCCAGCTCCTCCGCCGGCGCTACTACGACTTCCTCCTGATCAACGAGATCGCCTGGGAGAGCATCCCGCTGATCCAGGACGTGGTCTGCGACCGGTTCAACCGGCTGCTCAAGTACGCCAACCTCCTCAGCTTCCGCTTCACCCGGCACATCACCGAGCGCATCATCTGCGAGTACCGGGACCGGGCGTGGGCGCATACCCTGGTGCTCCTGACCTCGCCCGGGGAGAGCGGCGTGCGCGCCACCCGTCGCCACCTCTCCCGGTTCGCGCTCCGGGCCGCCGACCTGGTGGAGCGACTCACGCTCAACCCGCTGCGCCACCTGTTCGGCCGGTCCCGCACCACAGGAGACCCGGAGGCCACCGAGACCGTGGCCAGAGTCCTCATCGAGAACCTCGCCTACCGGCCCACCCGGGCCATCGCCCGCCAGGCGCTGCAGGAGTACGGACCGGAGATCCAGCCGACCATCATCCGGACGCTGGACAAGGCGCCGCCGCTGGCGGCCGTGCGCGCGGAGCTCTATCGCGTGCTGGCCGCCGAGCCGACACCCGAGGCACTGAGCGCCCTTGCCCGGGCGCTGGAGCGGGAGAAGGAGAAGCGTGGCGCGCTCCTGCGGGTCACCGCCGGACTGGTCGATGAGACCGGCGAGCCGGGCCCCCTGGCCGCCGCCGCCAGGGAGGTGGGGCGCCAGGAGCTCGAGGCCGTGCGCCGCCTCCTCGGCCTGGCCGACCCGGCGTTCCGGGACACGGTCCTCGATGAGGCGCTCCGCAACCGGATCCACCGGGGGCTCTGCCGCGTCGGCTACGCCGTGCGCACCACCGGCAGGCGAGTACCGGAAGCGCTGACCCGGTGCGAGTTCGGGCCCCGGCAGACGCCGTCGATCCAGAAGCTCGCCGTCTGGCTCAAGGACGTTACCGTGCTCGCCCGGATAGCCCGCCTGGAGAAGGTCGACCCGGAGTCCCGTCCGGAGCGCAGCCCGGGATCGGCGGAGGGCCCGGCCCGGTCGGCGGAGACGCTCATGCGGCACAGTGACCCGTGGCTGCGGACGTGCGCCGCGTGGTGGGCCGGCGCCGCCGGCCGGGAGGACATGGCGTCGTCGCTCCTGGACCGGATCCGGCACGACGACCACGAGCTGGTGAAGGAGACGGCGCTGGCCGCGGCCGTACGGGTGCTGTCGGACGGTGCGCTGTCCGATGCCGCCGCGACGCTGCTGGAGCGGCCGGCGTACGCCAGAGGGACGCCGGCCCGGCGGCTCGCTACGGAGATCCAGAGGGATGGAGAAGTGACCATGATCACCAACATCGAGAAGGTCCTGCACCTGAAGAACGTCACGCTCTTCCAGGACGTACTGGCCGAAGACCTGGTCACCATCGCCCGGGTGGCGAACGAGTACCGCTTCAAGGCCGACGAGCAGCTGATCGTGCAGGGCGAGCGAGGGCAGGCCACGTACGTGATCGTGGAGGGCGAGGTGCGGGTGACGCGCGACGGCCGGGAGCTGGCCACCGTGGGGCCGGGGGGCGTCCTCGGGGAGATGTCGGTGGTGTCCGATCTGCCGACCTCCGCCGACTGCGTGGCCACGTCGAAGGGCGTGGCGCTCCGGATCGCCCGCGAGGACTTCCACGTACTCCTGCAGGACTACCCCACCACCGCCATCGGCGTGATGCACGTCCTGGCGGACCGGCTCCGGGAGACGAACGTGCTGGCCACCGACGAAGGCTGAGGCCGGGGCCGGGGACCGCAGCGCACGAGGCGGGCCGGCCGTCGTCCGACTCCCCGGCCACGGGCCGGGAAGCGCCGGGCCGCCGGTTCCCGCAGGCCCCGACCGGGGCTATCTTCCGGCCTCATTTTCCACCGACCGAACCGGACGAGGCATGGCGAAATTCCAGGGTGTTGACTACTACGACGTCGACTCGCTCCTGAGCGAGGAGGAGCGGATGGTGCGCGACACCGTCCGCCAGTGGGTCGACGACGCGGTGATGCCGATCATCGAGGACGCGTACATCGAGCACCGCTTCCCCACCGAGCTCATCCCCCAGATGGCCGAGCTCGGGATCTACGGCGCCAATCTGCCCGAGAAGTACGGCTGCGCCGGGCTGAACAACGTGGCGTACGGGCTCATCATGCAGGAGCTCGAGCGCGGCGACTCGGGGATCCGCTCCTTCGCGTCGGTCCAGGGCGCCCTCTGCATGTACCCGATCTATGCGTTCGGTACCGAGGAGCAGCGAGAGAAGTACCTGCCGCCCATGGCCACCGGCGAGGTCATCGGCTGCTTCGGCCTCACCGAGCCCGACTTCGGCTCCAACCCCGGGGGGATGCTCACCACCGCCCGCAAGGACGGTAGCGAGTGGGTCCTGAACGGGTCGAAGATGTGGATCACCAACGGGTCCATGGCCGATATCGCCATCATCTGGGCCAAGACCGGTGACATCGACGACATCTCGTCCATCAAGGGCTTCATCGTCCCCACCGACGCCGACGGCTTCACCGCCCGGGACCAGAAGGGCAAGCTCAGCCTCCTGGCCAGCGATACCAGCGAGCTGGTGCTCGACGACGTTCGCGTTGGCGAGGACGCGCTGCTCCCGGACAGCGGTGGGCTCAAGAGCCCCCTCATGTGCCTGACCCAGGCCCGCTACGGGATCGCCTTCGGCGCCGTGGGCGCCGCCATGGCGTGCTACGACGAGGCCCTCTCCTACGCCAGGGAGCGCGTCCAGTTCGGCGGCAAGCCCATCGCCGCCACCCAGCTCCAGCAGCAGCGGCTGGCGGAGATGCTCACCGATATCACACAGGGCCAGCTGCTGAACCTCCAGCTCGGGCGCCTCAAGGACCAGGGGAAGATGCGCCCGCAGCAGGTCTCGCTGGCCAAGCGAGCCATGGTGGACATGGCCACCGAGGCAGCCCGCGAGGCCCGGCGGCTCCTGGGCGCCAACGGGATCCTGGTCGAGTACTCCGCCATGCGCCACATGGCGAACCTCGAGAGCGTCTACACCTACGAGGGGACCCACGACATCCACACGCTGATTTTGGGGCAGGATATCACCGGCGAGGCGGCGTTCTGAGATCTGAGAGCTGAGATCTGAGAGCAGAGAGCGGCATGCCGGCGAGGCCGCCGTTCCGGGGGAGAGAGCCCCCGACGGCTGGTGTGGGTGAACCCGACCCCGGCCTCCGTGATGCCAACGCAAAGCTAAGCTCGCGTCTTCCGCCGACAAGAAGTTCTCCGCGCGTGCTCCGCGCCTCCGCGGCACCTACCGCAGCCGCACCTCCCGGCTCACCGTCCCGCCCTTCTGGCTGTCGTACGTGAGGGTCGCGGTGCCGGAGCCTTTAAGCACGTATTCCACGGTCCGGGTGGTGTTCCCCGGGTGGCCGTTGCGGATCATGATCCGGCTCAGGTCGTGCTGCTCGATCCTGTCGGTGGGGCCGGGTCGGAACCTGTTCTCGACCCAGCCAGCGGTGATTACCTCGGCGCCGTCCACGGTCAGTAGGTCGGGCCGCACCACCCGGTTGTTTGCCGCGCGCACCGTGATGGTGGGGGCGATCCGGTCGTTGGTGATGTCGACGGTCACGCGGTAGACGCGGTCGCCGAGGGCCTCGACCTCGGGCTCGCCCATGACCATGAGCGGCATCTCATCGGCCTGGAAAAGGGTGAACGCCATGTTCCGGTGCGCCAGCTCCTCGTTCATGAAGCGGGGCGGGATGCGGCCGGAGAGCTTCTGCCAGCCGCCCATCTCCACGGCGCCGTAGTCCGGGTGGTCGAACGGCTCCCAGTCCTGGAACTGCTCGCCGAACTCGAGGAAGTCGTCGAACCAGAGGCGGGCCCTGTTCCGCTCGCCGATGGGGCTGTCCGGGTCCTGCATCTGCTCCTGGAGCGCCGGACTGTTGAAGTACTGGCCGCTGGCCCACAGCTCGTTGGAGAATGAGATCATCCCGAGCCCGTCGTTGGTCCAGTCGATGAAGCCGCCGTGGACGGTGTAGAGCCCGCTCCAGATGACGATGTAGCGGTAGTAGGGGAGCATCCGCTCACCCTGCTCGCCCAGCTCGTCGTAGAACTCGATGTCGGCGGGCGGGTACGCGCCCTGCCACTCGGCGCCGGGGCCCCGCAGGATCATCCCGCCGCTGTTGTGGTAGCTCTGCACGCCGGCGATGTTCGGGTGCGCCATCAGGAAGTCGTTCACCGCCCGGGCCTCGGGCAGCTGGAACGGATAGTCCATGGCGCCTCGCTGGACGTAGTTCGGCTGCCAGTCGGCACCCCAGTTCCGGTTCGGGTCGTAGCTGCCAGGCGGGTCTTCGTTGACGCGGCCATCGCCGTCATCGTCGAGCCCCTCGTAGCCCAGCATCACCCAGTCACCCACCTCGCCCGGCGGGACGGGCTCCATGATGCGCGGGTCCTCGTGGCTGATCCGATGGTCTCCCTGGCCGGGTGCGTATTTGCGGATCTGCTCGATGACACCGTTCCCGTTCAGGTCGTTCGGGCCATCTTCGTCGAAGAGCCCGTCATTGTCATCGTCGACCGGGACGTGCCCCGTTCGCGAGCCCGAGCCCGTGCCGTGGAGGAAGTAGTCCCGGCCGTCGGGGTTCACCGAGGGGATGATGTAGAAGACCCGCTCGTCCACCATCCGCCGGATGTTCTCGTTCCGCTCGTAATTCTCCATCAGGTACCAGACCGTGTAGAGCGCCACCTCACCGCCCTGGATCTCGTTCCCGTGGACGTTGGCCTCGATGTACATCCCGGCCTTGCTCAGCTCCGGGCCGGTGTCCGGGTTGTTGATCGTCATCATGATCAGCTCCCGGCCCCCCTCGCTCTGGCCCAGCGACGAGACCGTCAGGAACTTCGGGTACGCCTCCTCGAGCCGCTGGAAGTCCCGGGTCATCTCCGCGTGGTCGTGCCAGCGGTTGAAGTCGATCTGGACCCGGTGGGCCGGGTCCCCCTGGGCCGCCGCGGGGGCCGCCCCGAGCCCGATGGCGAGCCAGGCGACGGCGAGGGTAGCGGTCGCGGCGAGGGCCCGCTTCGCGGCGAGCCGCGCGTTCGTGGCCGTCGTCCGAACGGCCGTCCACGCGCGCGTCTTCAGCATAGTCATGGTCGTGTCTCCCGTGTGCGCGTTGCCGTTCATCGGAGGGTCACCGTGGTGGTGGCGGTCCCGCCCTTCTGGGCGACGACCCGCAGCGCCACCTCCTGCCCGCGTCGACCCCGGACCAGCCAGCTGTAGCTCTCCCGGCTGCCCGAGCCGTCGAGGGACGGGAGGAACGAGGTCTTGGCGTCACCCGTGATCACCGCGTCGGGGTCGATGTCTAGCTGGACCATGAGCGGCGCCACCGCCCCGGCCGTCACCCCCTGGGCCATGGCCGTGGGCAGGTAGCCCCGGTTCTCGATGGTGGCCGTGACCTCGTATAGCCCGCCGCCATGGGCCTCAACGGCGGTCTCAACGATCCGGACCTCGGCGAACAGGCTCGCCAGGTAGAGCGCGAACTCCGCGTGCTTCGCGCCCAGCTCCGCGATGAGCTCCGCTGGCGGGTTGGTGGTGGCGTACGGCCGGAAGCCGCCGATCTCCACCGCGCCCAGCTGCGGATGCTCGTACGCCGTCCAGGGCACGAACCCGTCGACGCCGGCACCGTCCATCCACGCCAGCATCTTCGCGTCGGCACCATTGCCGGCCCCACCTCCGCCTCCGCCTCCGCTGCGCTGGCGCATGGCGGCCATCCGGGCGGCCATGGCCGGGGGCCCGCCCCGGGCGGCGTCGCCCCGCCCCGCGGCCGCGTCGCCGCGCGCGCCCTCGGCGTCGCTGCCGGAGCCCTCGGCGTCCCCGCCGGAGTCCGGCGCGTCGATCCCCCAGCCGGGGGTGCTGAACGACGGCACCCCGAACTGGAAGTATGCGAAGTCATGGAAGGCGCCCTCGGCCTGCCGTGTGCCCGCCACGGCCTCGATCCCGGTGATCTCCCGGTACCGCTCGGCGATGGTGCCGTAGTACTCCCGGTCGGCGTCATCCACCGTGGTGGCCGGGCGGCGTCCCGCCGGCCGTCGGGCCTCTTCGGTGGCCCGGCCCTGCTGACCGAAGAAGCCGAAGCCCCAGCGTGACCGGCGCGGGCGCGGGACCATGCCCTCACCCCGGGCCGCCTCCAGGTGCACGTCCGGGAACGCCGAAAGCGCCAGCGCCGCCGCCGCCGGCGCCTCGCCCCGGCTGCCCAGCTCGCCCACCAGGTTGTCGCTGGCGCCGAACGTCAGCACCGCCGCCACGTTCCGGTGCGCCAGCACCCAGTCCATCAGCGCCCGGCTCTCCGGCTCGCTGATCATGTGCGGTCCGGCATCCGGCGTGTAGTAGGGGTACGCGTGCTGGAAGTTGCGGTTCAGGTCCGTGCCGCCGGGGCCGTCCTCGTTGTAGAAGCCGTCGCCGTCGTCATCCGTACCCTCCCGGTAAACCTCGTACGCGCCCGTCTCGCCCTTGCTGGCGTCCGCCTTCTTCAGCAGCCGCGCGTCGTCCGGGTCGATCATGTAAGGGCCGCCGGGCTCGGCGACCCGCATCAGGGTGATGAACCCATCCCCGTCCAGGTCCTCGGGGCCGTCCTCGTCGATCCGCCCGTCCACGTCGTCATCCGACGGGCGCAGCGTGACCCGGAAGTCCGATCGGGCACCACGAGCGAACATCCGCTCGGCCCCATCGGGGTTCAGCCGGGGGACCACGTAGAAGGTGTGGCGCGCCAGCTGCTCGGCCACCGCGTCGTCGTCGCTCGTGAGCAGGTGCTCGATGAAGTAGAGCGCCAGCTCGCTCCCGATCACCCGGTCGGCCTCCAGGGTGCCGACCACCAGCAGCGCCGGCCGGTCCGCGGGGGCCAGATCGCCGGGGCCCGCGACCTCCATCAGCCAGATGTCCCGGCCCTCCCGGGACTCGCCGATGGAGACCAGCGTGGCCGCCCGGTGGTCCGCCAGGTCGCGCAGCGACCGGGTCAGCTGATCGTAGTCGTGGTAGCGGCTGTAGTCGGCCGGGGTCAGGCCCGTGGCGCCGAAACAGAGCACGGCCGCCAGGACCACGCCGAGGCCGCGACGCCGGTTGGACGATTGCAGCATGGGTGGCTGTTCTCCTCGTACGGTGGGATGGGCTTCAGTAAAGGGAGACGCGTGGGTGCGGGATAGCGTTGGGGAGGGCGCGGCTCGCGGGTAGTGTAGAGATCCTCGCGGGTACAGGGCCACGCCGCACGCACTCGCGCTGAGCGCGCACACGCGAGCGACGGTCCCGGGAAAAGGGCCGGAAACAGGACTTTCCCCAAAAATCCGGACTGAAACCGGCTAACCTGTTGGTGTGCAATC
>CAZSBL010000108.1:0-12043 GCA_964605205.1 uncultured Gemmatimonadaceae bacterium
CTGGTCATCGTTGCCGCTCCAGATAGCGAGCCTGTCGCCGACCAGCGCGGCGAGGTCCCCGATCAGCGACAGGTCGCCGCTGGCCTCCTTAACCCCCACCACCCGCGCGTCCTCCGCCAGCTCCGCCACCGTCTCAGGCGCGATCCCCACCGCCGTGCGTCCCGGCACGTTGTACACGATCGCCGGCAGGTCGCCCGCGTCCAGCACGGCCCGGAAGTGAGCCACCAGACCCCGCTGGGGCGGCTTGTTGTACGGCGGGGCGCTCAGGAGAAGGGCATCGGCACCCGCCTGACGGGCCCGGGATGCCAGCCCCGCCACCGTCGCCGTGTCGCCGCCCCCACACCCCGCCACCACCGGCACCGCACCATCCACCTCCTCGACCACCACCCGCACGGCCGTCTCCTGCTCCTCCGCCGTCATGGTTACGGCCTCGCCGGTGGAGCCGCATACGATCAACGCGTCGGTGCCCGCGTCCAGGTGGAAGCGGACCAGCTCTCGCAGCGTCGCCGTGTTGACCCCCGCCTCGTCGAACGGCGTGATCAGGGCGACGCCCGAGCCTCGGAACAGCGGTTCTCTCGCCATCTAGGGGTTGTTCAGGTCGTGTAAGTCTCCGGGGGTCGCATCCCCCTCCGGATCATCGGTGTCCAGGTCCCGGGCCGTGACATCCTCGAAGTCCTGCCGTGCCTCCCCGGGAGACGTCGTATCCTCGAACCGGCGGAATACCTCTCCGCCACACTTCTCGCACACCAGGTCGTCCGGCGGGCTCTCGCCCCCCGCGAAGGTGTGCTCCGCGCCGCACTCGATGCACACCATCAGCACCACATCGGTCGCGCCCTGCTCCTCGCCGGCCATCACGTGCCTCCCTGCAGCGGTTGGGATTCTACGTTCCAGCGGCGCAAGTTCTCTGCCTGCTGTACCCGACCGCCGGGCGGCCGTACCTTCCCACCGACGCCGAGCCCGAGGCGTCAACGATACGGAGACCGACGACCCGCGGCAACGAGGCCCATGGACCCGAAGCAGCTCGCCGAGATCGCACTGGAGGCCGCCCGGAAGGCCCGGTCCCTCCACCGCGCACACCTGGGACAGGTGGCCCAGGCGGATTGGAACGAGAAGGGCACGTCCGACTTCGTGACCCGGGTGGACCTCGAGGCCGAACAGGCCATCGTCGACCTCGTCCTGAGCCGCTGCCCCGATCACGCGATCCTGGCGGAGGAGTCCACAGAGCTCGGCGACCCGGCCTCCGTGCGGGCCCGGTTCGACGCTGCCGAGTACCTCTGGGTCATCGACCCCCTCGACGGGACCACCAACTTCCTGCACGGCTACCCGGCATTCGCCGCCTCCGTGGCCGTGGCCCGCCGGGGTCGGCTCGTGGCCGGCGCGGTGGTCGACGGCTATCACGGCACCGAGTGGCACGCGTGGCACGGCGGCGGCGCCTTCCGGGATGGCGAGCCCATCCGCGTCACGGAGACCGACCGTCTCGACCGCGCCCTCATCGGCACCGGCTTCCCGTTCAAGGTCACGCACCTGCTCCCCGAGTACCTGACACAGTTCGAGGCGATCCTGCGGCGCACGTCCGGGATCCGACGCGCCGGCGCCGCCGCCCTCGACCTCTGCCATCTGGCCGACGGCCGCTTCGACGGTTTCTGGGAGCTCTGGCTCGCGCCCTGGGATATCGCCGCCGGCGTGGTCATCGTCCGGGAGGCCGGCGGGCTCGTGACCGGCCTGGAAGGTGACCCCGACGTCAGGGCCGCCGGCGCCATCGTGGGCGGGAACCCGGCGATCCACGGCCAGTTGGTGGAGCTGTTGGGACAGCTGGCGGACGGCGGGTGACAACACTGGCGACTGGTACGTCGTCCGCGTAACCTACCACCACTCACGCACAAGCCCGGAGAACCACGACATGTGCCGCCCCGGTTTCCTCACGATCCTGGCAGTTCTGCTCCTTGCACCGGCCGTCGTACTGACGCCCGTCGCCGCGCAGGAGCCCCTTCCCGATGTACCGGCGCTCTACGGCCAGCTGACCTTCCGGCACATCGGCCCCGCGGTGACCGGCGGGCGAATCCACGATGTGGAGGCGCTGCCGCACGACCCGTCCACGATCTACCTGGCCACGGCCAGCGGCGGGCTCTGGAAAACCACGAACAAGGGCACCACCTGGCGGCCGATCTTCGACGACCAGCCCACCTCCACCTTCGGCGACCTGGCCATCGCGCCGTCGGACCCGAGCGTGATCTGGGCGGGCACGGGTGAGCAGAACAACCGGCAGAGCACATCCTGGGGGAGTGGCGTGTACCGCTCCATCGACGGCGGCGAGAGCTGGACGCACCTCGGACTCACCGAGACCCGCCACATCGGCCGGGTGGTGGTGCACCCGCGCAACCCCGACATCGCGTGGGTGGCGGCCCAGGGCAATCTGTGGAAGCCCACGCCCGAGCGGGGGGTCTACCGGACCACCGACGGCGGCCGGAGCTGGTCGAAGGTCCTGTACGTGGACACCCTCACCGGCGGCACGGACCTGGCCATCGACGCATGCGACCCGGACATCCTCTACGCCGCCACCTACCAGCGGCTGCGTCGCGCCTGGGGCTTCAACGGGGGCGGGCCGGGGAGCGGGATCTGGCGCTCCACCGACGGCGGCGAGACGTGGGAGCGGCTGACCCGGGGCATTCCAGCGGGTGACAAGGGCCGGATCGGGCTGGCCACCGCCGCGGACGAATGCGGCGTGGCCGCGGCGATCATCGAGCACACCGACTCCAGCGGCGTCTACCGCACGGAGGACGGCGGCGAGAGCTGGGAACGTATGAGCAGCCGCAACATCCGCCCGATGTACTACAGCCACATCACCATCGACCCGACCAACGCCGACCGGGTCTACACGCTGGCCACGCGCGCCGGGCGGAGCGAGGACGGCGGCCGCACCTGGACCGACGTCTCGGGACGGCTCACCTACGACGTGGGCGTCCACAGCGATCACCACGCCATGTGGATCGACCCGGCCGACTCGCGGCACTACTACCTGGTCGGCGACGCCGGCCTCTACGAGACGTGGGACCGGGGTGAGACCTACATGCGGATCGACAACCTCCCCATCGCCCAGATCTACGCCCTGGGTGTGGATACCCGGGACCCGTACAACGTCTACATCGGGCTCCAGGACAACCACTCGTGGATGGGGCCGTCCGCCACCCGCCACTGGGCCGGGATCATCGAGGGCGACTGGCGCCAGATCGGGTTCGGCGACGGGATGTACCATCAGACCGACCCGTCGGACCCCCGCATCGTCTACAGCAACAGCCAGAACGGCGGCTACGTCCGCCTCGACACCGAGACCGGAGACCGGCTCGACATCGCGCCGGTGGAGCCCGAGGGCGAGGACTACCGCTGGGACTGGGTCTCCCCGAGCCTGGTCAGCGCCCACGACCCGAGCGTGGTCTACGTCGGCGGCAACCGGCTCTTCATCTCACGGGATCGGGGCGAGACGTGGGAGCGGACCGACGACCTGACCCGGGCCACCGACCGCGACACCCTCGCCCTCATGGGCGTGCCCGGCGCCCGGATCGCCCTCTCCCGCAACGACGGCACCTCCAGCTACGGCGAGATCACCACCATTGCCGAGTCGCCGCTGGACCCCGATATCCTCTGGGTCGGCGCCGATGACGGTCGCCTCCAGGTCAGCACCGACGGTGGCGAGAGCTGGACGGGCGTGGACGGCAACGTGCCCGCGCTACCGCACGCGAGCCCCGACGGGCCGTACGTGAGCCGGGTCGTCGCATCCCGCGCCGACCGCGCCGCCGCCTGGGTCACCTTCGACGCCCATCGGGACGGCGACTTCGCCCCCTATGTCTACCGGACCACCGACATGGGCCGGAGCTGGACCCCGCTCACCACGGGGCTCCAGGGCGCCGGGAGCGTCAACGTCATCGCCGAGCACCCGGCCAACCCCGCCGTCGTCTTCCTGGGCACCGAGCACGCCCTCTGGGTCTCCACCGACACCGGCGCCTCCTGGCGGCGGCTCGGGGCAAACCTGCCCACCACCCTCTTCGACGATCTGGTCATCCACCCCGAGACCGGCGACCTCGTGGTGGGCACCCACGGCCGTAGCGTCTGGATCCTCGACGACGCCGCGCCCCTCGGCCATCTGTCCGGCGCCGACGCCGTCCACCTCTTCCCCGCCCGCAACGCCACTCTCCGGCTCTACTGGAAGGACACGTCGTACCGGGGCCAGGACCCGTGGGACGGGCCGAACCCGCCGGCGGCGCTCTTCAGCTACCTCCTGGCCGGCCCCGCCGACGCGGCCCGGCTGGTGATCACCCGGGGTGGCGAGACGATCCGGACCTTCGACGTGAGCGGAGAGGCCGGCGTGATCCACCGGGTACCCTGGAACCTCCGCTACGCACCTCTCGACGGAAACGACACCGCCCGCGACCCGCGCCTCGCCCGGCCTACGGGGCCACGCGGCCCGCTGGTGGCGCCGGGGACGTATACCGTCACGCTGGAGGCCGGGAACGCTACGTCGTCGGAGACCTTCGCCGTCTATGGAGACCCGGAGCTCCCGATGCTCTCGCCGGAAGACTACCGGGCCAGGGAGGCCTTCCTCCTGGAGATCCGTGCGCTCCGCCGCGCCATTGCCGAGGCACGGGAGGCCCGCGAAGCCGACGCCGACGACTCGCCGGAGCTGAGCCGGCTCGACCGCCGGGCCAACCGGCTCCAGCGCGCCTTCACCGGCGGTGGGGTGCAGCAGGGCACGCTCTACCCGCCCACGCCGCCGCAGCGGGCGGAGCTGGCGGCGATCCGGGCGGCGTTCGAGGCGGCGCGTTGAACCGAGGCGCCCTCCTCGTGTAGAATCGATCCATGGCGACGAAGCGGAAGACGAACGGCAGGAAGTGGGGTCTGCTGGCCATCGGTGGGCTGGTTGCCGCGGGGCTCGCCGGCGGTGCCATCGGGGGCGCCATCGGCGCCTGGCAGACGGTGTGCTACGACTGCCCATCCGTGGCCCAGCTCTACACCTGGGAGCCCCGGCAGTCCACCAGGATCCTGAGCCAGGACGGGCAGCTGTTGGGTGAGCTGGCGCTGGAGCGCCGCACTCCCGTGGACCTGGACAGCCTCCCCGAGTACGTGCCCCAGGCGTTCATCGCCATCGAGGACAAGCGCTTCTACAGCCACCCGGGCTTCGACATCTTCGGCTACCTCCGGGCGTTCCGGAACCAGGTCCTGGGCGGAGTGGGCGGCGGCAGCACCATCACCCTCCAGCTCGCCCGGCACATGTTTATCGAGAAGGTGGGCTTCGACCCGTCGCTCCGCCGGAAGCTGCGCGAACTCCACGTGGCCATGGACCTCGAAGCGGTCTACACGAAGGACGAGATCATCGAGGCCTACATCAACCAGATCAACTACGACCGGGGCTGGTACGGCATCGAGTCGGCGTCCCAGAACTACTTCGGCAAGCACGCCTCCGAGCTTAATCCGGCCGAAGCCGCTCTCCTCGCCGCCATCATCAACCGGCCCGGGCACTACAACCCGCTGGAGCACCCGGAGCGGGGCCGGCAGCGGCGGGACCTGGTCCTGAGCCTCATGGCCGATCAGGGCTACCTGACCGAGGCCGAGGCCGCCCGCTGGCGCGCCGAGCCCATCCCCACCAGCCGGGCGGAGCTCGGCACCGATGACGTCGCGCCCTACTTCGTCGAGCGGGTCCGGAGCATCCTCGACGACCGCTTCGGCTCCGACCTCTACAGCGGAGGCTACCGGGTCTACACCTCCCTGGACCTCGAGCTGCAAGAGCAGGCCCGGCGCGCCATGGAGCGCGGCTGGGAACGGATCGAGAGCTGGCCCGGCTTCGAGGGGATCCGCTACGGGGAGGAGATCCCCGACAGCGTCGAGGTGCCGCCGGGCACCACACCCTACCTCCAGGGCATGTTCGTCGCCCTCGACCCCGGCAACGGCGATGTCCTGGCCATGATCGGTGGCCGTGACTTCGACGACTCCAAGTTCAATCGCGCCACCCAGGCCCGCCGGCAGCCCGGGTCCGTGTTCAAGCCCTTCGTCTACACCGCGGCCATCGCCAGCGGGATCCCCGTCTCCCGGGTGTACCTGGATGCACCGGTGAACGTGGACATGCCCGATGGCACCATGTGGTCGCCCCGCAACTATACGAACAACTTCCGCGGCGAGGTAACGCTCCGCAGCGCGCTCCTGGCCTCCATCAACGTAGTGGCCGTGAAGCTCGGGCTCGACGTGGGGCTCGAGACCGTGGCCCAGTACGCCCAGCGGATGGGGATCTCCACCAACGTGCCCCGGGTCCCGTCGCTCCCCATCGGCGTCCCCACCGTCCTCCCCATCGACGTGGCCGAAGCGTACACCACCTTCGTCAACCTGGGAGAGAAGGTCGAGCCGCGCCCGATCCTCCGGGTCGAAGACTCCCAGGGCCGTGTGGTCTGGCAGGTCGAGCCGGAGCGCGATCGCGTGCTCGAGCCCGAAGTCGCCTACATCATGCTCGACCTCATGCGCGACGTGGTGGACGCCGGTGGCAGCGGCCGCTCCATCCGCGACCCGAACCGGGGCAACGTGCCCGACACGCTCCCCGTGGCCGGGAAGACCGGGACCACCAACGGCGGCACCGACGTCTGGTTCAGCGGCTTCACACCCGACCTCCTGGCCACCGTCTGGTTCGGCTTCGACATGCCCCAGGAGATCCTCGAGAACGCCGCCGGCGGTGCCCAAGCGGCGCCGGTATGGGCCGATTTCATGCGGCCCCTCTACTTCGGCTCGGAGACCGCCTGGGACTCCATCGCCGGCGACTCGGTCGACGTGGCCTCCGGGATCAGCCTCGACTCCATCGCCCGGCTGCCCCGCGACTCCACCACCGGCTTCCCGGTGGACCCCGTGACCGGCCGGATCATCGAGCGGATCGAGCCCCGGTTCCCCATCCCGGCCGAGTGGCAGCAGCCCGATGGCCTCGTCACCGCCATCATCGACCGGGGTACCGGAAAGCTCTTCAGCGCCGACTGGTGCCCGCCCCACACCATGTTCGAGGAGATCTTCCTCCCCAACACCCAGCCCACCGAGCTCTGCGATGTGCACGCCCCGGGCCTCTTCGGCGCACCGCTGCGCGACCTGCCCCAGATGCTGCCCGATTCCGGCCAGGACACCATCCCCCGGACCGAGTCCGCCCTCGACGACGCGTGACCCCCCCCGGCCCGGCGTCGACCCGGCGCGCGGCGGCTCTCCCTCCGGCGCGCGACGGTCGAGATGGCGAGTCGTGAAATCCGATCGGGCCCCGTATGGTTCGTGAGCCCGGGCCGCGCCGTGGCCCGGCCCGAAGAACATCTGTTTGTGACCTCTCGAGAACGAACCGACCACCGTTGGTCACCGACCGGGCTCTGGTGCCCCGCGGCGACCACTCGGAACGGTCCGGACTGAGCGACTGGTCACATGGCGTGGCCTGAGCGCACGTTTGTGACCAGGCGGCTCGCAGGCACTCGCGAGTGGTCGCTAACCACCGCGTAAGGCTTCGGCGCGGGCGAGGGTCGCGGCCAGACGCCGGACCACGACGAAGGGTGCATTCTCGATCTGTCGCCAGGTCACCCGGTGGACCTCGATACCCTGTGCGGCGAGGGCGAACATTCCCTCTTCTGCCCGCGAGCGGGTGAAGGCCGGGGAGTTCGGGACGCCCAGAAGGGCTCGGAGCAGCCGAACGCCGGGCCGCCCACCTGCGCGCTGCACCCGTTCGTTGAGTTCCTCCAGGGTCAGGAGGTTCGCGCGCTCCGCCCGGGCGACCATCCGTTCGAGCTCCCGGAACCCCGCGTCGGCGGCCACGTCCATGATGGTGCGGACCACCCCGGTCGCAGGGATGCCGTTGGCAACGCTCACGTCCGCAGCCGGAAGGGAGCTGACTGTGTGCGCTAGAATCCCGATCCGGCGGCACCGACCCACCTTCAGGACGATGTGAACCGGTCCCCGCGGCCGGGCAGCAACCAACCCCCGAAGCCAGGCAGCGCTCCGGTGGCTGACAGCGGCCCCTCTGCCACACGCCAGCACGGCGGCCATCTCGCGATATCGTTCCGGTCGGAGCGGTCCCCTGAGGGCACCGATGAGGTACACCTCCCGGTGCAGAGACAGGAGTCGGCCCGATCGCAGGCGTGAACGAACCCCCTCAGCCGTCAGGCCGACCTCCAGGAGCTGCCCGCGCGTCACGACGCCGTGCTGGCGGGACGCAACCTGAACGATGCCATTGTCGAGCTCCGACGTCACCGCCCCGTGCTCCCATGTCTGGGTTCGTTCTCCTCCGGCCTTGGACCATGCGGCCCGATTCGGGGCATGTCCATGGTTGAACGGGACAGGTTTCGGGTCGGCCGCTGGGACGCGGCCGGGAAACGCGGCCGCTACAGCGTTTCGATCCCGTCCCGGGTGACCCGGTGGGAAACGAGCGGCCGGAACGCCGCCTCGCCGGAGTCGGCGCGATGGGAGTCGGCGCGATGGGAGTCGGCGCGATGGGAGTCGGCGTGATCGGCGGTCGACAGCGTGATGGCCTCACGTACCGCCCGGGCGGCGGCCGCCGCGGCCTCTTCGTTCGCGGCGTGGACGGTGGCCAGCGACTGCCCTTCCTCGACGACGTCGCCGGGCCCGACGTCCATGACGAACCCGACGCTCGGGTCGATCCCGACGTCCAGGGTGGCGCGCCCCGCGCCCAGCGCCACGGCCGCCTCGCCGATCGCCCGGGTGGCGAACGCGGTGACCCGCCCCCCCTGCCCCGCCGGGATCGGGCGTTGAACGGGAGCCGTGGGCAGCAGGGATGGATCGTCCACCACGCCGGGGTCACCCCCCTGGGCCTCGATCACGGCCCGGAACGTCTCGAGCGCCCGGCCGTCGTCGAGGGCGGACTCGGCCTGCGTTCGGCCCGCCGTCCGGTCCTCGGCCGCCTCGCCCAGCACCAGCATCTCCGCCGCCAGCGCCACGGTGACCTGGCGCAGGTCCGCCGGCCCGCCGCCGCGGAGCACCTCCACGGCCTCGGCCACCTCCAGCGCGTTCCCCACGGCCCGACCCAGCGGCCGGTCCATGGCGGTGATCAGCGCCACCACATCGATCCCCTGCTCGGTGCCGATCTCGATCATCGTCTGGGCCAGCGCCAGGGCGCGATCCTCTTCGGGCATAAACGAGCCGCTGCCTGCTTTCACGTCCAGGACGAGGGCGTCGATTCCTTCGGCGATCTTCTTGCTCATGATGCTCGAGGCGATCAGCGGCACGCTCTCCACCGTGGCCGTGACATCCCGGAGTGCGTAGAGCTTGCCGTCCAGCGGGGCGATCTCCGGCGTCTGGCTGATGAGGGCCACGCCCAGATCGTTCACCTGGGCCCGGAACCTCTCCAGCGACAGGTCCATCCGCATCCCGGGGATCGACTCCAGCTTATCCACCGTTCCCCCGCTGTGGCCGAGGCCGCGGCCGCTCATCATCGGCACCGCCACGCCCAGCGCGGCCACCAGCGGCGCCAGGATCAGGGAGACCGTGTCGCCCACGCCACCGGTGGAATGCTTGTCCACGTAGTGTCCGGGCCCATCGAAACGGACCCGCTGCCCGGAGCCGATGATCGTCTGGACCAGGACGTTCAGCTCGGAGGGGTCCATCCCGCGGAAGTAGACGGCCATGAGGAAGGCCGCCATCTGGTAGTCGGTGATGTCGCCGGCGTCGAACGCCCGCAGGAAGTCGGCGAGGGCGTCGGCCGGGAGCGTCTCGCCATCCCGCTTCCGCCGGATCAGCTGCGAAGCGACCACGCTACCACGCGTCGCCGTCGATGGCCACCTCGAGGTCGCCGGGCAGCTCGGCGCCGCCCCGGATCTCACCCCACTCCGCGAAGATCTCGCCCATCCAGTCGTAGATGGAGCGGAGATCGCCGCGCATCTCCTCTATTCGCCGGGCCCGCTCCTCCCGGGGCACGTTCAGGGCGTCTCGCAGGATGAGGGAGAAGTCCTCCGGGTCGTACGGGTTCACGATGAAGGCGTGGCGCAGCTCCTCGGCCGCGCCCGCGAACCGGGACAGGAGAAGTACGCCCCGGCCATCGACCTGGGCAGCCACGAACTCCTTCGCAACCAGGTTCATTCCGTCCCGTAGAGAGGCCACGATGCAGGCGTCGGCCGCCCGGTAGAGCACCGCCAGCCTCTCGGCCGGGAGCGACTGTTTGATCAGATGCACCGGCTGCCAGTCCGGGGTCCCGTAACGGTCGTTGATCTCCCAGACCATCCGGTCGACCTTCTGCGCCAGGGTGTCGTACGCCTCGATGTCCGTTCGGCTCGGAACGGCCACCTGGACGAAGGTCAGCCGCCCCCGGAACTCGGGGTGGCGCTCCCACAGGAAGTCCAGCGCCTTCAGCTTCTCCGGCAGCCCCTTCGAATAGTCCAGCCGGTCCACGCCGATGGCCAGCTCCCCTTCGGGCGGGCAGTATCGCTCCCGGAGCTCCGCAACGCTCTCCTCCGCGCCCTGGACCGATGCATCTTCCACGAACTGGTCGATGTCGATGGAGATCGGGAAGCTCCGGACGTGACACGTGTGTCCCTCCATGGAGACCGTGCCCGCGTCGTAGTCCACGTCCGCCCCCATGATCGCCTCGGCGCAGTGGAGGAAATGACGCTGGTCCGACGGGAGCTGGAAGCCCATTAGGTCATTGGCCAGCAGCCCCGCCAGGATATCCCGGGTCTGGGGCGCCACCTCGAAGATCTCCAGCGGCGGCCAGGGGATGTGCCAGAAGTGGGCGAGGCTCAGTTCGGGCCGCCGGTCGCGGACCAGCGCCGGTGCCAGCGCCAGGTGATAGTCCTGGAACCAGACCACGGAGCTCCCGGAGCGGGTCTCGTCGAGCACCGCCTCCGCGAACCGGCGGTTCACCCGCCGGTAGCGTTCCCAGTACCGGGACCGGGACCGGGTCAGCGCGGGGCGGTAATGGCAGAGCGGCCAGAGGAACTGGTTCGCGAAGCCCAGATAGTAGCGATGGACATCGCGCTGGTCGAGCCAGATCCGACGCAGGGTGTAGCGCTCTTCCTCGGGCGGCACCCGGACCCGGTCTTCCTCGTCCACCACCGCCGCGTCGGCGTCGCCGCTCCCCCAGGCGATCCACGTACCCCCCACCGCCTGCAGCAGCGGGTCGAGGGCGGAGGTCAGACCGCCAGCGGGCCGCTTGACACGAATCTCCCCCACGTCCTCGCCCCAGCGGTGCTCGTACGGCTCCCGGTTGCTCACCACCACCAGCTGCTCGCTGGCGAAGGCGTCCCGGAACCCCTCCACCACCCGCGTCGCGCCCGACGCCTCTTCCGGCACCGGCTAGAGCAGCTTCTTGCGTTGACTGCGTACCGCGGCCCGGAGCTCGTCCGTCATGTCATCCCACCGCTCCACCGCCGTATCCGCCGCGTCCTCAAATGATCGGGTGAGCGCCCGCCGCGTCCGTCGCCCGCTCTGGGGCGCCAGCAGCAGCGCCACCCCCGCACCGATCGCCGCGCCCAGAAAGAGTCCGGACACGAAGCTGACTCCCGAATACTCGTCCTCGTACGTCATGACTGCCTCCGTTGCCTGTGTCCCGCGCCGCTTTGGGTCAGTGCAACCGCCGTGCCCGGCCGCTCCGTTCGCCCCATCCCCCGCACGCCATTGAGTAGCATACCGCCCGGCGATTCCACCCGTCAAACGCCACCGACGCCCCCGACCGAACTGGTCTATCACGCCACCGTGTGGCTATACTCCGGCCAGACCGGAAACCGCACCGAGATCCACACTTGACCGACCTCACCGAGCTGCAGGAGCGGGCGCGGGAGCTGCGCCGCCAGCTCCACGACGCGAACTACCGCTACTACGTCCTCGACGACCCGGCCATCACCGATGCCGAGTACGACCGGCTCCTCCGGGAGCTGAAGGAGCTCGAGGCCGAGCACCCCGAGCTGCGGACCCCGGACTCCCCCACCCGGCGGGTCGGGGCCGAGCCGTCGGAGAAGTTCGACAAAGTCCGGCACCTGGCGCCGATGTTCTCCCTCGACAACGCCTTCGACGCCGACGAGCTCGCCGCCTGGCAGAA